>JANXRW010000095.1 GCA_025356655.1 Betaproteobacteria bacterium | reverse complement strand
CATCAACGGCCACGGCCACATCAACGGCCACGTCAACTGCAACACCGGGGCAGCGCCGTCCAGCTGCGACTGAAGTCACATGTGCAACTTAAACCTAATGAAATAGTGTCTTGACAGCCGGGTCCACTTTAGTCCTGCTCGAAGCGCGGCAACTGCGCAGTCTCGCCGCCGAGGACTCCCGTGCGGGCTTCCTGGTGGCCGTTTACCGGCAATTCGACGCGCACGTGAAAATGGGCCTTGGCTATAACTTCACCCGCTTCTCCGACAACCTGACCGATCTGTCGTTCCGCGCCACGGGTGGTTCATCAACGCACTGGGCACCTTCTGAGGCAGCCCCGGCGAGCATCGAAGCGGCCGGCGCGCTGCCAGCCAAGCCCGGCCGCTTGCCGCGATCGGAGCACTCCGCGCCCAGGCCAGCCTGGACGCGCAACCCGAGGGCCTTACTTCAGTAGGTCTTTGACGGCGTCCAGGCCGGCCTGGGCACACTCCTCATCCTGATCTCCCGAGGCCCCGCTCACGCCGATACCGCCTAGCAGGGTGTCTCCGGCCTTGATGGGCAGGCCACCGGGGAATACGATCAGGCGCGGGGTGAGCTCGATGCCCGGTGCCATCTTGATGATGGCGCTACCAAAAAACCGCGAGGGGAAGCCGAACTGAGTCGCCGTCCAGGCTTTGTTGATGGAGATGTCCACGCTGCCGCGGAACGCTGCGGGATTGCGGCGGAAGTAGAGCAGTCCGCCGCCCTCGTCGAGTACGGCGATGTTCATTTTCCAGCCCTTGGAGGCGGCGTAATGGTCGCAAGCCACTGCCATTTTTTCAGCGACATCGAGGCTCAGCGTGAGTTTCGTGTCCAAGGCGTTCGCGGCACCGGAAAGTCCCAGCGCCAAGAAGGCCCCCGCCACTCGGGCAGCTAGTCCAGCGTTGATGATGCGCATTGTCTGTCTCCTAGAAGTTTAATGGCTCTGTGCCGCCCGTAGACCCGGCTATGCCAAGCGGGTTCGACCCGGCGACACCACGGCATTGTGTCACGGGTTCCCTAGTAGTCAAGCCTGGGCGGTCGCAATTAGCGGTGTTTCGGGGTCGCCTGGTGAGGCAGGCCGAACTCCCGGCGGCATATCTCCGCTAAGCGCAACACGCCCTCGCGGATCGTCTCCTTGGAGGGGTGGGCGAAGCACAACCGAAGTCGGTGGCGGCCGCTGTCACCGTCGCTGGTCCACTCCGCCCCCGGGTTGATCGCCACGCCGGACTGCAGTGCGACCTGGGCGAGGCGGCTGGTGTCCACGGCCTCGGGCAACGTCACCCACTGGAAGATGCCCCCGGCGGGGTCGTCGAACTGCGCCTGGTCGCCAAACGCTTCGCGCAGCGAGTCCTGCAGGCAGTCCAGCTTGGCGCGCAAGGTGGCGCGCAGCCGCGGGAGGTGGGCGTTGAAATGCGCCAAGCAATATTCTCCCAGAATCATCTGGTCCAGCGCACCGGCGCCGCCATCGTTTTTCACGCTGAGGATGCGGCTCATGACGGGCCAGTCGGCCACGAGGTAGCCCAGACGTAGAGCAGGGGCCACCGATTTGGAGAATGAGCCGATGTGGATTACGCGCTCAGCCCCCGCCATTGCCCTCATGGCGGGCGGCCGCGCTCCCGACCAAGTCAAGTCGGCGTAGCACTCGTCCTCGAAGACCGGCACACCGAAGTGCTCGGAGAGGTCCAGGATCTCGCGCCGCCGCGCCTCGCTCATCACCGTCGCGGTGGGGTTCTGCACCGTCGGGATGCAGTAGATGTACTTGGGCCGCACGCCCCGGGCACGCAGCGCCTCCAGGGTGGAGCGCAGGGCGTCGGCCCGCAGTCCGTCGTGATCGAGCGGCACCCCCTGGAACTTCACCCCCAGGCCGCGCAGGCGGTTAAGGGCGCCGCCGTAGCTGGCCTGTTCGACGATAACCGTGTCCCCCGGGTTAAGCAGGATACGGTTCACCAGATCCAACCCCTGCAGTGAGCCCGAGGTGATCAGTACCTCCTCGGCGGAGCACTTGACGCTAGCGTCGGCGGCGAGTTTGGCGGCGATGAATGCGCGCAGTGGGGCGTAGCCCAGAGGGCCGCTGGACAATCCGTAGGTGGCCAAGGTGGAGCCTTCGCGGGCGATCACGCGCCCGGCAGCACTCAGCAGATCGGCGACGGGAATACTGTCGGCGTCATTGTGTCCGCCGACGAAGTTGAAGGCGGGGAAGCCTGTCCACGCAGCAGCCGGAGCGGGAAGGCTGTGGTGGAGGAGAGGGGCGAAATCGAAGCTTGGGCTGGACATGCGGTGCTCCTCAGGATGACGGCTGCTGGCAGCGGCAGGGCGGAGCATAGCGAAAGGCCGGCAACTGCTGGAAGGGGTAAGGCTGGCGGGAGCGGCATGCCGCCGGCAAGGGACAAAAAACCGTGTCGAGAGCCCTAAAGTATCTCCGGGGAGCGTCGATAGCCATACCATCTCCTCCCCCTTGAGGGACTTTGGGGCAGCGTACTCCTCCTCGCGCTGCCCCTTTTCTTTTTTGCCCGACGCATGCCTTGCGCACTCCCTCCGGTACCGCCGGCAACCACTCTGCTAGGCTCCTCCCATGACCTGCCACGTGATTGGCCACCTGAAAGTGCGCGACCCGGCGAAATGGGAGCAATACCGATCGCTCCTGCCGGCAACCCTGGCGCCTTTTGGGGGGCGGGTGTTGCTGCGCGGCCAGTGCATAGCGGTGCTCTCCGGCGAGCACCGATTCGACGCAACCGTCGTGATTGCGTTCCCCGACCGGGAATCCCTCCTGGGATGGCATGCCTCCACGGCCTACCAGGACCTGATTGCGCTCCGCGAGGCCGCGGCCGATATGGTGCTGCTGGCCTTCGAATAGCGCCGGGGGCGCCCGCCTACTGTTTCGTTCCTACCACTTCCAGATAGTCCGCGCAGACCACGAGGCTTCCATCCGTGGCCCGGTTGAAACGGCTCAGTATCCCGTCCAATTCCCGGCGGTAGGCCACCCGTCGCGGCACATCGAGGCTCGCCAGTGTCGTCATAATCGGCCCAAAAAATGAGCTAAAGACATCCATCCAATGCTCATTACTTCGGAACCGGAAAGATGCGCTACGCTGGGTAACCTGGAGCGGGCCCAGCCGATCACCGAAGAGTTGGTGCAGGCGCTCCTCCGTTCCCCATTCCGTAGGTGGGCGCAACCCCGCGGGCGGAGGGTTATAGCGCGCCTGCAACTGGAAGGTTTGACCCCAGAATCCGGCGGGAGTCCAGTTGGTCATGCCGACCTGACCGCCCGGCCGGCATACCCGCAGCATCTCGTTGGCTGCCTGCTCGGGCCGCGGGGCGAACATGCTCCCGTAGACCGAGAGCACGACATCGAAGCTCGAATCGGGGAACGGGATCTCCTCGCAGTCACCCACCTCGAACTGGGCAGGTAAGCGTTCCGCCCGCGCGCGCTCCCGGGCCCGTTCGATCAACGCAGGCACGTAGTCGATGCCGACTGCCTCACAGTTGCGCCGGGCCGCAGCCAGGGCCGTATTGCCGCTGCCCGTGGCCAAGTCCAGCACGCGTTGCCCGGCGCGAAGGTCCACGGCTTCGCACAGCAGTTCCCCAGGGAACACCGTGTGCCAGCCGATCATCGCGAAGTCCCCGGTCGCCCACATGCCCTGCTGGCGGGATTTCACCGCCGAAAAGTCTGTCATCACCCGCTCCAGCGGCCCGGAAATCCGAACACCTAGCCTTGCTCCGGATGGCGATGGCCAAGGCGTGCGCCCAAGGGGACATCATAGCGGCGCCGGGGCAAACGCGCGCGTCGGAAATATCCCCCAAGCGCGCGAGCTCGCCCCCGGGGAGATGGGGAGGCTCAGCGGGGAGAGCGGCGCCGCTTCTCAGGAAAGGATGTCGGGGTGAGCCAAGCCTACGGTTTCGTCCGCAGTGCGGCGCCGGCTGCCCTGGATCTTCGCGCGCAATTCACCCACGAAGCGCTCGCCTTCTTCTTGCGCGGCTTGTGCGCTCGCGGAGGCGCGCAGGGTTGCGCCGCGGTCCTCGTCAGCCTGCATGCGCCGGATGGCATCCCGGATGACCTCGGTGGCGTTGCCGTAAAAGCCGCTGCCGACCTTGGCCTTGATGTAGCCTTCCATCTCAGGGGACAGATTGATATGCATGGTCATGGTGATCCCTCGCCTCGTCATGGCCCGGTTCGTCGGGCGGTTTTTTTCGAACCCACTGGTTTCGGTGACTACGGAACGGATCCCACTGCTTACGGCAGACATGGGGCATGTCTGTAGCCGTCGTGTCCATGTCGCGTCAGCTCCGTGTCTTCGTGGGAAATAATACCGCAAGTTTGGCGATGCGTGGGACAAAATCCCATATTTTTTGTGCCGAAAAATGGGAATCTTTCCCGCGCTTCCTGAGCGTCCCAGTGCAGGATGAGGCCGCGGCGAGACGAGGCAGTTGCGCCGGTCGGGGTGACCGGCGCGGGACCGGCGCATCAGCGCCTGAAGAAGAAACCCAACGCCAGGGCCGCCAGCGCGATGACCACCCAGATCCAGGCGGGGATGGCTGCAGCGGGCGTGGGGAGAGGGGACTGCACGGAGGCTGCGACGGCGTCGCCCGCTGTGGGCTCAGCCTGGGCCGCCGGGCCGGGCTCGGATACCGTGGCTTTGAACTTCGCGAAGAACTCCTCCGCCATCTTGCGCGACACGCCGTCGATCAGCCGAGAGCCCACCTGCGCAAGCTTCCCGCCCACCTGCGCCTTGGCCTCGTAGGAGAGGCGGGTGGATGCGCCTTCCGGACTCAATCGGACGTGGGCGCTGCCTTTGCCGAAGCCGGCAACGCCGCCCGAGCCCTCGAAGCTCAAGGTGTAGCTCTCCGGGGGCACCACGTCGCGAAGCAGTAACTTGCCCGAGAATTTTGCCTTCACCGGGCCAATCGCCGCTGTGAGGACCACTTTGAATTCCTCGCCGGAGATGCGCTCCACCGTATCGCAACCGGTGATGCATCGGCGCAGGATATCCGGATCGTTCAAGGCCTCCCAGACTCGTTGCTGGGGTACTTCGATTAATTCTTCGCCGCTCATTTCCACGATCACGTCCCTCCTTGCATTGGCGGCACGGGGAGGCAGAACGTCCTCCCGCGCGCCGGTTCCATCGGCCAAGCCTCCTCCGGGCCCCGCTGGCGCCGCCGATTAGAACACACCTTGGCCGCGGGGTTCGACATAACCGGGACCGGCGGTTGGCGATAACAACTTCTGATTTTTCTTTTCCCGCGGTGGTGATTAGGATAAGTCCACGCAGCTCACACACATCTGCGTCATCGGTTCCGGGCACAGGCCGGCGAACACTTAACGGGAGCTCACGAACATGGACGAGAGTACGGACAAGGTCACGCAAGCCACCGCCCCGGTGGTGAGCGATGCGGTTAGCGACAGCGGTCTCAACGCCGGCAGGCGCAAGGTTCTGCAAGGGGCGGCAGCCTTGGCAGGTACCGCAGGGGCGCAGGCGATCACGGGCTTCCCGATGATCTGGGCGCAGGAAATCAAGGACATCGAACTGCGGCACGTCGGCGTTTCCTACTCCGTGGTGAAGGCTATCGGCGACCAAGCTTCGAAGGATCTTGGTTTCAAGGTGACTATGCAGAACCTGGACACCTCCGCCGCCATCAACCGCTTCGTCACTCAGCCCAACTCGGTGGACATCGCCGACGTGGAGGGTTGGCAAGCCAAACTCGCCACTAAGCGTGGCGTGCTCCAGGGCATCGAGCGCAAACGGATCAAGGAATTCGACAACATCCTGCCGATCTTCACGAAGGGAGAGATCAACGGCAAGGTGGTCTCGCGCCAGGGCATCTCGCCCTACGAGGCCATGTACATCCCGAAAAAAGATGCGACCGACCTGCACGAGGAGGTCACCGATTGGATGACCTTTTTGCCCCAGGTCTACAACGCCGACTCCATCGGCTACCGGCCGGACCTCATCAAGCGTGAGATCACCGAGTGGAAGGAACTCATCAACCCCGAATTCAAGGGCAAAGCCGCCATCCTCGACGTGCCAGCCATCGGCATCATGGACGCGGCCCTTTGCTTCGAGAGCGCTGGCGAGATCAAGTACGGCAACAAGGGCAACATGACCAAAAAGGAGATCGACTTCACCATCGGTCGCCTGATCGAGCTGAAGAAGCAGGGTCATTTCCGCGCCACCTGGACCACCTTCGACCAATCGGTTCAGCTCATGGCCGCAGGCGAGGTAATCATCCAGTCCATGTGGTCGCCCGCGGTGGCCGCGGTCCGCATCAAGGGTATCCCCTGCGTCTACGCGCCGGTCAACATCAAGGGGCCCAAGGAAGGCTACCGGGGCTGGTGCAACGGCATGGCCCTCATGCGCCACCTCTCGGGCAAGAAGCTCGAAGCCGCCTACGAGTACCTGAATTGGTACCTCTCGGGCTGGCAGGGTGGCTTTGTCGCCCGCTACGGCTACTACAGCCCGGTTCCCACGACGGCGAAGAAGAACCTCACGCCCAACGAATGGGACTACTGGTACGAAGGCAAGCCCGCGAAGGACACCATTCTGGATCCCTACGGCGTGCCGATGGAGAAAGCGGGTGCCAAGCGCGACGGTGGATCCTTTATCGAGCGCGTGACCAACATTTCCTGCTGGAACACGCTGATGGACGAGTCGGTGTACATGAACAAGCGCTGGAACGACTTCAAGTCTGCCTAGAACTCGCACGCAAAAACCCGGCGGGGGCCTCCAAGTCACTCGCCGGCCCGATCCCCGAGCCCAGGACCACGACTGATGGCCGCCCGCGCGAATACGCTTGCTTGGTTCTATATCTCGCCACTGGTGCTGGTGTTGGTGCCCTTCTTTGTGCTTCCCATTCTGGTGGTTGTCATCGCCAGCTTCATGGAGAGCGACGGTTTCGGCGGGATGATTCCGCACCTCACGCTGGCGAACTACGCAGCGGTTTTTGGAGCTGAACTCACGCTGAGACTCTATGCCAGTACCATGAAGTTCGCGCTGCTGACCTGGATCTTCACGTTGGGCATTGGTTTCTGGATCGCCTACTTTCTGGTGTTCCACGTGCGCAACCAGTTGCTTGCCATCGGTCTCTTCCTGTTGTGCACCATCCCCTTCTGGACCTCGAACATCATTCGGATGATCTCGTGGATTCCCCTGCTGGGTAAAAATGGGCTTGTGAACTCCAGCCTCATGGGTGTGGGGCTCATACACCAGCCCCTTGAATTTCTCCTTTTCTCGGATTTCGCCGTGGTGGTGGCCTACGTCCATCAACTCACCATTTTCATGATCGTCCCGATCTTCAACGCCATGGCCCGCATCGACAAGCGCACCATCGAGGCGGCGCTGGACGCCGGTGCGAGTCGCTATGAAATCATGCGCTACATCGTCGTGCCGCTGAGCAAGAACGGGATCGCGCTGGGTTCAATCTTCGTGCTCTCCATCGTCATGGGGGACTTCTTCGTAGTGAAGGTCATGAGCGGTGGCGGCTCCGCCTCCATCGTCTCCGCCCTGTTCGAGGATATCGCGGTCCTGCAGTATCCCAGCGCTGCCGCCGCGGCGGTGGTGCTGCTGCTCGCTGTCGTGGTCATGATCTCGCTGATTCTGCGCACCGTTGATGTGCGCAAGGAGATCGCGCGATGAGGGCCCGCCCCATCAGCCCCGAGCAGCGCGCGCGACTGCGCAGGGCCGCAGCGGGTGCGCCCCGCCGCCCCTGGACTTTCTGGGTGCTTGCCATCCTTTTCGGCGCGTACGTCCTTGCGCTCTACGGGCCGATGCTGTGTATCTATGTCCTCTCGCTGCAGGACATCCGCGGTGGGTTGGTATTCCCCATGAAGGGCCTGTCCTTGCATTGGTTCGTCGATCTCTTCACCCAGGTTCGCACCGGCGACGTGAAGGGCGGCTTCCAACGCTCCATCAGTCTGGCGCTACTGGTTACGGTGCTCACCGTGGTGGGAAGCTTTCTCGCCGGACTCGCCTTCCGGCAGCGCTTCAAGGGCGATGGCGTGGTGTTTTATCTGATGATCGGCAGCCTGGTAGCGCCCGGCTTGGTGCTCGGTATCGGCATCGGCTTGCTCTTTCAATACCTGGGACTCCCGCCGAGTTGGTATACCTCGGCGCTGGGTGCGCACCTGAGTTGGACACTTCCCTTCGGTGTTCTGGTGATGTTCGCGGTGATGTCGCGCTTCGACCGCAGTTGGGAGGAGGCCGCCCGCGACCTGGGAGCCACGCGCTGGCAGAGCATTTGGCTGGTGGTGGTGCCGATCCTTGCCCCGGGTCTGCTGGCCGTTGCCCTCTTCGGGTTCACGCTGTCCTACGACGAGTTCGCCCGCACGCTGCAGACCTCGGGCTCCCTGAACACCCTTCCCCTGGAGATATGGAGCATGACCTTGAACGTGACCTCGCCCTCGCTCTATGCGCTAGGTACGGTGACCACGATCGCTTCGTTCCTCATCATCGGCATGTGCCTCGGTGGCATTGCCCTGATTCAGAGGCGACGGGCGCGGCATAACCCTTCAGTCTGAACTAGGCAGCCATGACAGTCGGTAAAGGACATATTGAACTCGCGGGCATATACAAGCGCTTCGGTGAAGTGACGGCGGTCGACGGCGTCAATCTGCATATCCCCGATGGCGCGTACTGCTGCTTCCTCGGACCGTCCGGGTGCGGAAAAACCACCATCTTGCGCATGATCGCCGGCCATGAAGACCCCACGGGCGGCGAGATCCTCATCGGCGGCGAGGACGTCGTCGGCCTGCCGCCGGTGGCGCGGCGCACCGCGATGATGTTTCAGTCCTACGCACTGTTCCCGCACTTGAGCGTCCGAGAAAACGTGGCCTTCCCGCTGCGCGTGCGTGGTCAGGGGCAGGCCGAGCGCTTCCGCGCCGCGGATGAAATGTTGGAGAAGGTGCGTTTGTCCGAACTCGCGCACCGCCTGCCCGGGCATTTGTCCGGTGGCCAGCAGCAGCGCGTTGCCCTGGCACGTGCGGCCATTACCCAGCCCCGCGTGTTGCTCCTCGATGAACCCCTCTCGGCGCTGGACGAGCAGCTACGGATCCAGATGCGCACGGAGTTGCGTCGCATGCAGCGAGAGCTAGGCATTACCTTCGTCCACGTGACGCACACGCAGATGGAGGCTATCGCCTTGGCCGACCTGGTCGTGGTGATGGAGAAGGGAAAGATCAAGCAGGCGGGTGACGCGCGCGAAATCTACTCCCGGCCCCATGATCGTTATGTCGCCGAGTTCCTGGGTGGGCAGAACGTGCTGAGCGGCAAGGCTACGGGCGCACAGGGCGGCAACGTGACGGTGGGCTTGCAAGGGGCAGCGGGGCTGTGCGTCACGTTGGAGCCCGGGCGACGGGTCGCCCTGGGGGAACCCGTCGATCTGGCCGTGCGCCGCGACGACATCATTCTGCGCCGCCCCGAGGCGGGAGCGGTGCCGGAGGGCTGGAGTGCGCTCAATACGCGCATCAAGGCCATCGAATACCAGGGACTTTTCGTGAAGGTGATGCTCGACGCCGTGGGAGAGGGGGAGTTCGTCGCCTACGTGGCTGAGCGTGATTTCTTCAGCGATCCCATGCAAATGGGTGACATCGTCGTCGCGAGTTGGGTGGCGGAGCGTTCGCTGCTGCTCGCCTGAGCCAGGGAATCGGAGGAAACAAGCATGCACATCAGTCTCACCGTCAACGGTAAATCCGTGCAAGCAGACGTGGCGCCCGAGGAACTGCTCTCGGATCTGCTGCGCGAGCGGCTCGGCCTCACGGGCACCCACGTCGGCTGCGACACCAGCCAGTGCGGTGCCTGCGTCGTACACGTGGACGGTCGCTCCGTGAAGAGCTGCACCGTCCTCGCCGTGGCGCTGCAAGGCAGCACGGTGACCAGTATCGAGGCAGTGGCGAGCGCCGCGGGCCTGCACCCCATGCAAAAAGCCTTCCACGAGAACCACGGCCTGCAGTGCGGGTTCTGCACCCCGGGCATGGTCATGAGCGCCTTGGACTATGCCGCCCGCAACCCCGATCCCAGCGCGGAGTCGGTGCGCCACTGGCTGGAGGGGAATTTCTGTCGCTGCACCGGCTACCAGAACATCGTCGCCGCCATCCTGGCGGGAGCGGCGGCCATGAGCGAGCGCGCAAAGGAGCTTGGAAAATGACTTCATCGACCGGTATCGGTGCTTCTCTGCTGCGCAAGGAGGATCAGCGCTTCCTCATGGGGCGGGGCAATTACGTCTCGGACATCAAGCGCCCGGGAATGACCATGGGTGCCTTCTTGCGCTCGCCGCATGCCCATGCTCGGATCCTGGCCATCCGCAGCGATGCCGCGCTGGCGATGCCCGGCGTCCTTGCCGTGCTCACGGGCGAAGACCTGCGCGCCGACGGTGTGGGGGGATTGCCCTGTGCCTGGCCCGTTACCGGCAAGGGCGGCGCACCCACCAAGGAGCCCACGCATCCCCCACTGGCTCAGGACAAGGTGCGGCACGTGGGCGACCCGGTGGCGTTCATAATTGCCGAGAGCTTGCTGCAGGCACGAAATGCCGCCGAGGCCGTGGAGGTGGACTACGAGGCGCTGCCGGCGGTGGGCGGAGTGCTCGAGGCGATCAAGCCCGGCGCGCCAGCGGTCTTCGAGGACATCCCCGACAACGTCTGCGTCGACTGGGAACTGGGGGACAAAGCGGCCACGGATGCTGCCTTCCAGGGGGCCGCGCACGTGGCGCGCATCAGCCTGGTGAACAACCGCCTGGTGGGCAACCCCATGGAGCCGCGCGCGGCGATCGGTGAGTATGATTCGTCGCGCGAGCACTACACCCTCTGGACCACGAGCCAGTTCCCCCACATCGTCAAGCTGTTGATGGGGAACTTCGTGCTGGGGATTGCACAGCACAAGCTGCGCGTGGTCTCCCCCGACGTGGGCGGGGGCTTCGGCGTGAAGCAATTCCACTATGCCGAAGAAGCGCTCGTGACGTGGGGTTCCCGGCGGGTGGGGCGCCCGGTGAAGTGGGTGGCTGAGCGCAGCGAGGGCTTCATCTCGGACGCTCACGGCCGCGACCACGTGACCGAGGCGGAAATGGCGCTGTCCGAGGACGGGCATTTCCTCGGACTGCGGGTACGTACCATCGCCAACATGGGCGGCTATCTCTCTACCTTTGGACCCAACATTCCCACCAACCTGTATGGGCCGCTGCTCGCGGGCGTGTACACCACGCCGGCCATCTACTGCGAGGTGAAGGCCGTGTTCACCAATACAGTGCCGGTGGATGCCTATCGCGGCGCGGGTCGGCCGGAGGCCACCTTCGTGCTTGAGCGCCTGGTGGACGTGGCGGCTGCCGAGTTGGGGATCGATCGGGCAGAGATCCGGCGACGCAATATGATTCCGCCCGGGGCCTATCCCTATCAGACCCCGGTGATGATGGAGTACGACAGTGGGGATCCCGGCGGGTGTTTGGCGAAGGCGTTGCTCAAGGCGGACTGGGACGGGTTCGCGCAGCGCAAGGGACAGTCGGCCGCGCGCGGCAAACTGCGCGGCATCGGCCTATGCACCTACGTGGAGGCGTGCGGGCTCGCGCCCTCGCGCATTGCCGCGAGCTTAGGCGTGCGCGGCGGACTCTTCGAGAGCGCGGCGGTACGTGTGCATCCCACTGGGGAGGTGACGGTGCTCATGGGCAGCCACAACCACGGGCAGGGGCACGAGACCACCTTCGCGCAGATCGCGTCGGAGCTGCTGGGTATCCCCGCAGATAAAGTCGAGATCGTCTTCGGTGACACCGACCGGGTGCAGTTCGGCCTCGGCACCTACGGCTCGCGCTCGCTGGCGGTCGGAGGTTCGGCATTGGTGAAAGCGACGAATAAGGTCATCACCAAGGGCAAGAAGATTGCCGCTCACATGTTTGAGGCGGCCGAGGCGGATATCGAGTTCAAGGACGGGAGCTTCACCGTCGCGGGAACGGACCGGCACAAGCCCTTCGCGGAGATTGCCCTGTCTGCCCACTTCCCCGTCAATTTCCCGCTGGAGACCCTGGAACCCGGCCTTGAGGAGCAGGCCTTCTACGATCCGGTCAACTTCACCTTTCCCTGCGGGGCCCATATCGCAGAGCTGGAGATCGATCCGGAGACGGGCACCGTGGAACTGTTGAGTTACATCGCCGTGGATGACATCGGTACCGTCATCAACCCGATGATCGTTGAGGGCCAGATCGTCGGGGGGATCGTCCAGGGCATCGGACAAGCCCTGTATGAAGACTGCATCTATGACCAGGAGTCCGGCCAATTGCTCTCGGGTTCCTTCATGGACTACTGCTTGCCGCGCGCAGACAATTTCCCTCTGATTTCCGTGGAAACCAACATCACAGCTTGCACGCACAACCCCCTGGGCTCCAAGGGTTGTGGTGAACTGGGCACCATCGGGTCGCCCGCTACCGTGATCAACGCGGTCGTCGACGCCTTGTCCCACCTGGGGGTCAATCACGTGGATATGCCCGCCACGCCGAACCGTCTCTGGCGGATCATCGCCAACGCCGGGGCTGCCCCGGTGGTCCCGTGATCGCCGCGCCACTGCAAAGGACACGCCCATGAGAACCTTTGAATATCTGCGCCCGGCCACCCTGCAGGAAGCACTCGGAAGCCTGTCGGGTTTGGCTAACTCCAAACCCATGGCCGGAGGGATGACCTTGATCCCTGCCATGAAAATGCGCTTGTCCACCCCCGCAAGGCTCGTTGACCTCGGCGGCCTGGAGGAACTGCGCGGGATCCGTGTCGACGCGGCTGCCGTAACTGTCGGCGCAAGCAGCACGCACGAATCCGTCGCCAACTCCGCGCTCGTGCGGGCAGCGATCCCGGCGCTGTGTGAGGTCGCTGGCGGTATCGGCGACCCGCAGGTACGCAACCGGGGAACCCTGGGCGGCTCCATCGCCAACAATGACCCTGCTGCCGACTATCCCGCGGCGCTGCTGGGCTTGGATGCGCAGGTATTGACCACCCGCCGCACGCTGAGTGCCGCGGAGTTCTTCGTCGGTCTGTTCGATACCGCGCTCGGCGACGGCGAGTTGATCACGGCGGTGCGCTTCCCCGTGCCCGCCGCAGCCGCCTACGAGAAATTCAAAAGCCCCGCGTCACGCTACGCCATGGTGGGCGTCTTTGCGGCGCGTACGGCCGGTGGCGTGCGCGTGGCGGTCACCGGGGCGGGCGCCGGCGTGTTTCGGGCGGGGGTCATCGAGGCCGCGCTGGAGGAGAAATTCTCCGTCGATGCGCTCACCAGTCTTCGCTTTCCCTCCGATGGGCTCAACACCGATATCCATGCCGATGCGCAGTACTGCGCGCACCTAGTGGGTGTGCTTGCACGCCGTGCGGTGGCCCGAATCCTGTACGTCGGGCGGCGTTGATGTCAGCACCCAGGCCCGGCGCTGGCGTGGCACTGGCCCGCCTCAGCGCCACGGAGCTACTCGCCGGATACCGCGCCGGCACTTTCACCCCGAGCGATGTCGTGGAAGAGGTCATCGCGGCGCTCATCCACACGGACGAGCGCTGTAAGGTCATGGTCACGCCCATGTTCGATTCTGCGCGTGAACGGGCGCGCGAGGCGACACTCGCCTGGGGGCGGGGCGAGCCTGCGGGGGCGCTCGCGGGTGTGCCCGTCACGGTGAAGGACCTGATCTTCGTCGCCGGCGTACCGGCGCGTGCGGGGGCGCCGGTCTTCCGGGAGTTCGTGCCCGAGGCCGACGCCGCAGTGGTGCAGGCGCTGCGCGCGGCAGGGGCAATCATTACTTGTAAAACCACGACCTGCGAATCGGGCTACAAGCTCACCGCCGATAGCCCGATCACCGGCGTCACCCGCAATCCCTGGCGGCTCGACCGCACCAGCGGCGGGTCCAGCGGGGGCGCAGCGGCGGCGGTGGCCGCCGGCTGCGGGCCCTTGGCACTCGGCACCGATGGGGTGGGCTCCATACGCGTGCCGTCGTCCTTCTGCGGGGTCGTCGGGATCAAACCGACCTTTGGCTTGGTTCCCCGAGCGCCGGGCTTTTTCCCACCCTCCTGGGCGTCGCTAGCCCACACCGGTCCGATCGCTCGCACCGTGGCGGACGCAGCCCTGCTCCTGGAGGTCATCGCTGGCTTCGACGCACGCGATGCCGCCAGCCTGCGGCTGCCGCCGCGGCGCTTCGATATCACGCCGGGGCTCCTGTCAGGACTGCGCATCGCCTGCAGTGTGGATCTCGGCTTCGCCGCCGTGGCGCCGCAGGTGCGCCAAGCTTTCGAGGGCGCGGTGAAGACTCTGGAGGGCCTCGGGGCGCAGGTGCTCGCCGATGCGCCACGCATGGATGCGCAGGTCCTGGATCAAGTCTTGAAACCCATTGCCTACACGGAACAGGCAGCTGCCGTGGTGAACCGCGAGGAGGCCGCGCTCGCACTCTCGGATCAAGAATACCGCGACGTCGTCGGTAGGGGCCGCCTCTACGGCGGCGTGGATTATGTCGAGGCGTCGAACCGGCGCACGCAGTTGCGGGCGCAGTTTCTCTCGCTCTTTGGGCGAGTGGACGTGCTGGTGACGCCGACGGTGGCGGTGACCGCCTTCGCCGCGGGCGAATTGGGCGTTGATCGCATCGCAGGGCAATCCGTGGATCCTCACCTTGGCTGGTCCCCTTTCTCCTGGCCCATCAACCTAACGGGCCTACCGGCCGCCACGATCCCCTGTGGCGTCGACGCCGATGGAATGCCGGTCGGGTTGCAGATCGTGGCACCCTGGCTGGAGGAGGGGCTCATCTTTCGTGTGGCCGCCGCCTTCGAAGCGGCGCATCCGCGCTCAGGCCGCTGGTCGGCTTTCCCGGCCCTGTAGGGGAGCCGTGGTACGCAGACCGACGACGGGTTTGCCGGGCACGGCGCGCCCGCCCAAGTCGGTGATGCCCGAGGTGTCGCTGAGATAGCGGGCCAGGTAGTCGTGCAGGGCCATGGCGGCGGGAGTGGCTTGGCCGCTCGCGCGGTAGAGCAGCAGGTCGATCTTGGGCAGGGGCGGGAAGTATTCGTGGATGCCGATCTGCTTCATACCGTGCACCAAGGCGCTCTCGCAAAGCACGGTAACGGCCATCCCGGCGAACACCGCTGCCTGGAGGCCGCCGACGCTCTCGCTCACGCAGGAGATGCGCCACTTCCGTCCGGCGCGCTCCAAGCCCTCGATGGCATGATCGCGGTAGATGTTGCCGGGTGGCAGCAGAGCCAGGGGCACCGGCTCCACCAAGTGGGTGTCGTGCCCTTCCCCCATGACCCAGATGAGCTGCTCCTGCCGGACCACCTCGCCGCCACTGAAACCGGGCATGCGCGTGACCAGCGCGATGTCCACTTCGCCCTTCTGCACCAAGCCTACCAGCGGGGTGGACAGGGAACAGCGCAGTTCCACCTGGATCCGTGGGAAGGAGCGTCGGAACAGTGCCAATATGGAGGGGAGCAGGTAGGCGGCGTAGAGATCCGGTGTGCCCAGAATCACGTGGCCCTCGATGTCGGGGGAGGACAGTCGACCGAGGAGTTCGTCGTGCAGCCGAAGCATCGACCTGGCATAGGACAGAACCAGGTCCCCCTCGTCGGTTAAAACAGGACGTCGGCTATCCGGGCGGAACAGGGTCTTGCCGGTCAGTTCCTCCAGACGCTGCATTTGCAGGGTGATTGCTGGCTGCGTCCGCCCCAATCGCCGAGCCGTCTCGGTCACGCTACCGGTTTCGGCCACGGATAGGAACGACCGCAGCACGCGCATGTCGATGCTAAAAAATGCCATGGCTTTCTCCGAGGGGCGACAGCAAAACGCGAGGCGTCCGCTTCGTCCAAGTCGTCCCCTCAACTGCAAGAAGCATGCGGGCTGAGGCCCGGTTGGTCGAAATAGTTAAGCCCCCCCGTCGCAGAAGGCCCCTGGGGCGAAGGTGCACCTCCGAAGGGCGCCGACGCTGCCAGCGTGCGCACCGGACCAGTGCCGGGGACTCAAAGATGGGGCGCGCGACGCCTCACCGCGCGGCCCAGGGCGAGGGCCTGGGCTAGCCCTGTCAGGCTGCTGACGTTGTGCACGGGGAGGAATTCGTCCACGTGCGGCAGCATCAGGCGCACGCCCTTAGCCAAGGGTTGGAACTGCGCCGAGCGCAGCAGCGGGTTAAGCCACAACAGCCGATGGCAGGAGCGGTGGAGCTGGCCCATGGCAAGGGCTAGATCATCCCCGGACTCGCGGTCAAGGCCGTCGCTGATGAGTAGCACGACGGCGTTCTGCCCAAGCACTCGCCTGGACCAGCGCAGGTTGAATTCCTGCAGGTTGGTGCCGATCCGCGTGCCACCCGACCAGTCCTCCACCGCTCCGACCACGGCGTTGAGCGCCATGTCCACATCGGCGTGGCGCAGGTGGCGGGTCACGTTGGTCAGCCGGGTTCCGAAGAGAAAGGTGTGCACCCGATGCCGGTCGCTGGTGATGGCATGCACGAAATGCAAAAACATCCGCGAGTACCGGCTCATGGACCCGGAGATGTCACATAGGATCACTAGGGGGGGGGGCCGCCGTTGCGGGGCGCGGCGGCGCAGCGCAATGATGTCCGCGCTGCCGCGTAGGCTGGCGCGCAGCGTATCGCGCAGGTCCACCCGGCCCTCGCGTGGGGAGGGGCGCAGGCGGCGGGTGCGTACCTCGGGCAGCGGTAGTCGCAGGGAGGCGATGAGCCGCTTGGCCTCCTGGAGCTCAGTGGCACTCATGCCGTCGAAATCCGCCTTCTGCAGACGCTCGCGCTCAGATACCGTGTACGTCGCGTCAGGCGTGTCCTGGGGCGGTTCTTCCGCGGGGTGCGCCACGCGCGAGCGCGGGGCCATGGCCTCCACCAGGCGGTTGGCGAGCAAGCGCTGCGGTTCCGGGTCCTTCTGGCCCAGGCGAGGCAAGGTCATGGCCATGACCCGGTCGAGCATCTGCGCGTTGCGCCAAAAAATGTGGAAGGCCTGATCGAAGAGCTCGAAGTGCTCCTGCCGGGAGATGAACAGGCTTGCCAAGGTCCAGTAGAAGTCGTCGCGTCGCTCGACGCCGGTGATTTCGATGGCGCGCAGCGCGTCCATCACGCGGTCCGGGCCCACGGGCAACCCGGCGCGGCGCAGCACGCGCGCAAAGTGCATCACGTTCTCGGCTAGTCTCATCTCAATGCGCGCCCGGGTCCGCGCCGCCAAGGAATAGGCGCGCGCCGTTGCCCCAGGCAATCTGCATCGCGACCGGTGCGGGCAATTGGGCGAGCCAGCGGCGGTAGTCTTCCATGATCGCGGGCACCTCCGGCCAGCGTTCCGGCACCCAGGTGTCTGAGCCGAGCAGGAAGCGATCCGGGTGCCTCAGAAACAGCGCCCGCCACTCCACCGGGAGATCCCCCGCCCGGGGAAGCCCGGAGCGATAGGAGAGTTCACCATGCAGACCCGGGTGCGCATCGAGCAGTTGTGCCACTCGCGCCAGCGCTACGGTCATGCCCGTATGGGCCCAGATCACGCGCGCGCCCGGGTCGAGCGCGTAGATGCGCGCGATCACGTAGTCGTCGCAGTGGGCGTGGAGCCAAAGGCCGCGCCGCATGGCGAGGGCAACGACGCGGGCAAAGCCCTCGCTGTCGGCATCCTGGCCGAAGATGTGGAATTCGCCGATACCCACGTAGATACCCCGGGCAAGCTCCGTTTCCAGGAGCCGGTAGCGGGCGGGATCGCGGAACCAGGTGTTCACGTCCGAGCGCACCACGTAGGGCCGCGCGAAGGCAACGGTGCGAACGCCCGGCGGCGTCCGCGCCAGGAGCTCTCGGGTACCTTCGTTGGGCCGGCTGGTAAGCAGTGCGGCGCGGATCCCTGCGCGGTGCCAAAGCGAAAACACCTCCTCCACGCTGACCGGTCGGCCCGTTTCAAGGTTGTAGTGCGCGTGCGCGTCAAAGATGGGCAGCGGCTCCTGAGCGCCCAGGGGCCCGGCCACCAGGAGCAGGGCGCCAGCGAGCAGTCGCGCGAGACGCGTCATCGGGGCGAACTACGGCGCGAGTTCCGAGCGCAACTCCTCCAGGATGCGCGCGGCCTCGCTGCCCTGCACGCGCGCGATGTCGTCCTGGTATTTGAGTAACGCACCCAGCGTGCTGTCGATGATCTCCGGGTCGAGCGAGATGCGGTCCAGTTCCAACAGCGCGCGCGACCAGTCGATGGTCTCCGCCACGCCGGGGGATTTGAAGAGGTCCAGCGCTCGCAGACGTTGCACGAAGGCGACGACTTCCTGGGACAAGCGCTGGGGTGCCTCGGGAACGCGCCTGGCCAAGATTTCCAGTTCGCGCGCCGCGCTCGGGTAGTCCACCCAGTGGTACAGGCAGCGGCGCTTTACGGCATCATGGATCTCACGCGTGCGGTTGGAGGTCAGCACGACAATGGGCGGCTGTGCGGCGCGCAGCGTACCAATCTCGGGGATGGTCACCTGGAAGTCGGAGAGCACTTCCAACAGGTAGGCCTCGAAGGGTTCATCCGCCCGGTCCAGTTCGTCGATGAGCAGCACGGGCGCCCCGGCGGACGGGTCGGCGGGATCCGCGGTCAGCGCCTGAAGGAGCGGTCGCCGGATGAGGAAGCGCTCGCTAAAGAGTTCTGCGGCCAGTGCATCGCGGCTACTCCCGCCGGTGGCCTCGGCTAGGCGGATCTCGATCATCTGCCGGGCATAGTTCCACTCGTAGACCGCCGAGGCGATGTCCAGGCCCTCGTAGCACTGCAACCGGATAAGCGGCCGCGCTAGGGCCCGAGAGAGCACCTTGGCGATTTCTGTCTTGCCCACGCCCGCTTCGCCCTCGAGAAACAAGGGGCGCCCGAGCCGAAGCGCGAGAAACACGGCGGTAGCGAGTTTGCGCTCCGCGACGTAGTCGCAGGAGGCAAGAAGTTCGAGGGTCTGGTCGACGGAGGCAGGTGACGTGGGGGACATGGTGGCCTCGCTGGGATCAACACCAAGATTACTCGATCACCGGTGGCGATACCAGCGCCTGCCAGCGTCAGCATCCATCTCATTGTGGTCACGAAAGAATCGCCAGGTACTGATCCGTCAAGAGCAGCAGGACGTCACCCGCCCGATTCCGCAACGCTACCGGAGTTTCGTCTACCACTATCGCAGGGCGAGCGGGCAGCGGTAGTCGTTCTCGACGCAGCCCACTGGGTGTCAAGCTTTCGTCGCGGACGAGTGCGCGCTGAAGTTGCAGCCCATGGCCGAGGCCCTGCCGTCCAGTCCGATGCCCTCAAGGGTAAGCGAGTTGTCGATCACGGTCAGGGACGGCGAGCACGACCGCGAGGCCACGCTGACCCTCGGGCGCATGGCGCGGGGGTTGTCCAGCCCCCTGGGAGTCAGGCGGTTAAGTTACCCCGTCTTGTCTGTCTGCCGGGGCTTGTTGGCACCATGAGAATTGCTTCAGCGTCAGCGTCGGCGCAATTGCGCCCCTTCGCCCAACCAGCGACTCGCATCGCGCTCGAGCCACTCCGCGGCGATCGGGTCCTGGCGCAGGTAAGCATCCAGAAAGGCGAGGCTCACCTTTTGCAGGGCTACTACCGCCATAGCCGAGCGCGTGGGCGAGACCTGGGGTGTGCGCGCACCGGTCGGGCCGACGGGGTTGAGCTTTCGGTGCGTGCCCCCGCCAGCGGACTTGTCACGGGCGGCCTCGGCGAGGGGAGAACGGGGCGCCGGGGTACCCGCCAGGGTCGCGTGTGAGATGTCCGCGAAGATCAGCAGGAACTTGTCCTTGGGTGGCATGTACTCGAAGGGGGCGCGCCGCAGTGACGGCGAACCCACTAGACCCAGGGGGTCAAGGTCGTTGTCGCTGGTGGTGCTAAGGACGGGGCCTTGTATGGCACTGTAGCGCTCTGAGAGGGGCACGCCGGAGAAGTCTGCATGCGGGCTTAGCGCTAAGGTGGCGGACACCCGCAGGGGCAGCGGCGGGGGCGTCGCGTCGAGCACCGCCTCACCGGCGGCCACCATGGCCGTGTAGGCGCCGAGGTCCTGACCGGCTAGGGCGACCCGCTCAAGATCGAAGCGGTCCAGCGGCGCCTCGCGTGCCGCCTGTCTACGCACGAGTTCCAACAAAACGGTGCGCAGCGCGTGGATTCGCGCTGCCATCACGGGGGCCGCGTAACGCTCGCGGGCCCACGGCGTGGGGTCGCCCGGGCGCGAGCCGGGGTCAGTCCAGCGCAAGGCGTCCTGCGATAGCGGTTGCAGGGCCAGCACGGCGTAACCGCTGGCCGCCCACGCCGTGCGCAGCGCTTCGCCCGAACTGCGGTCCTCCCCCAGGGCGGGCAAATAGATCACCAGGGGAAGGCGTCCGGGTGCGCTGGGGGTCGTGGCCGCGATGTCGAAGCGTCCCAGCGGACTCTCCCAGGCGGTGAACTGCGTGCTCACGTCGTAGTGGTTCGCGCTGGAGTAGCCGTGGCGGGTGAACTGATCCACCTGCGCGCTGTCCATTTGAGTGAGGCGGTGGCCTGCGCAGCCGGACAGAGCGATCACGACCAGGAGCGCCGCGCAGCGCGGACCGCAGATTCCGTGCAATGACATTTTTCTGCCTCCAGGTTGGGGGGGCCATCGTCAACCTGCGACGGGAGACCCTCGCGGCATTTTGCGGGGCTAGTGTAAACCGCGTGTGCTGCATTCGCGGTGATGATCGGATCGGTCTCGATGCGCGCCAAGGCGCCAAGCGGCCCATTGAAGGAGTGACATCATGTTCGCGATCCTTGGTCTGCGCGCCTGGCGGGCGGCGGCGCTCTGCCTGCTATTCTCCGTCCCCGCGCTCGCCCAGTCGCCCGGGACGGGAACGGGGGGGGCGGGCTTGTTGCAACCCTCGGCGGAGGAACTCGATGGGCTCCTCGCCTCCATCGCCCTCTACCCTGACCCGTTGCTGGCTCAGGTGCTTAGGGGCGCGACCCGTGCGATAGAAATCGTGGAAGCAGACCGCTGGATGATGGATCCGAGTCACCAGGGACTTACCGGGGATGCGCTCGCCTCGGCTCTGGATGAGCAGCCCTGGGATCCGGGCGTGAAATCTCTGACAGCGTTCCCTGAGGTGCTCCACCTGATGGACGACAACCTGGCTTGGACCCAGCGCCTAGGTGACGTATTCATCAACGCGCAAGGCGCGGTGTGGGATTCCGTCCAGCGTCTGCGGGCGCGGGCGCGCGACGCGGGAACCTTGCAGAGTTCGCTTCGGGCCATGGTGTCCACCGAAGGTCAGGCGATCCGTATCGAGTCCCCCGACCCGGAACGCGTCTACGTGCCGGTCTTTGATCCGCGCCTGGCCTATGGCGCCTGGGTGCCCCAGCAGCCCGCGCCCTTCGGTTTCGACGGCACGCCCAGCGGGGTCGTTTACGACCGGCCGGGCTTCGGCTATCTGAGTTTGGGCATCGTCGCACCGCTCTGGGGCTGGGGACGGCCAGACTGGCGGCACCGTCGGGTGGACATCGATGAAGCTCGCTTTAACGCCCTGAGCCCCGATAGCCACGTCCGCTCCCGACAGGGCCGGGAAGGCCGAGAAAGCCGGGAAGGCCGGGAAGACTATGGCGGCCCCGGCCTGGCACCTGGGTCTCGCCCCGATTCGACACGCGCGCCAGGGCAGTCAAAAGCGCCTCTGGCACGGGCACCTGAACTCGCAGCGGTAACCCCCCCTGCTCACCCGTGGGCGGGGCTCCCCAGACCCGCACCCCGGGCGCGCGGGCACGAGCCCGTAGGGGTGACCCCGCCCGCGCACTCGCCGGGGGCTGTCCCCGGACCAGTGCCCGGTTTTGCCCCACACCGCATGCCCGTGCCTGAGCATGTCCGAGCGCCCGAGGCGCCGCGTCCGGCCACGCCGCAGCCGCCGGCGCGCCAACCCGTCACGGCGAAAGAAGAGGCGCGTGCCCCGCAGGATAGGCCCCATCCCTGATCGGGCTTTGCGTGGCGCCGAGTTCTGCCCGGGGGGTTGACGCATCGCGCCGGCCATGTGCCTCGCCAGACGCTCGAAAAACGTATGCGCGACTCCAGGTCGGGGGTGCGGCAAACAGGCGGCGCGCCGCCGAAGGACTGACTAGGGCGGGCACTGGCATGGATTTGGGCAGCGGCCTCGAGATTGCGCGCGCCTTCGTGAGGGAGGGCGCGCGGGTCCATGTCTGCGATGTGGATGCCGCCGCACTGGAGGCAATAGGCACTTCCGATCCGGCCACTGGCAGCAGCGTTTGCGACGTAACGGACCGGCCCGCAGTTGCCGATCTCTTCGATCAGGTACTGCACCGGCTTGGCGGTCTGGATTGCCTCATCAACCATGCGGCAATTTCCGGCCCCACCGGGCCGGTGCACGAGATCCGTCCCGAGGACTGGGATCCCTGCCTGGAGGTCTGCATCATCGAGCAATTCAATTGCACGCGGCTCGCGGTGGAACTCCTGAAGGGTTACGCCAACGCGTCGATCGTGGACTTGTCCTCGGGGGCCGGCAAGGTCAGATTCCCCAACCGTTCGCCCCACGCGGCGACCAAGTGGGCGGTGGTGGGATTTACCAAGACCCTTGCCATGGAGTTGGGTCCTTACGGCATCCGCTGCAATGCGATCCTGCCCGGCGGGGTGGAGGGCGAACGGATCCGGCGCGTTGTCGAGGCCAAGGCGCGATTGGCGGATAGGCCCCAGGAGCAAGTCCTGCAGGCATGGCTCGCGCGCGCTTCCATCAAGGAACTCGTCGCGCCCACGCAACTGGCCGACATGATCTTGCCGCTGGCCTTGCTGCGGTCCCGCACCGTCTCCGGTCAGGCCATCCGTGTCGACGCCGACCTGCGGGGTCTCCTGTAAGCTAAGGCGGACCATGCCCGAGGGCTTTGAGCCCCTCGGGCAATTGCGACGGGCTAGGCTAGGCGCACGAGCTTCTGGAAACAGCGCAACTCGTGGTCGGGCTTCTTGCCGTACAGGATAGGCCAGTAGGTTGCTGATACCTCCCCCACGTAGATGTCACCGCGTGAATCCACGGCGATTCCATGGGGCGCGATGAACTGCCCGGCCTCTTCGCCGATGGGGCGGGTTCCCAGGTGTGCCAGGATCTCGCCGCCGGCCGAGACCACGGACACCCGGGGACCGAGGTTTGGAACGCCTGCGGTGAGGCCGGCCACACTCTCGGGCCCGAGTTCGCCCACGAAGCCGATGGGGTTCTTGCCTCGGGTCATGAATAGGCCACAGGGCCGCGCTAGGTTGTTCCACTGCCCGAGGTAGCCGCCGCCATCGTCGAAGACCTGTACGCGATGGTTCTCTCGGTCGGCCACGTAGACGTTGCCCTCGTCATCGCACGCGATGTTGTGCACGAGGTTGAACTGGCCAGGATCCGTGCCGGGCTCTCCCCAGGAGAACAATAGAGTCCCATCCGGGGCGTACTTGTGCACCTTAGGGTTCTGGTAGCCGTCGGAGACGTAAATATCACCCTGGGGCGAGAGCGCCGTGTGGGTGCAGCGGTTGAAGGGGTGGCCGCTGAACCGGGGGGCGGGGCGCCGCGGGGTGCCGATCACCATGAGCAACTCGCCCTGCGCGGTGAACTTGCGCACCGCGTGGCCGTGGTCATCGGTCAGGTAGATCAGATCGTCCGGGCCGACGCAGGCACCGTGCGCACTCACGAAGCCCACGTCCTCGCCCCAGGAGCGCAGGAACTTGCCCGTGCGGTCGAGCACCACCACCGGGTGCGCGCCCCGGTTGAAGACGTAGACGTTGTCTCGACTGTCCACGCAGACCGCCGCCGCATCCTTGTAGGAATAGCCTGGTGGCAATTCCCCCCAGTTCTCCTCTACCCGGTAGCGGTACTTTCCACTGCCCAGGATGACCGCTGCGCTGGGGGGGGCGGCGCTTACCACCGACCCCATTCCCGCGGCCAGGAGCGCGGCGCCGGCTGCGGCCCGGCGCAGGAACCCGCGTCGGTCGTGGTCACACAAATTGCACATGATTTTTTTCCTCCCTCTATCGCTGGCGGTGTCAGTCGGCGCCTGCGCTGGCGCAGGCGGGTAGCGCGAATTCTAAGGCGAGGAGCCGAGTATAGGTCGACCGAAGTTTACTCGGGCCTCGCGTCCCGGCAAAAAAAGCTCAGCTCGTTGCGATGCGCTGCGACTCACCACGCGGCCATCCTTGATTACATGTAGCCGCCCCGCGCGCAGGCGCAAAGCGTCGAAGGGGTCGCGCGCGTCGAGCACCACCAGGTCTGCCCGACGCCCCACGGCCAGCCCGTATCCTTCCAGTCCGAGAATGCGGGCAGGGACCTCCGTGATGGCGCTGAAGGCGTGCAGCACGTCCGCCGACCCCGTCATGTGGGCCACGTGCAGGCCCATGTGGGCCACCTCCAGCATATCCGCAGAGCCCATGCCGTAGAACGGGTCCAGAACGTCGTCCTGGCCAAAGGCCACGTCGATGCCCGCCGCGATCAGTTCCGGTACCCGCGTCATTCCCCGGCGCTTGGGGTAGGTGTCGTGGCGTCCCTGCAAGGTAATGTTCACCAGGGGATTGGCCACCACGGACAGGCCGGCCTCGCGCATGAGCGGGATCAACTTGCTCACGTAATAGTTGTCCATGGAGTGCATGGATGTGAGGTGGGAGCCGGTGACGCGCCCCTGCAGGCCCAAGCGGGTGGCCTCGGCGGCGAGGGTCTCCACGTGGCGCGAGAGCGGATCATCGGACTCGTCGCAGTGCATGTCCACGCGCAGACCACGGCTGGCCGCCAGTTCGCATAACTGGCGCACCGATTGTGCGCCGTCGGCCATGGTCCGTTCGAAGTGTGGAATGCCACCGACAACCTCAACGCCCATGCTGAGGGAGCGCACTAGGTTGTCCATACTGGTCGGCGTCCGCAGGATGCCGTTCTGGGGAAAGGCGACCAACTGCAACCCAATGTAAGGCGCCACACGCCGTTTGACCTCCAGCAGGGCCTGCACGGCGAGCAGGCGCGGGTCGGTGATGTCCACGTGCGTGCGGATGTACAGCAGGCCGCGGGCCACGGCCCAATCGCAATAGCGCATCGCCCGCTCGACGATGCCCTCGTAAGTCAGGCGATCCTTCAACTCGCTCCAGATGCCGATGCCCTCGAGCAGCGTGCCGCTGCTGTTGGGGCGAAGTAATCCGTCCGTGAGTGCGGTGTCCATGTGGAAATGGGCATCGACGAAGGGGGCACTCACCAAGCATCCCGAGGCGTCGATCTCCTCGTCCCCAGGAGAATCGATCCCGGGGCGCATCTGCGCGATGTGGCCGTCCTTAATGGCGATGTCCACGCCCGTCCTGCCATCGGCTAGGTTGGCGCTGCGAATCAGCAGATCAATACCCATGCGTGCGCTCCCAGGTACCCAGCGCAAGGACGCTGGCGGCGACACCGGACCGTTCGGGTATTGTACGCGCCGCCCGATGCCGTACCCGGAGGTGCTCGGCATGATGCGCTACCATGCAGGTCATTCTCGCCTTGGCCTCGGAGTTCGCCCCCATGAAGATAACCGCCATCGAAACCATTCTCCTCCGCGTTCCCTACAGCGCCGGTGGAAGCAAGGATGCACACGCCTGGGGCGGGGCCGCCTGGTCGACGGCGGACGCCCTGCTCGTCAAAGTCACCACCGATGCCGGTCTGGTGGGCTGGGGAGAGGCCTTCGGTTACAACGCGATTCCCGCGACTCGAGTTGCCATCGATCAGATCATCGCGCCCCTGTGCATCGGTCGTGACCCGCTGGGCATCGAGGCGCTGATGCAGGAGTGTCAGCAGAAGCTGCACATCTTCGGTCGGGGTGGCCCTCTCATCTTCGGGCTCTCCGGGGTAGACATCGCGCTCTGGGATATCGCCGGCAAGGCGGCGGGCCAGCCCCTGCATGTACTCCTGGGCGGCTGTCGCACGCCGCGTCTGCCCTGCTATGCCAGTTTGATTCGCTACACCGACCCGGCGGTGGTGGCGGCCAACGTGGAGCGAGCCCTGGCGCAGGGCTTCGTCCACGTGAAGCTCCACGAGATCGAGGTGGCCCCCATCCGCGCCGCTCGTGAGGCCGCCGGTGACGAGGTGGGCATCATGCTGGACGTGAACTGTCCCTGGTCGGTGCGCGAGGCACTGGATATGGCCGCGAGGCTTGAGGAGTTCAACCTGCGCTGGCTCGAAGAGCCGGTATGGCCGCCGGAGAATGCGCAGGGGCTTGCGGATGTGCGGGCGCTGGGCGGGATCCCGGTGGCCGCCGGGGAGAACTGCGCCACGCTACACGACTTCCAGCACCTCTTCGAGGCCCAGGCAGTGGATTTTGTGCAACCCAGCCCCACCAAGATGGGCGGAGTATCCGAACTGCGCAAAGTCTTCGCTCTGGCGGCGGCGCAGAACGTGACCGTCATGCCGCACAGCTTCTATGACGGCCCGGGCCTGTTGGCCGCAATCCACCTCAATGCCGCCTTGGGTCGGGGCTCTCTGGTGGAATGGCGATTCTTCGACCTGGAGGCCCCTCTCTTCGGCGAAATGGGCATCCCGCGCGACGGGTCTATCGCCGTTCCCCAGGGTCCGGGCCTCGGGGCAGATCCGGATCCCGCGGTCATTGCCCGCTACCGGGCAGGCTGAGGCGTTCTGGGGGCTGCCCAAGACACTGCTAGCCCGCGCGAGACTTCCTGGCCGTTGCAGCGAATGATGCCTGCGAGGTCGGCGAAATCCAGGTCCGGCCAGGTGCCGACCGGTGGGCCGAGAATGATGTGGACCTGCGACAGATCCTCATGCCGGTCGTCGATGATCTCGATGGATACCCTGCACGCGTCGAGCACCGCCCTCAACACCTCGAGGGCATAGGGTGGACGCCGTGGGGCGAGGTCCCGCCCGAAGCGGAAGGCGATCTCGCACGCCAGTCCGGGGTGCAGAAAATCGCCCGCGCGCAGGGCGACGCCTGAGGGCCAGAGACCCTGGGCAACGACGCCCCCTGCACTGGGGCGGCCCAAACCGAGCCTGCGCTGGATCGCCGGAAGGTGGCGCCGATCTTGTGGCCGACCACGGGGCCTGGGTCCCGGGCGAGAATGGTGGGGGCCGCGCCCGGGACCGCGTAGCCTTGCGCGACGCGCCGTAGGACATCCAGGCGCGGCGCTGCCGACGGCCGAGCCGGCGTCGCACCACCCGCCGTGCTGCGTCCTCGGCCTGTGACGGGGCCATGTGTTCGCTCCTCCTGGGTGGTAGTTACGCCCCGGACTGCTGCCGCTGCGTGCGGCGAAATGTCCTGGTCTCGCGTACCCTTGGGTTTCACAGGTTTTTACGCTCGCAGTACTGCCGCGTCGGCCACCGCCGTGGGGTGCCTGCCGCGCTTCCAGGAGAGCAGGTATGAAACAGGAAAAGCCCCGCGTCGGCTGCATAGGCGCCGGCGTACTCGGCGGCGCGATCATGCGTCGTCTGATCGACTGCGGGTTCGCGCCGGTAGTGTGGAACCGCGACCGGGCAAAGCTCTCAGAACTCGTGGCCGCTGGTGCCACCGCGGCGGCGACACCCGCCGAACTCACCCGCGGGTGCGGCTTCGTTCTCACTTGTGTCAGCGATGGGGCTGCGCTCGAGGCGATCGTCTTCGGCGAGGAGGGGGTCGCCGCCGCGGGTGATCCGGACAAAGTGCTGGTGGACATGTCCACCTGCGGGGCGGCGCACACACGGGACATGGCGTCGCGGCTCGCCGCGCACTGCGGCATGACCTGGCTCGATGCGCCCATTTCAGGGGGGGCACCGGCTGCGCGGGAGGGCAAGATGGCGGTCATGGTCGGCGGCCAGGCGGAGGCCTTCGAGCGTGCCCGCCCGCTCTGGGATGCGCTTGCCGGGCGTGCGACACTGATGGGTGCTTCCGGCGCGGGGCAGGCAACCAAGATGATCAACCAGGTGCTCGTTTCCACGGGCCTCGCTGTACTCGCCGAGGCCTGTGCCTTCGCCGAACGCTCGGGAATCGATGCCGCACAGATTCCGAAAGCATTGGCTGGCGGCCGGGCGGACTCCCGTCAGTTGCAGGAGATGTTTCCGAAGATGGTGGCGTCGGACTTCTCCATTACCGGCCGTGCCGCGCTCATGCTCAAGGACCTGGAACTCATTCACGACCTCGCCCGCCACGTGGGTGCGCCCATTCCGGTTACCGCCGGGGTCACGGAGTCCTTCCGGAAGATGGTGGCCGATGGTCTTGGCGACCGGGACAACACCGAGATGGTCAACTATTACCGCAGCCCCAAGCGCTGAAGACAGGGGAGGCGGCCTCAGTCGGCCGGCCGGGCGGCAGGCCACGTGAGTGGGGGCCGGGCGGCCGTCGCCGTGTCCGGCAGTGCGAGAGTGAAGATGCCCAGGGCAGGCAGGAAGGCGCACAACTGGTAAACGGTTTCGATGCTCGTGCGGTCGGCCAGCACGCCCAGGGCGGCGGCACCGAGCCCTCCCATGCCGAAGGCCAGTCCGAAGAACATCCCGGATACGGTCCCCACCCGGCCTGGCAGGAGTTCCTGGGCATACACTAAAATGGAGGAGAAGGCTGACGCCAGGATCAGTCCGATCAGGACCACGAGCACGTCCGTCCCGACGAGGTTTGCGTGGGGCAGGAGCAGCGTGAAGGGCAGCACGCCCAGGATCGAGGCCCAGATGACCGCACGGCGGCCGATCCGGTCGCTCAACGGGCCACCCAAGAAGGTGCCCAGAGCGGCGGCGACGAGGAACAGGAACAGGTGCATCTGCGCGGCCTGCACCGACACACCGAAGTGGCTCACCAGGTAGAAAGTGTAGTAGCTGGTCAGGCTTGCCAAGTAGAAAAATTTCGAGAACATCAGAACCAGCAGCACGGCGAGTGCGCGCCGCACAACACGGGGCGCTAGCGCCCGGTGGCCCGCGGGGCTGGCGCGCGCGCCGCGGCCCCTGATTACCTTCTCTCCGTACCAGCGCCCCACGCCGCTGAGCACAGCCATCCCGAGCAAAGCGGCGAGTCCGAACCAGGCGATACTCGCTTGTCCGGCGGGCAGCACAATGAAGGCCGCCACTAGGGGACCCAGCGAAGCCCCCAGGTTCCCGCCCACCTGGAAGAAGGACTGGGCAAAGCCATAACGCCCGCCAGAGGCTAGGCGCGCTACCCGTGAGGATTCCGGATGGAAGATCGAAGACCCCACGCCCACCAGTGCAGCGGCCAGTAGCAACGCGCGATAGTTGGGGGCATTGGCCAGCAGTAGCAGACCCAGCAGGGTCGAGGCCATGGCAAGCGGAAGCGAAAGGGGCAGGGGCCGGCGGTCGGTGACCCAGCCCACCGCTGGCTGCAGTAGCGAGGCCGTCAACTGGTAGGTCAGCGTGAGCAGTCCGATCTGCGTGAAGCCCAGTTGGTAATCGGTCTTCAGCATGGGATAGATGGCGGGCAGCAGGGACTGCATCAAGTCATTGAGCAGGTGGCAGAAGCTGATCGCCACCAGGATGTGCAGCACGGCACCTTCGGCGCTAGGAGAGCTCTGTGCGGGGGATGACCGATTCAAAGGGGGTCCGGGCGTCGTCATCAAAAAGCGGGTCCTGCTCGCCGCGCCCGTGCAGGCGGGCGAGCAGGCGCTTGCGGCGCGTGGCGTGTCCAGCCTCGTGGGGCTCGCGCGCCAGGAGTATATCGGTCAGTTCGAGGGCTAGTTCAGGACGTTTCTCCACATGCTCGTGGAATTTTGCGAGGCAAAGGATCGCCGCCAGCGATCCGCGCTCCTGCAGCGCGTCCCACAGCCGCCGAGCGGATGCCAAGTCGCCGCGCCGCCGGTAGAGCGTCGCCAACTGCAGTTGCTCGGCCTCGGTGAGTCGTTCCCGCGCCTGCTCGAGGTGGGCCATTCCCAGGGCCTCCTGGCCCTGGCGGCGCAGCGCCCCGGCGATGGGGCCGGGACAGGCCTGCTCCTGCCCCGGATGGGCGTAGGCGTCCGAGAGCACGGCCAGCAGGGCGGCGAGCGAGAGTAGGTCCAGCAGGTTGTGCGCGACGATGCCCGTTAACGGGCCGGCCGGGCCGCCGCGTAGATAGGTCGACCAGACCTGCGGGATCAGGGAGCCGGGGAGGTCGTCCACGCGAGTCAGGCCGAGCACCTTCCGCTCGGCGGTCTGCAGTCGGCAGTCCTCCCAACTTGCGCCGAAGGCCCGCCGCGTGGGGGGAAGGAGGTCCAGATGGGCACGGCCACGCAGCGGATCATAGCGGCGTGCCAAAGAAAACCGCGTGCTTAACAGGGGCGCATCGAAGCTGCGCCCATTGTAAGAAACCAGGGTTCCAGCCCCCTCAATCCAGGCAAGCGCATCGTCGAGCATGGCCGGCTCACCCCGGAATCCACTGAGGAAGTACTGCCGAAGGCACAGGCTGGATCCCTCGACCCGCGCCAGTCCCAGCAGGAAGGCCAGGGTTCCTGTGCCACCCGCGAGTCCAGTGGTCTCCGTGTCTAGGAACAGCAATGTGTCTGGTCCCCCGGTGTCCGGCAGCCCCAGCAAATCGGGACGGGCCCGATGGATTCCGTCGAGCCGCACCTTGCCGTGCACAGTGGCCAGGGGCAACTCAACGTCCACACGGATGACGCCGTCAGCGATGAGGACCCCGCCCAGGAGCGTGGCTACCTCGCTATCGGGCAAGCGTGCCGAGCGGGGAGCCCCGTTGACTTCCGTGTGGCGGATGCGGGCGATGCGCTCGGCTAGGCTGAGGACCCCCGTTGACGTTGCGGCGGGCGCTGCCGAAGGCTCGGGAGCGGGTCCGCGAAGCAACGCTAGCCGATCGGCTAGGCGCACTCGCCCTCCAAAGCCGCCGCCGCGTGCTCGAGGAGTTTCAGAACGAGCAGCGCGGCTGATTTTGGTGAATGGCCGCGCGCTTCCTCCGACGCCAGTATGGGTCCCACGCAGGCGGGACAGCCGAGCAAGCACTCGCAGGCGCGCACCAGCGCGCGCGCGCGTGGCACCAACTGTCGGCGCAGATCGTACAGGGGTGCCGATAGCCCGGAGCCCCCGGGAAAGTTGTCATAGAGAAATACGGTGGGAGCGAAGTGTGCGGCATCCACCTCCACCGCCTCACCCGTGAAGGATTGGGTGCGGCCGCGACCGTTCTGGTCGACTCCTGCGAACCATGTGCCGGCCCCGTCGCCCACGGCGCGGCCGATGTCGGAGCGCTCAGAAAGGCTCATCAGTGCCGCCACATGGTGCATGGCGTAGGCAGCGCCTAGGAAGCCATCGAGCGCCTCCCAGCGTGAGGTGAAGGCTGCCTCTAGGGCTCTCGGTAGGATCTGCCACCACACGGCGGTGGTGTGGAGTTCGTGATCGGGTAGGTTCACCGGGCCGTAGCCTACGTTCTCGTGCGTGTAGTAGCGGATCTTCTTGTAGCCTGCCACCCGGCGAACGAGATGAACCTCGCCACGGGCGCAGAGGAATTGCCGCTCGCGGTCCTCTTCCATGGACTCAAGAATCTTCAGCTTGGTGTAATCGATGGCGTCGGTGTAGTAGTCCGCTTGGGTCTTGGTCACGAAGGCCTTGCGGCCCTTCCAGTCGAGTCGTTCCACCTGCCAGGGGCTGGCCTGGATGAGGTAGATAGCGCCCTCGTAGAGGGTCAGCGCCGCACTGGAGTAGTCCACCTCGGCGATGATGTCCTGGCGCCCGGCGGTCAGATCCACCACCACGAAGTTGCCATCGGCCACGGCGCGCAGGCTGACGCTGTTGGCTGGGTAGCTGTCTGCAGCCCAGTGCCAGTGCCCCGTCTCGTGATGCAGGACGCCGTGCTCTTCAAGATAGCTCAGCATTTCCGCCAGCGGTTCCCGCCCGAAGGATTCACCGTCGCGGAAGGGGAGTTCGAAGGCAGCGCAGCGCACGTGATCCATGAGGATCAGCAACTGGTCCGGGTCGATACAGGCGCGCTCCGGGGAAGCTTGCGTGAAGAAGTCCGGGTTACGCACCACGTACTGGTCCAGTGGGTCGCTGCTCGCCACCAGCACACCCAGCGCCGGCCGGTTGCGGCGTCCGGCACGGCCCAGTCGCTGCCAGGTACCGGCGATGGTGCCGGGAAATCCATTGAGGACGCACACGTCCAGCGCGCCGATGTCGACGCCCAATTCCAGCGCGTTGGTGGCCACCACACAGTCCAGGTCGCCCTGGCGCAGGCGCGCGGCCGTGCCGCGCCGCTCAGTGGGCAGGTAGCCTCCCCGGTATGCGGCCACCCGCGCAGGCCGTCGCGGGTCGTTGTCGAAAACGTCCTTCAGGTACTTGGTGAGGACCTCGACCATCAGCCGGGTGTTGGCGAAGACGATGGTCTTCAACCCGGCGCGCACCGCCGCGCGGGCGATGCGGGTGCTCTGCGAACGCGCAGAGGCGCGCAGCCCCAGGTCTGGATTGACCATGGGCGGGTTCCAGAACAGCAGGTGCTTCTCTCCGGCAGGCGCACCGGAGCGCTCCAGCAGGCCGACCGCCTTGCCCAGCAGCCCGGATGCGAGTTCCGCAGGGTTGCCAATGGTGGCGGAGCAGAACACGAAGGTCGGCGTCACCGCGTAGAAGCTGCAGATGCGGTGCAGGCGACGCAGTAGGTTGGCAACGTGGGAGCCGAACACGCCTCGGTAGAGGTGCGTTTCGTCGATCACAACGTAGCGCAGGTTCTCAAAAAATTGCGCCCACTTCGTGTGGTGGGGCAGAACACCCTGGTGCAACATGTCGGGGTTGGACACGACGATATCGCCGTGGGTGCGAACGGCCTTGCGAGCGTCGCCCGGCGTATCGCCGTCAAAGGTGAAGGCACGTAGGCCCAACTCGCCGGCTTGGTTCAGTTCCAGCAGTTCGGCCACTTGATCCTGGGCCAGGGCCTTGGTGGGAAACAGGTAGAGGGCCTTCGCGCGTTCGCGCCGCACGGCCTGGAGCACGGGCAGGTTGTAGCACAGGCTTTTTCCGGAGGCGGTCGGCGTCACCACCACCAGGTGTTCGCCGGCGGTGATGCGGTCCCAGGCCTCGCGTTGATGGCTGTAGAGGCGGCTGATGCCACGACGCGAAAGCGCCGCGGCAATGGCCGGATCCAAATCCTCCGGGAAGTCGGCATACTGCGCCGCCCGGGCGGGGGTGACTATCTCGCCGGTGATACACGCCGCATGCCGACGCTTGAGGGCCTGGACCATTTGGCCCAGGTCGGCCGGCTCCCGTGCCGGGAATCCGCCCCCGTGAGTTGCCTGCGTCAGGTCGTTCATGGGGTCAAGACCTTCCGGAGGTTCAGTACTTGCGGACCAGACCCACCATGACCCCGAAGATCTCGAACTTCGCCCGGATGTTCTGGAAGTCCGGATTGGCCGGCCGCAGGAAGTAGCCCTGCCGGTCGCGATCAAGATATTTCAGGGTGAATTCGTTGTCGATGCTGGCGATGACGATTTCGCCTACCTCTGCCACGTAGCGGCGCTCCACCACCGCTAGGTCGCCATCGAGCACGCCCGCGTCTCGCATGGAGTCGCCCTTGATGCGCACCATTACCGTCTGCGAGGGGTGGTCGATGAGGTAGCGGTCGATGGTGATGGGGTCCGCCCCCGTGTCGCTGGCGGCGTTGGGCGTGCCCGCTTGAACACTCTCGAAGAACGGACGCTCGAAGAATCGCGGCCCAGGTTTCAATCGCCTGTCCGGGCTGAAGGCGAGATAGCCTTGGAGTCGTAGGCGCCCCACCAGCGCCGCGACCGAATTCTTGGACTTCAGTCCCAGCAAGGTACCGATGGTGGAGTAGGGGGGGATGACCTGCTCCTCGGCGTAGTAGTCCTGGAGTCGGGTCAGGCAGAGCGTGTCATCAGGCATGGTGAGGGGGGAACGACCGTTCAGGGAGCTCCAATGTACTGAACGGCCGTTCAGCTGTCAACGCCGCCTACGCGCATCAGACTCTCCAGCCCTGGGGAGAGCAGGGTTGCCCTCCGCTTTTCCTACCCGCCGCTCAGCGGTGACCGGCGTGGGGGTCGTCGGCCTTGCTAGGTTCGCCTTCCGCTCCCGCCGAGGCCCCCGGCTTGCCCTTGGAACCCATCATGCCCTTGCCGCCCATCATCTCTGCGTGCATGCCGTGGTGCATGGCCTGATGGTGCGCCAGGAACCCGCGCGTCATCTGCGTGAGGAGCCTGTTCTGGTTGCTGTCGAGTACGTCGGCCAGGGCTGCAGTGGCCTCGGCGACACGCACGACCTTGTTGGCATGGTCGGTGGCATGTTCGGCAAGCGCGCGCGTGAGCGTGGCGGCATCGCCCTGGCTCGATGGCGAGGGCGCAGGGTGATGCTCGGCAAGGTCTAGCATGGCATGCGCCAGTGTCTCCCAGGCAGGCAGCTGCGATGCCCGGATCTCCAGTCGGTCCGCGGCGTGATCGAGGTGCATCCGCATCATCGCTTGGCTATGTTCGCCGGTGGCCTGTTCGGCCGCGGGCGTTGTCGCCGCGTGGTCGTGGGCCTGTGCGAGTGCGCTGCTCAGCAAGGTGATTGCGACCGCCGCAACGAGGCTGCGCGAGCGGTGAAGTAGTGTCGTCATGATGCTCTCCGGTTGGGTGCGTGGGCGGCTGGGCTCAGCGCCTCCCGCTGGGCTCGCCCCCAAGCATCCAGCATACGTGAGCCATTGCGTTGGCGGGATGACATTGCGCAAACCCTGCTGCGCTGGATTGGACCCGCCCGGGATTGGCCTGCTCGGCGCCGTCAACAGGAGCTTGCCGGTCAGTAGCTACAGGTATCGCAGGGGGACTGTGCGCCGAGGCGCGTCGGGAGGTGTTCGCGCATCTTGCGATAGCCCGGGGAGTTGTAGATTTCCAGGACGCTTTGCTTGGCCACGTCCCCTACGACGACCTTGCCTTCGCCATCCATGCAGCACAGAGCCACCTTGCCGGTGGCCATGATCGAGAGCTCAAACCAGCGGTCGCAGGCAATCGGCAGCACCTCACGATAGGTGCTGATGGAGCCCGTCCAGTCGCCGCGCCCGATCAACTGGATGCGAAACTGCGGGAACCGTGCCGAGACGAAGTCGTGGAAGCGCAGGTCGGTATCTGTGCCGTCACACACCCGCGACACCACCACCGGGTAGCGGAAATGGCCCTTGGCCACGGCATCGTGCAGGAAATCCAACTTGCGAATGGTCCGCTCGAAGGGGAGACCCATCAGCGCCTGGTAGGCGTCTGCCTCGAAATGGTTCAGGCTCACCCACAGATGCGTCACCCGCTCCAGGGCATTGACCCGGTCGAGCATCCTTTGATTCAGCGGCGTGCCATTGGTGAACAAGCGCAGACCGGCGTTGGGCAGTCGCGCGTTCATCTTGGCGCAGACCTCATAGATGCGCGTGTCCAGGAATGGGTCATTGACCTTGAAGGGCGAGATCGTGAAGGGCACGTGGCGCGGAATCTCAGCGAGCCCGTCGATGATCCGCTCGATAAGCTCCATGGGCAGTGAGGTGCCCTTGCGCTCAATGGTGGGGTAGGGGCAAAAGGTACAGGCCGCGTTGCAAACCGCCAGGGTTTCCACGTTCACCTCGCGCGGGTAGTCCATGTAGACCGAGTGTCGCAGGGCCTCGATCTCCATCTGTGCAGGACGCAGGCCGACAGGCAGCCCCCGGTGCTCGATGGCCAGTCCCAGTAAGCGCACCGACTCCCCATCGCCCGCAGCTACCGCTGCGCCCAGGCAGCGCTGCGCTTCAGCGTCGTCGCCCGACAAAAAGGCGCACCAGCCCAGACGACGCTGCACATCGGCGTTCGGACCCAGTTGGCCGGCCAGGTGGCGCAGATTTGCCAGGGCCAATTGATAGTGACGGGCGCCCACCATCGCGTCGACGGTACGCAGGGCTTCTGAAACGCTCAGGGTCGCGGCAACCATGGCCTTCCTGTGTCAGGGCAAATTTGGTGGGGGACTGGCGTCTCGGCGCGACCCCTGGCCCCTGGTGGGTTATCGGCAACTTCAGCCCCGCACTTGAGGCAACAGTCTCCAATCATGGCAGTGCTTCAGGTCTAGCCGCACCGGGCGGCAAAAATCGCATCCGGCGCGCCCGACAAAGCACGGCCTTTTTTAACGGCGCGATTTTTGAAGATGGCGCGTTATTGCCAAAATTAACTCGTGATTTCAACACGTAAATACCGGAATAGTATTTATTTGTCGTTTTGATGGGGGAATCCTGATCGAACTTCGGGTTGCCAACTTTCGCTCGATCCGCGCCGAGCAGTGCGTGAGCTTCGGCGCGTCAGGCGATAAGTCGCACGCAAACACGCACGCCGGGAGACAGGCAGCCCGGGTGTTCTCCGGCGACTGCGCTCGTCGGTCATCGATGGCGCCAACGCCAACGGCAAGAGCAATCTAATTTTTGCTCTGATGACCCTGCAGCATATCGTCCTTAACTCCACGCGTTTGCTTGAGCCCGAATTCTGGGATCAGTTCACGCCTCCCCTGCTGGACAGCGTTTCACGCCGAGCGCCGACCCCGTTCGAGATCACTGTGGTCATGGGTAACTTGCGCTACCAGTACAGGTTCAGTTGCGACGCTGAGCGTAGTCCTGGCCAATGGCTACCCGTTTACCGGTCCAGTAAGGCCCAGCGTTGGTCCGGATACCCCTCCAACCGGGGAACCGGGCAATGCGACGGAAAACCGTTTCTCGGTGCACTTCAAGGGCGAAGAGAGGCGGCGTCGAGAACTTTTGGCGGCCAACACAAGTGCCCGCTCACTGCTTCTAACCCAGGCTGCGCCGTCCAATAGTCTCCAATATCCGGCTCCTTACGATTGGTTCGCCAATGAGCTAATTATTTTCCCCGCTTAGGCCTCTCTGAACCTCATGTCCACCATGGCGCGGTTGGATGACCAAAAGTACGAGGAATGGGTGGTGCGCCTGATGAAAGGCGATGCGGATGTTCACATCAGAGCTATTCGGGTGGGGAGTAGAAAAGGACAGCAGACTGGAGTCAGCTTGGACTCTGTAAAAGCCCCGGATCTCCAGTCATTCGATAGCTAAGTTCCGCCTCCGCCCGCTGCCAAATAAGTTTTCGGGTTCGTCAGCAGAAACTGTGGGCCATGGGTGGCTCGGGCAATTTCCCAAGTACATGATAAAGCGCCAATTCCGTGGCTTTGAAGGTGCGAAAGCCGTAGGATCTTCTCAGTGTGACTTTAACCTTCCCATTCAGGCCCTC
>JANXRW010000086.1 GCA_025356655.1 Betaproteobacteria bacterium | reverse complement strand
ATGCGATGTTCGCCGCCGCCGAGAACCTGCGCCGTGCGCTGAGCCAAGTCGGGTTCAACCTCCGCTGACACCCCCATGGGCCGGCGGTGGAAAACCGCCAGCGACAGCCACAAACCCGCGCTTCTGCGCAGCCGCTAACACAAGCCAATGGCGTCACCGCCGACGTCCACCAGGGATTGGGCCACGGCCCGGACGCTCGCCAAGTCCAAGTCGGCGACAACCACGCGGGCACCCTCTCGGGCAAATTTTTCGGCCGTCGCCCGCCCGATACCACGCGCCGCACCGGTGATGATAGATACCTTGCCTGCCAGCCTCATGCGTTCGCTCCGCCTCGTTCGAAGGGAAATCCCGGGCGGACTCTACGCCATTGTGCCGCGCCGCACAATGACCTGACGGGGCTCCCGATCTTAGCCGCTGTGTTCCTGGATTTCCACCGGCGTGCCCACGGGAATGCGCTCGAAGAGTTCGACGAGATCGGCGTTGCGCATCCGGATGCAGCCGATGGACCCGGGTTTGCCCAGTTCCACGCTCTCCGGCGTGCCGTGGATGTAGATGAAGCGGCGCATGGTGTCCACTGCCCCCAAGCGGTTGAAGCCGGGTTCGCAGCCGGAGAGCCAGAGGATGCGCGTGAGAATCCAGTCGCGCCCCGGAAAGCGGGCAGCAAGCTCCGGGGAGTAGATCTCGCCAGTCGGGCGCCGGCGCACGAAAACCGCGTCGGTGGGGGCGCCAGCGCCGATACGGGCGCGCACCACGTGGCGCCCGCGCGGCGTGCGGAAGCTGCCGTTTTGCTCACCCGCGCCTCGCCCGGACGTCGACACCCGGTATTGCCTCAGCACTTGGCCGTCACCGCTCAGCAGCAGCAGGCGCTGGCGGTCCAGTTCCACACGTAACCCAAGCGTCGCGTTCATCAGGGGGCCGCCCTTCGGGTAGCGAAGAAGCCGCGCAACAATTCCGCACTACTGCCTGCGAGCAAGCCCCCTTGTACGCGGGTGTGGTGGTTCAGCCAAGCCTCGGCGGGCAAGTCGAGGAGACTACCGCACACGCCGGTCTTCGGATCGCTGGCCCCAAAAACCACGCACGCCACGCGAGCGTGGAAGATGGCGCCCAGGCACATGAGGCAGGGCTCAAGCGTCACGTATAGTGTGCTTCCTGGGAGGCGATAATTCGCCACGGCCCGGCCACCGGCACGAAGCGCGCAGATCTCGGCGTGTGCGCTTGGATCGTATTCCGCCAATGGGGCATTACGCCCCTCGCCGATCGTCCTCCCGTGGGCGTCTACGAGGACCGCCCCCACCGGAACCTCCCCGCGCTCCGATGCCTGCGCGGCCAGTTCCAGCGCACGGCGCATGCAGGCCTGGTCCCGCACTGACCAGGGTGCCGCATCCGGCGCATCGCCCTCCCGAAATATCGTCGCCATGTCTCCCCGCCTGTCCCATCCCAAGGGGCGCCAGCTTAGCTCGAGCGCCGGGGCCCTATTTCTTCAATTTGGCAAAGGCTAGTGCCATGGCGCTTGGCGCCGCGCTCTCCCTTGCCGTAGGGCGTCCCCGGGAGGCGTTTCGCCCCGCCCCTGGCCGCGAGGCCGGCGCCCCCTCCTTCCGTGCGTTGGTTGCCGCGCTGTCGTCCAAGCGCATGCTGAGCGCGACGCGCTGGCGCTTCAGATCCACCTCGAGCACCCGCACCTTGACGATCTGTCCGGGCTTGACCACCTCGTGGGGATCCTTGACGAAGCGGTTCGATAGGGCCGAGACGTGCACCAGCCCGTCCTGGTGGACGCCGATGTCGACGAAAGCCCCAAAGGCCGCAACGTTGGTCACGACCCCTTCGAGAATCATGTCGGGAACCAGATCGGAGAGTTTCTCCACGCCGTCCTGGAAGCTCGCCATGCGGAACTCCGGCCGCGGGTCGCGCCCGGGCTTCTCCAGTTCAGCCAGGATATCGCGAACGGTAGGGACGCCAAATCGCTCATCAGCAAACTCGACCGGACTCAGGCTCCTCAGGAGGGCCCCTTGCCCCAGCACGTCGGCCACGGGTCTGCCGATACGGGCGAGGATGCGCTGTACCACCGGGTAGGCTTCCGGGTGGACGGCGGAGCGGTCGAGGGGATTGCGGCCGTTACCGATGCGCAGGAATCCTGCCGCCTGCTCAAAGGTCTTGTCCCCCAGTCGGGGCACCTTGCGGATCGCCTCCCGGTCCGGGAAGGGGCCATTGGCGTCCCGATAATCCACGATGTTGCGCGCGAGCGTCGCGTTCAAGCCAGATACGCGCGTGAGCAAGGGCGCTGACGCGGTGTTCACGTCCACACCCACGGCATTTACGCAGTCCTCCACCGTGGCGTCGAGCGAGCGGGCGAGCGCGCGCTGATTTACATCGTGCTGGTATTGACCCACGCCAATAGCCTTGGGATCGATCTTTACCAACTCGGCCAACGGGTCCTGGACCCGGCGGGCGATGGAGACCGCGCCGCGCAGGCTCACGTCCAGATCCGGAAACTCCGCGGCCGCAAAGGCCGAAGCGGAGTACACCGAGGCGCCCGCCTCGCTCACAACAATCTTCGCCAACCGTGTGGTTTCGCCGGCGCCCTGCACCCGGCTTATCAACTCGGCTGCCAGCCGGTCGGTCTCGCGGCTCGCCGTGCCGTTGCCAATGGAGATGAGCTCCACGCGGTGCTGCCCCACCAGCGCCACAAGGATGGCTAGCGAGCCCGCCCAGTCGTTGCGCGGCGCATGCGGATAGATGGTCTGGGTGGCCAGGAGTTTGCCCGTGGCGTCGACCACCGCCACCTTGCACCCGGTGCGCAGCCCCGGGTCTAGCCCCAGGACCGCCTTCGGCCCTGCCGGTGCGGCCAGCAGCAAATCATGTAGGTTGCGCCGGAAGATTTTGATCGCCTCGGCCTCCGCCGACTCCCGCAACTGTGTGAGCAACTCGGTGCTCAGGTGCAGTTGCGCCTTGACTTTCCACGTCCAGTTGCACACCGCCAGGAGCCAGCCATCCGCTGGGCGCCCGCGAGGCTCGATGCCGAAGTGGGCGGCGATCATTCCCGCACAGGGATGCGGTATGCGCTCCTCCATATCGGCGCCCAGGCCCAGGTCCAAGGTGAGCACAGCGAGAGCGCGTGCGCGAAACAACGCGAGCGCCCGGTGCGAGGGTATGTTGCGCAGTTCCTCGGAATAGTCGTAGTAATCCCGGAACTTCTCCTCCTCGGCATGCTCCTTGCCGGGCACCACATGCGATACCAGGATCCCCTCCTGCTGCAGACGCTCGCGCAAGCGTGCGAGCAGCGGCGCCGTCTCGGCAAAACGCTCGGCGAGGATGTCCCGGGCACCATCGAGGGCGCTGCGCAGATCAGGCACGTCGATCGCATCGACGCCCTCGCTCGCCGGCACCACCCTGATATAGCCGGCAGCCTCCACCTGCGGGTCGAGAGTCGGGTCGGCGAGCAGCGCGTCAGCCAGCGGCTCCAGACCTGCCGCGCGCGCGATCTGAGAACGCGTGCGCCGCCGCGGCTTGTAGGGTAAGTAGAGATCCTCCAGCGCCTGTTTCGTCGCACTGGCTTCGATCGCCCTGCGCAGTTCTTCCGTGAGCTTGCCCTGCTCATGGATAGAGGCGAGCACGGCAGCCCGACGCTGCTCGAGTTCGCGCAGATAATCCAGCCGTTCCTCCAGATTGCGCAACTGGGTGTCGTCCAAGTTGCCCGTCACTTCTTTCCGGTAGCGCGAGATGAAGGGCACCGTGGCCCCCTCATCCAAGAGCCCCACCGCTGCGGCGACTTGGTTGAGGCCGACGCCTAGTTCCTGGGCGATTCCCCGCAGTATTTTACTGCCCGTCTGTGCCGACACCTGAGCACTCATCGCCCCACCTTTTCTGACCCAAGCGCCTTGACTAGGTCGGCGAGCATCAAAGCGAGCTCCCCAGTCATTAGCGCGAAATCGATCTCGAACTGCTCATCTTCGTCCTGGGCCTCGCTCTCCGAATCGCGCCGCAGCAAATCCAGGAAAGCCAGACGCCTCACCTCAAGATGCTCGGTGAGCACGAAGGAGATCTTCTCGTTCCAGGTGAGCCCCAGGCGTACCACCGTCTTGCCGGCCGCCAGGTGGTCGCGGATCTCCTTCCCCTCGAGGTTATGGTGTGCATAGCGCACGGTGGCCTTGCTCGCATCGGTTGCCCGCAGTTCTAGGTCCTGGTCAATGCCGAAGGCGCCGGGTGCGTCACCTTCGAGCAGCCACTGCCCCATGGCAGACGCCGGCGAGCGCTGCGTCTCCAGGCGCCAACTCGGTAGGGGCTCCTGCGCCTTGCGCAGGGCCTCAAGAAAGTGTTCGGCCTTGGCGTCGGAAGCCGCATCCACCACGAGCCAACCGTTGCCGGGATCGATCCAGCCGTAAATGCTGCGACGGCTGGCGAGCGCGCGCGGCATCAGTTCGCTGGTGACCTGTTCCTTGATATCGCGCGCTTGGCGCCGCCCCAGGGGGTGCCCTTGGCGCCGCACGAGTTCCTCGCCGCGCTCTTTTGCGGCCTGGCGGATAACGGACGCCGGCAGCAGTTTCTGCTCTACGCCCAACGCGAGCAGCCACTGGCGATGCTGTTGGTAGAGAAACAGGCCGTCTTCATGGGGACAGACCCAGCCCCGGCTTTCCATCTGGAAGCCGCCACAGGGCTGCAGGGGCGCGCGGGCGAGCTTCTGCTCGAGCTCATCCGGGTCGACCGCCCACTGCTCAGGCAGCCGATTGAGAACCAAGTTTTTGAACCACATAGGCGATAGGGAAAAACGACTCATTATACGTACAGCGGGCAGGCAAGTGCCACACCGCGCGCGTCGGGCGCCCGCGGCGCACAATGGCGGTTGTCGCGGCCCGAGCTGCGCTCCAACCCTCGAGAACACCGTGATTGAATCGCTACTACTGGCTGCCACCCGCATCACCACCATGGACGGCGCGGCCGCCTTGAGCAGCGCGACGGGATTTTTTTTCCAGCGCGGGGAGTTGCTCTTTCTGGTAACCAGCCGCCACGTGATGCACGAAGAATCCACGGGCCACCGGCCCGATCGCTTGGTGGTCGAACTGCACCTCGACGCGCAGAACCTGGCAACGGCGACAGGATTTTCGATCCCGCTCTACCGCGCAGGGCGCAGCGCTTGGCGCCAGGGCTCGGACGGTGCCGGTGCCGGCGCCATCGACGTCGCCGCCATCGAGATCAACCGCGCCGCACTCCCTGAGAATGGATTGTTGCAAGCCTTCACACCAGGCAACCTGCCCGACCTGGCCTTTCCGGTTGAGATCGGCAGCCCATTGCTGGTCGTGGGCTTCCCGCTGGGATTCCATGACACCTTGCACCACCTGCCCGTCGTGCGCCAGGCCACCCTGGCGTCGTCCTTCGGACTTCGTTTCAAGGGGCAGGCCTACTTTCTGACCGATGCCCGCACGCACCGCGGTACCAGCGGCGCACCGGTGGTGATGCGCCGCGCGGCCGAGCCCAATTCGGTCGACCCCATGCCCTGGACCTTGTTGGGCGTGCACTCGGCGCGCTTAGACGTGGGGCGGGACCGGCAGCTCGACGAAGCGCTAGGGCTCAACTGCGTCTGGTACTCCGACATCCTCCTCACCCTGACCTCGCCCTGAGCCCGCGCACTGCGGCTTCAGACCGAGGACCTACCTGCCGGCGCGCCGGCTAACACCATCTCGCGGGGGTCCTCCACGCGACGATCGAGGAAGCGCGCCGCGTCCCCCGCCAGGGCCTCGAACCAAGCGCGTCCCTCGAGGGCCCACGGCTGGGTGCGGTAGAACACCTCGACAATTGCCGCTTCCGTGCTGGGCGTTATACTTACCTTCGGTCGGTCTTGGCCGTCTCCGCCCCGATACATCCGGTGCCACCCCTCCTCCCGGTTCCCGTCCACATCGGGCTGCGCGAGCACGGCGGCCTCCAGTTCCGCCCAATCCCGCACCTCGTAGCGATCGGTGATGAAGGAAATCGCCTCGCGCGTGTCCTCATCGAAGGGCGCCGGCATGGCGGCGGGATCATAAAAGCGCGCCAGCCAGTGGCTTCGCAGTGCCTGGCTCACCTGCGCGGCCGAAACCGCTGGCTGCTCTCGCAGGCGCGCGGCCAGCGCCCCGCCCCACTCTGGGGAAAACGAGTAAAGCGCGCCGGAGAATTCCCATCCGCCGTCGACCAGGAGCAGGCGGGCACCGAGCAGAGAACCCATTAGCGACTCCTGGCTGCCGGCGTGCTCCTGCACCGCCACCGGGGCCAGCGTCTCGTCCAAGGCATCGCGCAGGGTCATTTCTTTGCCGGGAGCAACGGCAATGACCTCGTAGAGTCGCAGCGGGCGTTCCCCCAATTGGCGCACCCACTCCCGCTGCCCGGTGCTGAAGGCTGGCCCCCCGGCGCTCAAGAGCAACTGCTGCACCCGCGTGGGGACGCCCTTGACCTCGACCTCCCCCTCCGCGAGCAACCACTCCATACTGTTCTGGTGGATGCCCGCCCAAAGCTTCTGCCCCAGTGACGCGAGGACGCCTTTTGCCTGCTCGGTCAAGCCACCGAAGAGCATCCGCTCGATGGCCGCAGCCCCCCCTTTTCGATGACGGCCCAGTAGCCACGCCAACGCGGCGTCGGCTGCGCCCGTGTGCCCATCGGGCCGGGCCGGCGGCGCCATCAGGGGCTTGCCATGGCACTGCTTGTATTTCTTGCCGCTGCCACAGGGGCAGGGGTCATTGCGTCCGACTTTCGTCATGGCTCTCTCGATCGGGTTATAGCGGGCAGCGCGCGGGCTAGCAAGCAAGGCCCGCCCGAATGCGAAGCCCGCCAGTGTATACGCTGAGCGCTTTCGGTAGCGGTGCCGCGTAATCGCCGTGCTTACGGGTCGCCAACCCCAACCGCACCAACGCCTCGACCAAACTCACCGCGCGGCTACGCCGTCGATCACCGGCACGCCAATCTCCCGCGACACCACCGCGCAGAGATCGGCCATGCCGGCGCAGCCCAAGACGATGGCGCCCACTCGGTCCTCCGACACCGCCAGACGGCACTCTTCGATGATGCGGCGGCGGGAATCGGACCCGGGCTGTTCCAGATCGAGGACGGCAAGGTCGGTCGAGCGCACCCGGCGGCAATGGCGCTCCATTCCATGGGTGAGCAGAAGGTGCTCGGCGATGATGCACGTGCGTTCGAGCGTGGTTACCACGGAGAAGCGCGTGCTGATGAAACTCGCCGCGTGCATCGCTGCTTCGGCTATTCCGAGGACGGGCCCACGCGCGAATTCCCGGGCAGCGGCAAGACCTGGATCACCGAAGCAAGCAATGACGTAGCCGTCATAAGCCCTCCCGCTCACCTTTTTGGACTTCCTCCAAGACCTCCGGCACGGAGAGCGCCTCATCATGGTGCCCTTCGATGGAAGCGAACCCCATGCTGGGGCTTACGGCGGTGATCACGGTCCCAGGCGGGGCAACGGCGCGGGCAGCCGCACCGATGACGCCGTCTCCTTTTCGCTGTCGGATACGCCCAGGGAAATTCTTTCGGTCATCGGCCCCAATGGCACGGGCAAGAGCACATTTTTCAACATGCTGGCTGGCTTCGTGCGCCCCACCAGTGGGCGCATCGAGTTCCTCGGCGAGGACATCACCGGGCTCGCGCCCCATCGTATTTCGCGCAAGGGGCTGGTACGCACCTTCCAGGAAACCACCATCTTCCCGGAACTGACCGCGCTCGAGCACGTGAGCCTTGCCCAGCCCGGTGATGGGCGCCTATACCCGGTCCGACAAGGACTCTATCGCACAGGACCTCGAGCGCGTCTTCGAGCGCTTCCCGCGCCTGCGGGAGCGGGAGCGGCAGCGGCAACAGGGCTCGAGCCTGTCCGGAGGCGAACAGCAGAGGGCGGCGATCGGACGTGCGCTGATGGCCAGACCCCGTCTGCTCCTCCTCGACGAACCCTCCCTTGGCATCGCCCCTCAGGTCGTGCGGCCAATCGCCCGGAGCATCCTGCAGATCAACCGCGAGGAGGCAGTCACCGTCATCCTGGTGGAGCAAAATAGCCGACTCGCACTGACGCTCTCCTCCTACGCCTAGGTTCTGGAAAATGGCAAGGTGGCACTGGAAGGCCGCTCCGCGGAGCTCCTCCGAAGCGATCACGTCAAACGCCTGTGCCTAGGGGGTTAGGTCTCTTTCATCATGCGCGGGGCTTCATGAACACCCCTTCGCGGAGGCGCCCGGTGTCTGCCAGCGCCGGGACGCCTTGCGCACCGCGCCGCGCGATGGCGGCTGACGATATTTACGAGCGCATCTATTGCGCCATCAGTGAGTTGCGCTTGCCCGCGGGGGCGAAGCTCCCGGAGGAGAAACTGGCGTCTGCGCTCGCCATCTCACGGGCACGACCGCGCGAGGCCCTGTTGCGCCTTGCGCGGGATCGCATCGTCACATTAATCCCCAACCGCGGCGCCTTCGTGGCCAGCCCAGCCCCGCGGATACCCACGAGGTCTTCGCCGCGCGCCGGGTCATCGAGCGTTCCATCGTTTGCGAACTCGCCCAGACGGGCTCGCCGGGCGCCTTGCATCGCCTCAAGGCACACCTGGCGCTGGAGGAATCCGCCCGCCGCGACGGTAACGGGCAACTGCTGTCGCGGCTAACGGGCGAGTTCCACGTCCTTCTGGCGGAAATGCACGATAACAGCCTGCTCATGGACATCATGCGCCGCCTAGTGACGCTCTCGCGCCTCATCATCTACGTCCACGAGTCCCCCCTGGCCCACGTCTGTCCGGAGTACGAATATGGCGATCTGGTGGCGGCGACCGAGGCTCGCGACAGCGAGCGCGCCGGCCCACTAATGATTGAACACTTGGACCATGTTCAGGGGGGGCTGCGCTTCGCGCCAGAGGCCCGCGAGGACCTGGACCTGGGAAACGTCTTCACCAGCCCGAAGGTCTGACCCCGATTGCGGGCGGGACCCGGACTGGTCGCACGCCAAGGCCGCTCTCCTAAGCGGTTTCCTGAAAAACCGTTGCAGAATCCAAAGGTCCCTATGGTAGACTGGCGACAGTGATGTGCGGACAAGGACATGAATTGTTAAATGTTTTCCTGCGTGGAAATTCCCCTGAGCGTACTCCCCTCTAGAGGGAACATCCTTAGGGACCGCCGACTGAGCTCCCTGGAGCCGGGCCACCAGATACGACTAGAGACCACTCGAGAGAGGATGACCTAATGAATACCCCGATCGTTTCAATCAGTGCGCGCGCGGCTCTTGCCGCCACCCTCGTCGCTCAGGCCGGCCAAGTTTGGGCTATCACGCCCGACATCACCATCACGCCCCTGCCCGCCCCGTTGGCGCTGGTCTTCGGCGGCGTGGCACTGGTTGTGACGGGCGCCATGGGACGCGGTCGCAGCAAGGCGAAGGACACCGCCAAGCGTGCATCGCAGGACCAGTCCGCGGACGCAGGCAAGTAGGCCGTCTGACGCGCCGGCCAGAGTCCACGGCCGGCGTGGGCTCCGCGATCGACTCAAGCCCCCACCGCCGGGAATCCCCGCGCTCCCTCGCTTCACTCGGCGGGCCCCTGCTCCAGCACTACCTCTTAGCCGCCTTCGCCAGCCTGTTTGTCCTGCTGGTGCACGCCCGTACCGTATCCTCTGCGCTCTGGACCGAAGGCCCGCCGGCGGAGCTCCGGGAAGCGGTTTTTGTGATTCCGGCGATGCTTTGGCTCCTTTGGATACGCCGCGACCAACTGCGCACGGTCCCGGTGCGTGTCTGGTGGCCCGGACTGATTCTGGTAGCCGCAGCCGCGGCGTTCTGGCTCCTGGCAGAGCGTTCGAGCGTTGCCGTTCTCCAGCAGTTTGGCCTTGTCTTCATGTTGCAAGGCGTGGTTGTGACGCTGCTGGGGCTTAGTGTGGCGCGCGCCATGCGCTTGCCGCTGCTGTTCCCGCTCCTCGGAGTAGACGTGTTCACCATTGTGCTGACCGATCCCATGATGGGGTGGACCGCCACCTTGTCAGCGCCGCTGCTTCGGGTGACGGGCGTTGCCGTGGCACTCGAGGGACGAACGCTGATACTGCCCTGCTGCCACTGGCAGGTGGTGGAGGCCTGCAGCGGGGTGACCTACCTACAGGTCTACGCCATGGCGAGCACCTTTTTTGCCGCACTGGCCTTCCGCCCGGGCGTTCGCCGCGCGCTGTTCATCCTGGCGAGCCCGGTGGCGGCGCTGCTGGCCAATGTGCTGCGCGTCTGGGCTATCGTCTGGATCTCCAGCCGGTACGGAGGCGGGCACGATCCTGATCACGCCGTGGTCGGCTGGATCAGCTTCAGCATCGTCTTTCTGCTGCTGCTGGGCGCTGGCCGGCGATTCCAGCAGCCACCGGCGGACCTCATCCACCCAGCGGCGCCACCTCCGTCCGGTGCCCTCGGCGCCAAGGCCTTGGCGGCACTGCTCGCCGCGCTCATTGCCGCTCTGCCCGTCGCGGCGCCCGCAGGCGTGGGCGCCGGTCTGGACGGGTGCCGTCCCAGCCCCCGAGGCACGGGCCCCCTGGGAACGAGCGACGACGATTTCACGCGGACCGAATGCGCCGGGCCAGCAGGTCGAAAACTGCTCTTCCGTCTGCCCTCCGACCTGCTCGGGCCCGCGGCAGATAGGGAGACCCTCGTCACGGGCACGCGGCGCGTGGAGCGACCCGGCGCAGCCGGCCCGATCGACGCGGCAACCCTCACGAGCTTGGGGACGACGGTCAGGCTTCGGCTCACCTACTGGTACGAGTTCGGGGATCTTGCCACTGGACAGTGGTCTCGCGTCAAGTGGCGGCTCGCGCTGGCTTTGGTGGCAAAACCGGACACGGCTGTCAGGCTGGTGAGCCGATTGGAGGCATTGCCCGAGGAGCGCTGAGCGCGCGCCGGGACGCGCAGCGTGGTAAGTTTAGGGGTAAGCGCCGCATCCGTGGCGCACCTGGGAGGACAGCATGACTAGCACCGTCAGCGCGTTTGACTTCAAGGCTAGGAGCGTCGATGGTCGAGACGTCTCCCTTTCGGATTACGCCGGCAAGGTCCTACTGGTGGTCAACGTCGCCAGCGCCTGCGGCTTCACGCCTCAATACAGCGGTCTCGAGGCGCTTCAACGCCGCTTCGGCGAGCGAGGGTTCTCGGTATTGGGGTTTCCCTGCAATCAGTTCGGCGCGCAGGAACCGGGCGACGAGGAGAGCATCAAGACCTTTTGTGAAACCCGATTCGGCGTCAGCTTCCCCCTTTTCGCCAAAATCGCCGTCAACGGCGACGAGACGCATCCGCTGTTCGCTTTCTTGAAGGCGGCCAAGCCGGGCATCCTGGGCACCGAGAGTATCAAGTGGAATTTCACCAAGTTCCTGCTCGACCGGCACGGCGAGGTCATCGGGCGCTACGCGCCGGCGACCACGCCTGAGTCCCTCGAGAAGGACATCGAAGCCGCCTTGGGCTGAGCCGCGCGCGGCCCCACCGCCGACTTAACGCGGCCGGTTCATGCGAAAGCGCTGCTCGGCGTTGATTTCGAAATAGTCCCCAGGCCCGCCGCCGCGCAACACGGGATGCGCGAGCGTGGTGTCGTAGACCCCATCGCGCAGTAGGTGTTTGGCGATGTGGATGGCAACGACCTCTCCCAGAACCAGCCAAGTAGTGACCTCCTGGCCGGCGGCAGTGCGCAGTTGAATCAGTTGGGTGAGCCGACACTCAAAGGACACGGGGCTCTCACCCACTCGGGGCACTTGAATCAAGCGCGAGGGCTCCGGCGTCAGGCCCGCCAGGGCAAACTCGTCGATCTCCGGCCCCACGGTGGCAGCCGTCTCGTTCATGGCCTGCGCCAGCGTGCGAGTGGTCAGGCTCCAGGCAAATTCCCCGGTGCGCTCGATATTCCTGACCGAGTCCTTGTAGCCCGTGCTAGCAAAACCAATGATGGGCGGGGTGTAATTGAAAGCGTTGAAAAAACTGTAAGGAGCGAGGTTGAGTAAGCCCGTCGCGTCGCGCGAGGAGATCCAGCCGATGGGGCGCGGGCCGACGATGGAGTTGAAGGGATCATGCGCTAGGCCATGCCCTTTGAACGGTTCGTAGAAATGAAAATCGGTACTCATGACAAAACCTCTTAGGACAATCGATGGGAATTGGGTGGTGTCTCAGTTTAAAATTCGGCCATCTTCAGCCGCCCCGACCGCCACTAGGTTCTCCAGGAAGCGAAGATCATTCAGGCTGTCGTGCGCAGCCGCCACCCGGTCAGGCATCGTAAGGATAAGGCCACCGGCCCGTGCGCTTCAAGCCAATCGATGGCTGAGACAAAGAATCGTTTTAAGTTGTCGTCCAGCACTTCAGGTACGTCTGATTTATCAGATTCGGGTATCGGCGCTTGACCGCGTGCGGCAGAATGAGGGAACCGACGCGATACGCCCGTCCGCCCGCGTTCTTGTACCCTTGACGCCCGCTTGAAGTTAGTTCTGGCGATGGCCAAGGACCAGGGGCTTGCACCAGACTATCGAGTAAGCCGGATCTCCACTTCGCGCTCGACGAAACGCCACTCTTCGCGCGATCGCAATAGGGCCAACAACTCGTCGAAGGCCTGGGCATGCTCGGGCGCGAATTCGAACCAGGTAAGGAAATCGAAGGGCTCGCCCAAATCGCGTCCGTGGTAGAGCCTGCGGGCGATCCTCGGCAAATAGGGCATGCTGTCGGCGATGTGGCGGGATCGCGCCTCGAAGATGGTCCTGCGCTCGTCCTGGGTGAGGGACCACCACTGTGCTGACTTGCGAATGGGGATGAGCGCTGCGCAGGTCGCCTCCGCCCGCCCGAGCGGGGGCGAAGCGGCGTCCAGAGGAGCTTTTTCATGCCGCTCCACGTAGTGGGCGTGGCCTGCAACCGCGCGAAGTACCCAACTACCGGTGGCGTCGAGATCTCCCGCGCCCACCTCCAAGGCCTGCACCTCGGGAAGCCCTTCGCCGCAGACGCGGGTCTGCCGCTCCACGTACCAAGTACCCTTAGCGCCACCCACGAAGGCTATTGGAGACATCTCCGGGGGATACCTGCGCGTATGCCCAGTGACCGGTATCGCGGCGGGCGCCTCCGGCGCACCGGGGACTGCTCCCCATGATAGCGCTCTGCGTGGCAGCACAGCGAGCCCGAGCCCCCCCGCGAGCCACGCGCGTCGTCTCATCGTCCATTCCCCCTCCGGCTCCATTTCCCCCCCTACTCCAAGCAGCTTCGCCTAAAAAATGCCCTTATTCCCTCGACTATTCCCTCGGCCCGGGAAAACACTCGCGCACCGCGTTGCGGCACCCGCTGCTGGCAGGATAAACTCTAAAAGTGCTGCCCGGAAGCCTGACCCTTGCCGTGGCCTCAAACCCATCGACGAAGGCCCTTGCGATGCGCGGATCTTGCCGCTGTCGCGCTACGCGCCGCTAGGCGGACCCCATTCATCCACCCCGACGGGAGATAAGCCTCGTGTCCGATGTTGCCGTGTTTGCCGTTGTGAACCTGATCGTTACCGATACCGAACGCTACCGCCAGTACGAAAAGGGCTTCTTTCCCATTCTAAAGCGCTACGCCGGTGAATTCGTCACCTTCGACGATGCGCCTATCGCGCTCGAAGGCACTTCACCGCGCGCTGGGCGCATGATTATCTTCAAGTTCCCCTCAGAAGCTCACGCTCGAGCGTGGTACGCCGACGCCGACTATCAGGCATTGTCCGAGCACCGCCGCGCCGGTACACAACTGGAATTCCTGACCCTGGTTCATGGGCTGCCGCCGCGGGTCTGAAGCGCGCCGCCATTTAGGCACGGTCCTGCCGGTCTGATCCACTGGGTGAGAGAACCGCTGGATGTTCAGGGCGCTCTTGCTCGAGAATTCGCCTGCCTCCTCGGCCTCTGTCCCGTCCATCGACCCCTCCCGGCTTCCCGGGGGCGGGGTCCCGATGGCGGTGGCCTATTCATCGCTGAACTACAAGGATGCGCTGGCCATCACCAACCGTCTCCCCGTCGCGCGCAAGTGGCCGCTGGTCGCCGGGATGGACGGGACGGGCAAGGTGATCGAGTCCTCGCACCCTGACTGGAAGGCCGGCGATATCGGCGTGCAAAACGGCTGGGGAGTGGGCGAAACCCACTGGGGTCGCCCGGCGCAATGGGCTTGGCTCCTGGGGGACTGGCTGGTCCGGCTTCCCGAGGCCTTCACGCCCCGGCAGGGCGTCGGCACGACAGGCTGCACCACCATGGTCTGCATACCGGCGCTGCAAGACCACGGTGTGCCGCCGGGCGCGGGGGGCCCGCGCGGTCATCGACCGCGGCGAACGGTCCCGGCCGGGCAAATCTTTGCAAAAAGAGCATTGGGCGGCGGTGATCGACGCGGTGGGCTCACACACGCTCGCCAATGCCCTCACGCAAACACGCTACGGCGGCGTCGTTGCCGCCTGCGGGCTCGGTGAAGGGATGGATTTGCCTTCGCGTGTGCATCCGTTCATCCTGCGTGCCGCTGGAAGGTGTGGACTCGCTCATGGCCCCACGGGCAGAACGGCGCGAGCGCGCCTGGGGTCGATTGGCCACTCATCTGGACCCGACCAAACTCAAAGGCCTGATCGAGGAGGTCAGCCTGCAAGCGGCGATCCCGAGGGCCCCGGCGCTGTTATACGGCCGGGTGCGCGGTCGGATGGTGCTGCGCACCGTCGACCAACCTTCCTGACTCACCTAGCGGCTCGAGGGCCCAGTTCGAAGAGGAATTTACGCGATGGAAATTCGTGACAAGGTAGCCATCATCACCGGTGCCGCCAGCGGCATCGGCAGTGGGCTCGCCCAACGCTTCGCCGCGGAAGGCGCGCGCGGTGTCGTGGTGGCCGACATCAACTTCGCGAGGGCACAGGCACTGGCCCAAGAAGTCAACGAGTCCCGCGCGCAGTGCGCCTTGGCGGTGCACTGTGATGTGAGCCTCGAGGCCGACATCCGGGCGCTGGTCGCAGCCACTCGCGCACGGTTTGGCCAAGTCGACATCTACATGTCCAACGCCGGGATCCTCGGCGCGCGTGGCGGACTGGAACTCGAAGACCCGCTCTGGGACAAGATGTGGGAGGTTCACGCGATGGCCCATTTGTGGGCGGCACGCGCCGTTGTCCCAAAAATGGTCGCGCGCGGCGAAGGGTATTTCGTCGTCACCGCCTCCGCTGCTGGCTTGCTGAGTATGGTGGAGTCCGCACCCTACGCCGTCACCAAGCACGCCGCGCTGGCCTTCGCCGAGTGGCTGCGCGTTGCCTACGGCCGGCGCGGGGTCCGCGTCTCCTGCCTGTGTCCGCAGGCCGTTCAAACCGCGATGACCCGCACCGGCGGTGGCTCGGCCAGCGTCGACGGCATGCTCACACCGGCCCAGGTGGCCGCGGATGTCGTATCCGCGATGGGCGGCGAGACGTTCCTCGTGCTGCCGCACCCGGAAGTGCTCAGCTATTTCCGACGCAAAGGCGAGGACTACGACCGCTGGCTGGGTGGCATGCAAAAGGTCTACGCCCGGCAGGTACTTGGCCAATGAACGCCGCGAAGTCCAGGGCGCGCAAAGGGCCCCAGCAATGCACCAGACCACCATCGCCGGGCGTCGCCTCGCACAGGTGGCGGTCAGTAGCGCTCTGGCGATTGTCTTGCTGCACGGTAAGCCCGCGTCGAATTGCCGCTGGCGCCACGTCCTGCAGGAAACGGTCGCGAAGGGACGCGTCACCGCCCCCGACCTCATTGGCCAAGGCGACTCGGACCAGCGCCTGCCACCGAGGGCTCTGAGCGCTATAGCTTGGCGACGGCCTACGGGTTTTTAGAGCGCCCGATTGCGGCCTTGGTGCATGATCAGCCCGTTACGCTGGTTCTGCGCGACTGGGGAAGCGCCCTGGGCTTCCATTGGGCCCGCCGGCGCCCCGATCAGGCGCACGCAATCGCCTACATGGAGGCATTGGTGACGCCCCGGGCGTCCCGGGAGGATCGACCAGAACAGGCCCGCGGGATGTTTCAGGGGTTCCGTTCGCCCAAGGGAGACGATCCTATCCTCAAGCGGAACCTGTTCATCGAGGCGGTGCTACCGAGTTCGGCACAGCGCAGGCTCACCGACGGGGAGATGGCGACTTAGCGCGCGCGCCTTGCCGTAGGGGATGAGCGCCCAACCGTACTCAACTGGCCCCGCCGGATTCCCATCGCGGGCGAACCGGCACCCAGGGTGGAACTCGCGGGGGAATACGCCCATGGGCTGCAGCGCAGAACGCTGCCGAAGCTCTTCGTCCACCCGGCGCCCGGCTCCATTCTGGTTGGCGTACAACGGCAGTTCTGTCGTAGTTTGCCCAGTCAGACCGAGCTCACCGCGCCCGGACTGCATTTCATCCAGAGTGACTCCGGCCCGAAAATCGGAAGTGCCATAGCCGCCTAGATGGATTGAGGGAGGCTGGAAGCCCAGGCCTCAGAGCCAACGGCGCACACGTTTGCGATAGCCGTCGTAGTCTGCCCCGAACCGGGCGCCGAGTTGGCGCTCCTCTGGCAGGATTTGGAAGCGCGTGATGAAGGCCACAAAAGCCACCGGGCCACACGCGGCCAACGCCACACCCAACCATGCAGCCCAAGCGCACAGTAACAGTGCGAGCGTCAAGTACATGGGGTTGCGCGTGATGCGGTACACGCCCGAGGTCACCAGGGTGGAAGCACGCGTTATCCGAATCGGGTCAATGGTGGTTCCCGCCCGTCGGAACGCTATCACCGAGGGATAGCCGAAGCCGCCCGCCGCCACAAGCAAGGCCGACGCGACGCCAAGCCGTAGAAACACCGGGACCTGTGTCGGCGCCGCCAGCAGTGCCACGCCTTCCATGGCGGCCATGAGCGCCAATGCCAAGAGGGGCGGCGGAATTCGATGCTCCAGTGCGTTCATGCATCCATCCCTGAGGCGCCCGGCACGGGCGCCGTTCCCACGCCATCGGATCCCATCGGCCGGCGGTGAAACACCGTTGCCTGCTTTGCCCAAACGTGCACCCGCCACGACGCCCGCGCGCTGCCGCGGGAAGCGCCTCGCCACCGACCGGGCAGATCGCCGGGCGTCACCGAATCAACAGGCATGCCGAGCAGTGAAGCCAACTCATCGGGCAAACCGCCCAATTCCGACAACCTAGTGCCGGGCAACGCATCGACGAGAAGATCAAGCTCGAGATCCTCTCGGGCCGTGCTATGCAGCAGCGAACCGAAGACGCGCAGCTTCGCCCTGCGAAAGCGACTGCCCGCTTCAAGCACGGCCCTTCGATTCATGTCGAGCAGAACGGCGGACCCCATCGGCATTCTTTCTTACCCACAACCGTCTGGATCGTTAGAGCTTTGAGAATAGCATTTTATGAGCTATCTTCGGGAATCGCACTGCCTTGGTTTGAGGTTCGACGCCAGGCTCAGGCTTTAAAGACGCAGGGCGTGTCAGCTCTACCTGATCGGCACCTATTCAGATTTGCGCAAACAAAGTTGTACACTCCCTAGCGCCACGTTGGCGCGCGCAGGCGATCCTGGGCAAGTCGGCCCGGATTCGCCCGTGACGCTCGGTCAACCCCGAATGGACAGGGCCCCCCATGCTCGACACCACCGATCACGCGCTGTCGAATCTGACAACGCGCTGGCTTGCCGCCTTCGGCACCGCCCTCGCAGCCGACGACCGGGCGGGCCTGCAGGCTCTCTTCCGGGCTGACGCGCACTGGCGAGACCTCGTCGCTTTTACCTGGGAGGTGAGCACGACGAGCGGCGGCGAGAGGATCGCGGATGCGCTGGCGCACCACGCCCGGGGAAAGTCGCCCGCATCCTTCGTTCTCGATGGCGCGCGCGCCTCGCCGCGCGTGGTCCAACGGGCGGGCGCCGAGGTTATCGAGGCGTTCTTTCGCTTCGAGACCGCAACGACCCGCTCGTTAGGCATTTTTCGGCTCGATCCCAAAACCGGAGCCGACGACTTGCCGCGGGCCTGGACGCTATTCACGGCGCTCGATGAAATCAAGGGACACGAGGAGACCACCGGTAGTCGGCGGCCCCACGGAGCGGCCTATTCGCGCGACTTCACCGGCCCGAACTGGTGGGATCGGCGCCAGGCCGCGATGGCCTACGCGGAGCGCGATCCCGAGGTTCTGGTCGTGGGCGGGGGGCAGGCTGGCCTCGCCATTGCGGCGCGCCTCGGGCAACTCCAAATCGACACGCTGGTCGTCGACCGCGAGGCGCGTGTTGGCGACAATTGGCGCCACCGGTATCACGCGCTGACGCTGCACAATCAGGTGCAGGTGAACCATCTGCCCTATATGCCCTTCCCGCCCAACTTCCCGACCTATATCCCCAAGGATAAACTGGCGAGTTGGTTCGAGGCCTACGCCGAAGCGATGGAGATCAACTTCTGGACTGGCGCCAACTTCCTGGGGGCGAGCCGCGATGAGAGAACCGGGCGCTGGGTCGCACGGATTCAGCGCAATGGCACGCTACGCACCCTTCACCCCCGGCATGTGGTCATGGCGACGGGTGCGAGCGACCTGCCCAAACGACCGCATATCCCCGGCCTCGACGCCTATCAGGGCCCGGTCATTCATGCGAGCCAGTACCGCAATGCCGACGGCTTGGCGGGGCGTCAAGTCATGGTTCTCGGCACCGGCACCAGTGCACATGACATCGCTCAGGACCTCGTGTCCAATGGCGCCTCGGTAACCATGGTGCAGCGCGGTCCAACGTTGGTGGTCAATGTCGAGCCCTCCGCGCAGATTCCCTATGCCCTCTACAGCGAAGGCCGTCCCCTGGAAGAATGTGACCTCATCGCCGCCTCGATGCCGCTAGCCTGGGCGGAGAAGTCCCATCGCCTCATGGCCCAGCAGGCGCGCGAGATGGACCGAGAACTCCTGGCGGACCTGCGCCATGCGGGCTTCCGCGTCAATGACACCGACGAGAAAGGTTGGCAGTTCATGTATCTGACGCGCGGCGGCGGCTACTACTTCAACGTCGGCTGCTCAGAACTGATCACCCAGGGCAAGATCCCCGTCGTCCAGTTCACGGACATCGAGGCCTTCATTACGGCCGGCGCCCAACTTCGCGACGGACGCGCACTCCCCTGCGACCTGATTGTGCTGGCGACCGGATACCAGGGCCAGGAGCAAGTGGTACGGGAACTCTTCGGCGAGACCGTCACCACACGCGTAGGCCGCGTCTGGGGCATCGATGAGGAAAAGCAGGAACTGAACAACATGTTCACGCGAACGCGGCAGGATGGCCTGTGGTTCATCGCGGGCAGTTTCGCGCAATGCCGCATCTACTCCAAGTACCTGGCCCTGCAGATCAAGGCGGTCGAGACCGGACTGGTCACTCCGGACTGATTGATCGAGGTCGCCGGCGTCCCAACATGTCGCGATCACACCGCGGACCGAGGCAGCCGCTGTCCCCGGCGCGGCTCCGCGTGCCGTGCGAAGGTCGCCGGCGAAGGACAAGCCAGCGGTCTGGGCTGATGCACCCTGCGTCTTGACCCACGCCATGATTTCGATAATATTAGAAATATAGAGCGCCGAGCCCCCGCGCTGCCTCCAGCCAGTCTACGATCCTGGCCTGCAGGGCTCAGCCCGGCCTGGCCCTGCGCCAGCGGCGTCAAATTGCGGAGATCATGATGAAGCGCTTCCACGTCAACAACGGGGCCCAGCGCATCGACGTCCACTCCATGCTGTTCGCGGCGGAGCCTACCCGAACCGAAGGCGGGTATGCAAAGTGGATGATCGAGGATCCTGGCGTGAACTTCGCCACCTCAGCCCGGTGCATAACGCCCAGCGTCGACCGCATGGGGATGCAGACCGGCAATCCAGCCCAACTCCTGGCCATGAGGGAACGGGCCGATGCGGCCGACTTGGCGCTGGCTGACGAGGGTGAGACAACCTGCTGCTTCGCAGGCAGCGAGAAACACTGGATCACGGATCCGCAAGGGATTGCCAGGGAGCACTTCCCCACGCTGTCAGGCATTCCGGTATTCCGCGAAACGCCCCACGACACGGCTCCTGCCCCAGCTTGCTGTTGGCCAGCAACTGCTAGCGCCTCCGCAACGACGGAGCCTTCGGCCGAGCCGGTGGCCGGTTGCGATCCGGCTAAGCGCGGCAGGCCAGTGGCCATCCCCGTGAAGTCGCGCGCCGCTTGCTGCTAAAGCGAGTCGAGGCCTTTCATGGAGCCCAACGCGAAAAGGCGTTCTTTCTGGCCCAGGGCGAACATGCGTCCGGCCTGTGAACCACCCGCGCTGGGCGCTTGCATCGACGGCAGTTGGAGTCCCGCGGCGCAGCCCGGGGCGCAACGATGGCCTACGCGGGCCAGCCGATCCGGAACCCTGTCGGGTCGGCCCCCCGGGGACCTGGCCGGCTACCCCCGGCGCGCGTTCGCAGCCGCACAGACCTGCACCTGACCGACCCCTAGGCTTGGCCCTTGGAGGAGGCCGAGGCGGCCTGAGCATGGACACCCCCCCAACCCATTCTGATGCACGCGCCCAGCAGCACGACTTGGGCGCAAGCAACGCCCAGAGAGGCAATGACTCAGGATTGACGACAGCCGAGGCCCTCGCCCATCTCGCCAGAGATGGCCCCAATGTGCTTCCTGGGGTAAAGCGCCGCTTCCTGCTGTCGATCGCAGGCGCAACGCTGCGCGAGCCGATGTTCCTTCTGCTGCTGGCTGCCGGGACGCTCTACTTGGTGTTCGGCGACCTACGCGAGGGCTTGACGCTATTTGGCTTCGTACTCCTTACCCTGGCGCTCACCTTGTACCAGGAAGGCAAGGCCGAGCGTGCCATCGACGCCCTGCGCGATCTCACCAGTCCGCGCGCCCTCGTGATCCGTGACGGCCGGCCCCGACGCATCGCGGGTCGCGACGTGGTGCGTGGCGACCTCATGAAGCTGAGCGAGGGGGACCGCGTGGCGGCTGATGCCGTGTTGGTGTCGGCCGAAGGTCTACGGGCCGATGAATCGCTGCTAACGGGCGAGGCTATCGCTGTGACCAAGCGGGCCGCGCGGCCCGACGAAATCGCCGCAGCCACGAACTTGTCCGACGCCGATGCGGTCGCCCCCGGTGGCGACGACTTGCCACAGATCTATGCCGGCACACTGATCGTGCAGGGACAGGCGGCGGCGTGCGTCACTGCCACCGGCGCGCAGAGCGCCATCGGGCGAATCGGCACGGCGCTCGGGAGTGTGGCGAACGAGCGCTCGCCGCTGCAGAAGCAAACGGCCGGCTTGGTGCGCAATCTGGCCCTCTTGGCCTTGGTGCTTAGCCTATCGCTAGTCGCGGTGTACGGATGGTTGAAGGGCGATTGGCTGCAGGCCCTGCTTGCCGGAATCGCGCTGGCCATGGCCATGCTGCCTGAGGAGTACCCGGTGGTGCTCACCGTGTTTCCAGCCCTCGGGGCCCGGCGGTTATCGGAAAACGGCGTGCTCACCCGCCGCATCAACGCCATCGAGACGCTAGGCGCCACCACGGTCCTGTGCAGCGACAAAACGGGAACGCTGACCGAGAATCGCATGACGGTGACGCATCTTGCCGCCGGTGGACTCCAACTGGAGGACCGGCTGGCCTTGGATGCGTTGGCCGACGGCCAATTGCCAGAAGCCTTCCACGCCCTGGTGGAAGTAGCGATCCTGGCTAGCGTGGTGGACCCCTTCGACCCCATGGAGAAGGCGTTCCATCAGCTCGGGCAACGCTTTCTGGCCAATACCGAACATCTGCGCAAGGACTGGCGACTCGTGCAGAGCTATGCGCTTAGCCCCGCGCTGCGCGCCATGTCCCAGGTGTGGGCCGCTTCCTCCGGTGGCGTCCAGACGGTCGCCGCCAAGGGTGCACCCGAAGCGGTGGTGGATCTTTGCCATCTCGATGTCGCGCAGCGTACGCGCATCGCGAGCGTAGTCGACGAGTTGGCGGGTGTCGGCCTGCGGGTGCTTGCCGTGGCGCGCGGTTCGTTCCTGGGCCAGGCCTGGCCGGCCGACGAACACGGCTTCGACTTCGAGTTCGTCGGGTTGCTCGGCCTTGCGGACCCCGTGCGCCCCGAGGTAGCGGCGGCCGTGGCGGAGTGCCGTGCCGCAGGTATCCGCGTGATCATGATCACCGGCGACTATCCGGCGACGGCGCGGGCCGTTGCTCACCAGGCGGGCCTCGCCCAGGGCGATGGCGACATGCTCTCGGGCGAGGAGATCGCGACCCTGGGCGACCAAGCACTGCGAGAGCGCATGGCGATCGTCGGGGTCTGCGCCCGCGTAGCGCCCGCGCAAAAGCTGCGCATCGTCCAGGCGTTGAAAGCCCGCGGTGAAATCGTTGCCATGACCGGTGACGGCGTGAACGACGCGCCCGCGCTGCGCGCAGCGCATGTGGGGGTCGCCATGGGGGGGCGTGGCACGGACGTGGCGCGCGAGTCGGCGTCGCTGGTGCTGGTGGAGGACAATTTCGCATCCATCGTCGCTGCGGTGGCCCTTGGGCGGCGCATTTTCGACAACCTGCGAAAGGCCATGTCCTACATCCTGGCGGTGCACGTGCCGATCGCTGGCATGGCGATGCTGCCCGTGCTCCTCGGCTGGCCGGTGCTGCTCTTCCCGATGCACATCGCCTTGCTCGAGCTCATCATCGATCCCGCCTGCTCGATCGCCTTTGAAAACGAACCGGCGGAGGACGATGTCATGCGGCGTCCTCCGCGCGACACGGCGTCCCCACTTTTCGGCGGCGCCACACTGTGGCTGGCCTTCACGCAGGGCCTGGGCGTGCTGGCCGTGGTAATGGTCGCATTCGCCTGGGCCGGCGCGCGGCTATCCGAGCCTGAGGCCCGGGCCTTCGCGTTCGCCACCCTGATGATGGGGAACCTGGCGCTCATCCTGTCGAACCGCTCGGCCACGCGCTCCCTCTGGGCCACGCTTCGAACGCCGAATCGGACCCTCTGGGTCGTCGTAGCGCTAACCTTCGCGCTACTGCTTGCGGCGCTCTACACCCCCTGGGCCGTTGGCGTTTTGCGATTCGCCCCCCTTCCGGCACACGAACTCCTGGCGGCCTGCGGCCTGGGCATACTCAGCGTCGCGTGGTTCGAGGGCATCAAGTGGGCGCGCCGGCGCCGACGGGAGATCGGCCCAACTTGACGACTCGCGCCTTGGAGCCGGTGCGCCCTGTCGGGTACACCCTTAAGAACGGCGCGGTTGCCCAGGTACTGGCCCTCGGGGATCCGACTCAGGCTGCGCTCTACGGCCGCGCGCTGGCTTCCGTGCGCGGGTAGTCGGTGTAACCCTTGGCCCCCGGCGTGTAGAAGGTGGAGGCGTCTGGGGCATTGAGCGGGACGCCGGCCTGCATGCGTTCGATCAGATCCGGATTCGCGAGCCAAGCACGGCCAAACGCGACGAGGTCGCCGCGATTTTCCTTCAGCGCCTGCTCTGCGCTCGCGCGGTCATAGCCACCAGACGCGATAAACGTGCCGCCAAAGGCCCTACGTAATTGGGCCTTGAGCGCGACCGGCACCTCTGGCGCACCCATCGCCGAATGGTCGACGAGGTGTACGTATGCCAAGTGCAGGGCGCCCAATTCCGTTGCCAACGCCACATACTGCTCGTCCACGCCGTCGAAGGCGTCGGTACTGTTGAACACGCCGCGGGGGGAGAGGCGAATGCCCACGCGGTTGGCGCCAATCGCGGCCACCGTGGCGCGTGCCACGTCAAGCAGGAAGCGGTTGCGCTTGTCCGCCGAGCCGCCGTAGGCGTCGGTGCGAGTATTGACATTGGCATTTAGGAATTGCTCGAGCAGGTAGCCATTGGCGGCGTGCAGCTCAATGCCGTCGAAGCCAGCGTCAAGGGCAAGCTTAGCCGCATTGACGTACTCGCCCACTGCCCGCTGGATATCCTCTTCCATCATGGCGTGCGGTGTGCTGTGCGGTTGCATTCCTTGCCCGTCGGTGTACATATCACCTTCGAGGGCGACGGCAACGGGGCCCATTACTTTGGCGCCAGCGGGGAGGTTGGCCACGTGCGTGACCCGCCCCGTGTGCATCAACTGCACGAATATCTTCGCCCCCTTCGCGTGTACGGCTTCAGTGACCTTGCGCCAGCCGGCCACGTGCGCCGCGTTGAACAGACCGGGGATCCGCGCATAGCCCAAGCCATCGGGCGAGGGCGAGGTGCCTTCGGTAATGATAAGGCCGGCACCGGAGCGCTGCGCATAGTACTCAGCCATGAGCTCATTGGGGGTGTTGTTGGCGACGGCACGGCTGCGTGTCAGCGGTGCCATGACGACGCGGCTCTTGAGTTGCAGGCCCTGGGTGGTGAACGGTTCGAACAGCATGTGTTGTTTCCTTGGTCGGATCGGGTTAGTGAGTCAGGTCGGTTTAGATTGGAAGGGTGTCGCCCGATGGGCGCCTCGTAGCCCGATTGGGACCACGCGGGTCCAATACGGCGGACAGACAAGCGGCTTGCCGCGCCAGTCAGTGCGGGCCTTCGGGGGGGCCGCGTGTTGCTTCCAGAAGAGAGTCGTTGTCGAGCATCGACAACGCAAGGCCGACGCTACTCTGCAGCCGCGCTGTGCCAAAGTCGGCGCGTGCGTTGACGCGCAGGCCGGCCGTCACCACCAGCAGCAGGTCCGCCAGCGCGGCAGCTGGCGCAGGGTTGCGCAGCGAACCGTCCTTCTGCCCGCGCTCGACCGTGTCGCGCAACAGCTCGCGCAAACCGGCCCATTTGGCGCGCAGCGTCTCCACGATGAGCGGATCGTCCACGCCTTCGAGCAATCCGGCCGCGACAATACAGCTCTTGTCCGCGAGCGCATCGCTGTCGCACTTGCCAACTAGGTGGTCGAAATACGCGACCAGTGCGGCGCGCCCGCTGGGGGCGCCCTGCATCTCGGCCTCGAGGGGCTGGAAGCGCGCGGCCGAACATTCCACCGACTTCAGGTAGAGCGCCCGCTTGTCCCCGAAACTGTTGTACAGGCTTTGTTTGCCCAGCCCAGTCGCGGCCAAGAGCGTCGCCAAGGACGTGCCCTGGTAGCCGTGCAAAGCGAACAGGTCCGCTACGTCTTCGAGGACGGCTGCTTCGCTGAACTGCTTTTCTCGACCCATGAATGCAGGGTAGCGGTATTGGACTGATCGGTCAACTACAGTTCAACTGTCAGGCTGCCCTCACGCTCGTCGCTGCAGCGTGAACACGGCCTCGTGCGTCGCCAGGTCGTTCGACAGCGCTAGGGTCGGCGAGTCTTGGCAAACGGGGTCCAATGGGAGCGAGCGCTCCTCGCTTTACGGCCCACGAAACGGTGATGTGACACACGGTCTCTCTGCACCGACAATCCATTTTGCAGGCCAGCCAGTCCTCAGGCAGCCAGGGCGCAGGGGACAATTGATCGCCCTCCACGCGCAGTCCCAACAGGGACTCCACCGCTAGGCGGTAGAGCGATCCCGCGGAACCCGTGTACCCGTTCGCCCCCCGACCGACGTGGGTGCCATCGCGTAAACGTCGGTCGACACCGCTCAGGGTTCCACCTTGTAGCTGGTGGTCGCCGAGGCGATCATGCCGTGACTGAGCGGATGAATAAGGGACCTCAAGTCCCAGGCCCGCTCCGGGTCACCGAGTTCGGCAAAGGCCATGACTGACTAAATGTCACTGTCCAGTAAGTCACCCCGGAGGCTGTCCGACCTCGAAACCGTTGCTGGCATGGTCTCGGCCGCCCGGCAACAGCCCGATCTCCAGCAACTGTTGGAGCCGTTGCTCGCCGAGGGCGGGGATTACCTGACGCTTACGATGATCGCGCTGTGTCGCGCCCTCAATATTCGGGCACGCTTCGCCACCGGAACCGACTCCGGCGTCGACCCGGTCCTTGGTCCCTGCGATTTCCAGACCTACGTAGTGGTCTCTTTGAAGCACGGCTGGCTCAATCCTAGATCCGTCGACGACGGCCATCCCCATGGGCTTTGGCTGCTTCGGCACGGGACGCGATGCTGCCGACAATTCCTTGGCCATGATCTTCGGCAATGTCCGATCCCAGGCCCCAGTCATCCGAACCGCGGTCGTCGAGGACACCTCGCTGGGGTATGCGGCACTGCATCACTGCTGCGATGGCCTGTCCACCGACGCTGGCCTGGGTGCGGCTGCCGGGGATTGCCCGGTTAGCCACCACACTATCGGTCCCTGTCGACCTTTAGCGGCGGCGCCACGCGGTGATCGGCACCGCCGCCAATTGTCGACATGCGCCGGCCAGTTCGCCTCTAACCCGAGCGTCGTCGCTCGGCCCCCTGCCCTGCCTGCAGGCCAAGGCGACGTGAACACCGACGCAGCCGTTTCACCCCAAGGCGGCGGGCCCATCTCAGGCCAGCAGGGCCTCGCTGGCGCGGCTGAAACCAAAGGCGTTCGCCCTTCGGCCCTTCTCGGCCGGGCGCTAGCGCGGTGCCCAGGTAGACGAGGCAGCCCACCCACGGCGCTGGGAGGGGCCGCCAGGAGAGCGCTAAAGTTCCTGCCAGGACGGTCGTAGCGGGAGATACCCCGGTTGGGAGCGTGCATTGTCCAGAGCTGTCAACCGACACGACCCATTTGAGGTATTTCATGGATCAAGTGCTGGCCCTCCCCGTATTTGACTCCCCTCAGCTCCTTGCATCCCTCGAAGGGCTCAGTGCCCAGGAGCTCGATGAGCTCCCTTCGGCGTGATCGGCTTCGGTGAGGACACCCGCGTCACTCGCCACAACCGCCATGCGTCGAGGCTGTCGGGGCTGTCGCCGGAGCGGGTCATCGATAACCCGCTCTCCACCATGGTCGCACCGTGCATGAACAACTTCCTGGTTGCACAACGCTTCGAGGATGCACGCGCCGCTGGCGAGGCGCTGGATGTGAGCCTCGATTACGTCTTCACCTTGCGCATGCGAGCCACGAAGGTGCGTCTGCCGCTGCTCGCCTCGCCGCAGGGTGACACTCGCTACGTTGTCGTCAATCGCCTACCGTGTACAAGCCTTCGGAAGGCTTAGCGGAGCCCCCCGTCGCGCCGTGGGACGAGTCCGCCGCGGGCGAGGAGCACGAAGCGCTGATCCAGTTCATGTATATGGCACCGATCGGATTGGTGCAACTGAGCGAAGACGGCACGGTACGCATGGCTAACCCGATGACCGTCCAACTACTCCTCCCAGTGGCTCCGGGAGGTGACCTGTCCAATTTTTTCACTACCCTCGAAGGCCCGGCGCCGGAGCTCAGAGCCTTGGCCGCTTTCACGGGCCCAGAGGAGGGTCCCGTTATCCAGGATCATCGGGTGGCTGTGCCCGCCTTACGCAACCCCTCCGGCTATCCGCTGGTTCTCGCGATCAGCTTACTTCGCCTCGGGCGAGATCACCTGATGGCCCTCGTCAGCGACGTGTCGGAGGCCGTACTGCGAGAGACACAACTGCGCGCAGCGGAAGCCTGGCACAAGCAAAGCCTGACGCTGGCCCTGGAGGCGGCGGAGACGGCTGATCGCGCCAAGTCGGAATTCCTGGCCAACATTTCCCACGAGTTGCGCACGCCCATGCACGCGATCTCGAGCTTCGCGCGGCTGGGCCAGGAGCGTTTCGATGCGGCGCCGCGCGAGAAGCTTGGGCGCTACTTCGACAACATCGACGGAAGCGCCACCCGTCTCATGCGGCTGCTCAACGATTTACTGGATCTGGCGAAGATCGAGGCTGGCAAGCTGACCTATGTGTTCAAACTGCAGGACGCTTCAGCGCTCCTACAGTCCCTGGTGGGCGAATTCCAGGCCATGGCGAACAGCCGTGGCGTGCGACTGGAGTTCACAAGCCCCCCGACGGCGATGCGGGCCGAGTTGGATGACGGCCGATTCAGGCAGGCGCTTGCCAACCTGCTATCCAACGCGATCAAGTTCAGTCCAGAGGGGGGCACCGTGACCGTGGAGTTGCGCCTGGGAGTCATTGCCTCAGGCGCCGAGACCCTGGTGGTGGAGGTGGCGGACCAGGGCCCCGGAATTCCTGCGGACGAGATGGACCTCATCTTCGACAAGTTCGCCCAGTCGAGCAAGACCAAGACGGGTGCTGGGGGGGCCGGGTTGGGACTGCCCATCGCCAGCGAATTGATCGCAGCCCACGGCGGATGCCTGAGCGTGGAAAACCGCCCGACTGGCGGAGCACGGTTCCGCGTGGAGACGCCCTTGCTCCGAGAACCCGCAGCGACGGAGACGAGTCTGGACGTGGCCTAGCCCTACGCTTCAATCGTTCAACTTTCTCCGCCTCCAGCGGCGATTTCAGGACTCCACCCCATCACCTGCAGGCGGCCTCCCCCCGTTTGCGTTAAAACCATCCGCGCGCCGGCTGCCGGCATGTAATATCGGACGGCCGCGGACGATGGACGATGGCGCATGCCCCATCGGACGCCTACTCCTCAGGAAATAGGGGAAGCGTTGCCTGGTTGCTGGGGGTGCCCGCGCTGCGCGACTTGCGTCGAGATTTCTGCGGCGGCGCGCCACGCCGACTGCCGTGCTTTTCCTGAACCCCATCGGCTTCCACACGGGCCGCCGTCGTGCGGCGCACGGCGGCGATGCGCTCGCGCGCCGTGCGATAAGCACTGGCATGTTCAACGATCGGCGCCGGGTAGCTCTGTCCGATATGGACGCCCGTTTGCTCCTGCAATTGACTCGGCATCGTGTGCGGCTGCGCTAGGTATTTGAGGGGCACCGCCGCGAGTTCCGGCACGTACCGTTTGATGAAGATGCCTGTGGGATCCTGATCGAGGGCCTGCTTAATAGGGGAGTAGATGCGCACGGTATTGATGCCCGTGGTGCCGCTTTGCATTTGCGCTTGGCTGTAGTGAATGCCGGGCTCGAAATCGATGAATTGACGAGCCAAATAGGGTGCAAACGTGCGCCAATGTAACCACAAGTGATGAGCCGCGAAGGACACCAACATCGCGCGCATCCTAAAATTGACCCAACCGCCGGCGTGCAACGCCCGCATGCAGGCGTCGACCATGGGATATCCCGTTAGTCCCGCGCACCATGCGTCGAGTCGGGCGGCATCGAATTCCTGCTCGCGCAGTCCATCGTAGGCGTGCGAAAAGTTTTCGAACTCGATACGCGGCTCGTCCTCGAGCTTTTGCATGAAGTGGCAGTGCCAACGCAGGCGCCCGCTAAAGGATTGTAACGAACCGAGCCAGCGCGAGTCGATCGGCGAGCCGATGTCACGAGCGTCACGAACTTCACGACGCCGAACCTCGCAAGCCTGGTGCACCGTACGCAGAGAAATCGCACCCCATGCGAGGTAAGGACTGATCCGCGAGCAGGCATCGAAGCCCGTCGTGGGAGAGGACATCTCACGGCGATAGTTCACACCGCGCTGCTGCAGAAAAGAATGCAGCACCTCGAGCGCTCGCCGCTCGCCACCTGACCAAGCCTCCGCTCGGGGCCCGCCGATAACGCCCAGATCAACAGCGCTCAGCATAGGATGGCCGGCAGCAACTGCCGCCAAATCGCGCAACGGCGCCACCGTGCTAACGCGGGGCGGAGCGGCAACCAAAGGCGTGGACATACGCTGATCCCAGCGGCGCGCCCATCCGTCGCGGGTCCTGAGCCGCCGAATGACGCCGTACTGTGGAAGCTCCTGCCACTCGATGCCTTCGGAGCGACACCAATCAGCCACGCGTCGATCGCGCGCATAGGTCACCTCCAGCCCGGTTTCCTCATGACTCCACAGGGTGCGGATCCCGTGGCTACGATGGATCTCCTGCAGTACCTCGGGGCATTCGCCGGTGCGCACCAGCAGCGGACAACCCAGGCGTGCGAGCGAGTCTTGCAGTTCACGGAGACAGTCGTTGATGAACGCCAGGTGGCAGGCATCGAACTCCGGGGATCGCAAAACGCTGGGCTCGTACACGTACAACGCGATGACGGGCCCACGGCTCGCCGCGCGCACCAGTGGCTCATGATCGGCGACACGCAAATCGCGCTTGTACCAAACGAGTTGTACAGGGCCGGTGGGGGTCATGACCGCACTAGGTAACGCGTAGCACAACACCCAGGGAGCAGACAACTGCGCGGGTCCCCAATAGCGCCGGGCGCAGACGCTTGGGCGAAGGGGTGCAGGCGCGTGCTGAACGTCTTCGCTGCCAAGGAGCAGCCACGCGTGGCCGTTACCTGCCCGTGGCTCGACGCCACCAGGAATATCCGCATCAGGGGGCTGTCCTCTCGTTCTTGTTGGACGGCGGCGTTGCCCCTGGCGGAACCTCATCCGGCCCGGTGCGCACGCGCCGAGGCCCTGTCCCTGTCGCGCCGCGTGCCGAGAGTTCTGCTAGGCCCGGCAAGTCCAATAGCCGCTCAACGCCGCGCGTCGTGCGCTTCCACCAGGCGGAAAATGATCCGCAGGGTTGATCCACCTCGCTAAAGAGGCGTAGCACCGCACGCTGCCGCACCATAGGCGGCAGTAGCGCGCCCATAGGCCCATCACCCGAGGTTTGTACCGAGCGCGCCCGAGTCAGCGCCTGCGCCAGCTGTTGGCGGCTTCCGTGCCATTGCAGCGTGGCTAACGCCCTCATGCGCGCACCCACAAAGGCCCAGCGCGACCCGCTCCACGGCCGGGCGGCGTGCGCTCCCGCAGGCCACCAGCCCAAGCTCAAGCAACCCGCCGGTAGGTCGGCCGGGGGCTCGCCCAACGCCCAGGGGTGGATGAGCCAAATATCGCGGTCGGCGACGTCGGCAGCAGAAGGCACCGCAACCGACGAGGGCTGTGTCGACAGCGGGGGCTCTTCCACGCCTTCACCCACCGGCTGCGCGGGCACCGGCCAGGGATTGCGCGCGATCGCGTCGAGCGCCTCGTAGGACGTATCGATCACGCTTCCTGCACTGTGCCAAGCGGCCGGCGCATAGCGGGCCACGTTGTCGGCATTGAATAAGTAGGGCTTGTCGCTGCCGGTGCCGGCCACCCATTGCCAGCTCAGATGGTTGCTGGCCAGATCGCCGTCGAGCAGGTGCGCCAGCATCCAATCGGCACCGGCGCGCCAGTGCACCTTGCGCAGGTGCGCGGCATAGCTGGCCAGCCACATGCGCGCGTGATTATGCAGATAGCCCGTGGCGTAGAGCGTGCGCACGGCTTCGTCAATGACGGCCACGCCCGTGCGCGCCTGTCGGATGTCAGCGGGCATTTCGGGTACGTAGGCCGCCTCGGGCAGGGGCCCCTCACGCAGCGATTGCAGGATGCGCTCACCGCGGTGCCTCCACACGTGGTGGAAGTACTCGCGCCAGCCCAATTCGAAGACGAACTTGTGCTGCACGTAAAGCCGGTGGTGTGTCGCCACCCCGGCGAGTACCTCGGGAAGACTGACGAAACCGTGCGTGATGTAGGGCGACAGCCGCGTGACCGCTCCGTCGAGGGCGTTGCGGCTTCGCGCGTACTCGGCAGGCCGCACGGCGGCGATGCGCGCTCGCGCCGCCTCGAGCGTGGGCTGGAACAGCTGCAACGGCATCACGAGGCAACTCCGCACATCGCCTGCTTCGACCATCGCGCGGGCCAGTGGCCTCGAGCGCTCATGCGGACGTGCCGACCAAGCCCGCGCGGATGCCATCGGCGCGCTGTGCTACCGCCACGCGTTCGGCGTCGCTCATTCGCGCCACGTTCTTCACCTGCAGCGCCATACGCGCGTTTCCGACGAGCAACTTCTCGTGGCGCATGAGGAAGTCCCAGTAGAGCGTGGTATACGGACAGGCGCGCTCGCCGCTGCGCTGCGCCGGGTCGTAACGGCAGCCAGCGCAGCCACCCCCCATGCGCCGGATGTACTTTCCGGTGTCGACGTAGGGCTTGCTGGCCATCAGCCCGCCATCGCCATACTGGCTCATGCCCAGCGTGTTGGGCAGCTGCACCCATTCCACCGCGTCGACGTAGACCGACCAGTACCAGGCGTACACCTGCTGCGGCCAAACGCCCAGCAGTAGCGTAAAGAGGCCCGTGACCATCAAGCGCTGGATGTGGTGGATAGCCATGTTCCAACGTCTGCGTGATCGCGTCGCGCAGGCAGGCCATACAAGCCATATCGGTGTCGCCAGTCCAGTACCAAGTGGGCAGATCCTGCGTCGCGCCGAGCGCATTGCACTCGGCATAACCGGGCATCTGTGTCCAGTAAATGCCGCGCACGGACTCGCGCCATCCAAAAATCTGCCGGATGAAGCCCTCTGCACTCTCCAGCGGCACAAGCCCGCCGTGGTGCGCCGCCTCGGCAGCGTGTACCACTTCGCGCGCCGTCAGCAGTTGCAGGTTCAGCGCGGCCGAGGGCTGCGAGTGGTACAGCCGAGGCTCGCCCGTCCACATGGCGTCCTCATAGCGGCCAAAGAGTGGCAGCCGCTCCGCAACGAAAACGTCCAGCGCTTGCAGCGCCTGCGCGCGAGTCACCGGCCAGGCGAAGCCCGTGAGCGTGCCCGGATGCTGCGCAAAGCGGGTCTCGACCAGGGACAGGACCTCGCGCGTCAGCACGTCAGGCTCGAAGCGGGTGCGCGCCGGCAAGCGCCCCGGACCTTCGGGCCCGAAAGCTGCGCAGTTGTCCGCGTCGAAATTCCACTGACCACCGACCGGCTTGCCCTCGTGCATGAGCACCTGGTGGCGCTGCCGCAACTCGCGGTAGAAGTACTCGAGCCGCAAGGAGTTGCGCCCCTGGGCGTGGACGGAGAATTCGCGCACGGTATTGAAGAAATGGCGGTCCTCGCAGATTTCCAGCGCCAGCCCGGCGCCCTCGACCACCGCCTTCAGCGATTGCCACACGCGCCAGTCGCCCGGCGCTGTCATCGCCACTCGGTGCGGGAGCAGCGCCGCCAGTGTCGCCTGCAACTCGGCTGCTAGACTGCCACGGTTACCGGGGTCATCCAGGCGCCGGTAGTGAAGCGGCCTACCCGCAGACCGCAGCGCCTGAGCGAAGTGGCGCATGGCGGCCAGAAATAGGGCGATGCGCTGCTTGCTCGACCAGACGTGGGTTGACTCCTCGTCGGCCTCGGCCATCCAAACGGCGTCCTGCGCGGGATCGAAGCCATCGAAGTCTGCCGCTGTGAGGTCCAGTTGGTCGCCCAAGACGACGACCAACGTGCGCAGGCGGGTCATCTGACTAATCCGACAGGGGGTGCCGCGCGGCAGGACTGGGAGCAGAATTTCACATCGTCCCAGCTACGCGCCCAACGCTTTCGCCAAGTCATCGGGCGCCCGCACGCCGCGCAGGGCTTGCTCGGCAGCGACTGCTTGTTGCCCCTGAACGTGGAGGACAAGGCGCGCCTCATCTGGACCCGGCTGTTGGGTCGCAGTCTAAAGCGCAATCCACCGGCAGTTTGGTAATGCTCTTGGCCACCGGGAAGGGGGGCTGGGCGGTGGGGCAGCGAGAGGCAGGCGGCGGTGCGGGCGTGTAGGGGGGAGGTGGCGCAGTGGAGTGCGC
>JANXRW010000082.1 GCA_025356655.1 Betaproteobacteria bacterium | reverse complement strand
CGTGGACGCGAACTGCGTGCTGGTGCTGAAGAACGCCGGCCCGCTCGGCGGCCCGGGCTTCCCCGAATGGGGCATGCTGCCGATGCCGAAAAAGCTCATGCGGCCATCCGATATTCGCACCATGTCCTTCACGCCCTGCTTGATGAGCTTTTTCGGCATCGGCAGCATGCCCCATTCGGGGAAGCCCGGGCCGCCGAGCGGGCCGGCGTTCTTCAGCACCAGCACGCAGTTCGCGTCCACGTCGAGCTCATCGGTGTCGATGCGCGCCGACATGTCGTTGTAGTCCTCGAACACCACCGCCTGGCCGCGGTGCTGGAGCAGGCGGGGATCGGCGGCAGTGGGTTTGATAACGGCGCCGCGCGGGGCGAGGTTACCGGTCAACACGGCCAAGCCGCCCGACCGCTGCACGGGCGCGGTGAGCGGATGGATCACCTCGGCGTTGTAGGTGGTGGCGCCGGCGATCTCGGCGCCGAGCGTGCGTCCGCTCACCGTGCGGGTGTCCAAATCGAGCAGGCTGGATAGCTCGTGCAGGAGCGCGCGCAGGCCACCCGCGTAGTAGAAGTCCTCCATCAGGTACTGGCCCGAGGGACGCAGGTTCGCCAGCAGGGGTACGTCACGGGACAACTCGTCGAAGCGCGACAAGGGCAGGGAAATGCCCGCGCGGCCCGCCATGGCCACCAGGTGGATGATGGCATTGGTGGAGCCGCCCAGGGCCAGCAGCACCTTAATGGCGTTGTCGAAGGACGCGGCGCTGAGCAGTTCGCGCGGCGTCAAGTCTTCCCACACCATGTCGACGATGCGCCGGCCGCAGGCCTCCGCCATGCGTTGGTGGTTGGCATCTACGGCGGGTATGGAGGCCGACCCGCTGGGGCTCAGGCCCAGGGTCTCCACTAGGCTGGTCATGGTGGAGGCGGTTCCCATGGTCATGCAGTGACCCGCGGAGCGGGCGATGCCCTCCTCGATCTCCTCCCAATCCGCCTGCCCGATGTTCCCCGCCCGCAACTCGTCCCAGTACTTCCAGGAGTCGCTCCCGCTGCCCAGCGTCTTTCCGTGCCAGTGCCCCCGCAGCATGGGACCCCCGGGCATGAAGATGGCCGGCAGGTTCATCGATAGTGCCCCCATGATGAGCGCCGGGGTCGTCTTGTCGCAGCCCCCCATCAGCACCACGCCGTCGGCTGGGTAGGCGCGCAGGAGTTCTTCCGTTTCCATGGCCAGGAAGTTACGGTAGAGCATGGTCGTGGGTTTCTGAAACGGCTCTGACAGGGACATGGCCGGCATCTCCACGGGGAAGCCTCCCGCCTGCCACACCCCGCGCTTGACCTCTTCAGCCCGCGTCCGGAAGTGGCTGTGGCAAGGGTTGATATCGCTCCAGGTATTGATGATGGCGATGATGGGCTTGCCCGAATAGTCCTCCCTGGAGTACCCCATCTGCAGGGTGCGCGAGCGGTGGCCGAAGGAGCGCAGGTCCTTAGCACCGTACCACCGGTGGCTGCGCAGATCCTCTGGGGATTTCTTCTTCATGGTGCTCCTCCGTGTTGGAGGCCCCACCTTACCGCCTGCTAGCCGCCAGTGCCAGGGGTCCGCCCCCGCCATCGTGAAAATTCCCGTTCGGGCAGTGCAAAGCGCACGGGTCCCGGGCGGACCGAGTCGCTATTCTGGAATCGTCGAATCCGACACCTAATCACCCACCCCAGGAGAAGACCATGAAACCGACCCTCGCCACCGCAGCCGTCGCCTCCACCGTCCTTGCCATCGTCTTGAGCAGCGTCACCGTCCAGGCCGCCCAGCCCTTCGGCCGCGACAGCGTTTACGCGGGCCCGGGACCCGTCCCGGCCGCCGCGATGCGCCCCGTTACGGTGGCACAGATCCACGGGCGCGACAGCGTCTATCTGGCGCCCGGGGCCAGGCTGTCCGGTGTTGGCACCGAGCTCGCAGCCCATGTCCAGGGCCGCGATGGCGTGCGGGCGAGCCCGCAGCATGCGCCGGGCACCGCCACGGCGGGCCTGGCACGCCGGCAGGTCCTCTAGGCGCTCGCCCACCCAACGCCGCATTGCCCGCCTGTGGTAGGTCCCAGGCGGGCTTCCTTTCGTGCCGACCGGCAGCTGAGCACCGGCCTGCCGACAGCTTGGCCCGCCGACAGCTTGGCCCGTAGTGGTCCCGACGCCGGTTTCTCGCTTATGATCTAGACCTGCCCTGATGTCGAGGAAGGTCCCATGCCCTGGTCCGAGACGGAAAAGCGCCCCGGCGTCAGCCTGTCGAAGCAGCACCTCGACGCCCTGTCCGAGCGCGGCAAGGTACGCAGCTATCCCCGTAACAGCGTCATCATCAACGAAGGTGACGAGGGGGACACGCTCTACATCATCCTGGCAGGCCGGGTGAAGATTTTCCTGGCGGACGAGGACGGCAAAGAGGTCATCCTCGGAACCCAGGGGCCGGGCGAGTGTTTTGGGGAGATCGTCCTCGACGACGGACCGCGATCGGCCTCGGTAGCGACGCTGGAGCCTTCGAAGTTTTCTGTGGTGGGCGCGGAGGTGTTTCGCGAGTACGTGATGCACACGCCCGAGGCCGCCGGGCAACTGGTCGCGGCACTCATCCACCGTGTGCGCGAGCTCACCCGGACCGTCGGGGTGCTGGCCCTCCTGGATGTCTATGGGCGGGTCGTTCGGCTGCTGGAAGATCTCGCTGTCGCGCGCGGAGAGGAACTCGTGGTGGAGGAGCGCCTTACCCAGCAGGACATCGCCACTCGGGTGGGGTGTTCGCGCGAGATGATCAGCCGGATCTTCAAGGAACTGCGCCAGGGCGGCTACATCCGCCCCGAGCCCGAGCGCATCGTCATCCTGCGTAAACCCCCGCGCGCTTGGTGAGTATGACACTCCGGTGTCTCACCGACTTCGAGCCCGCGCGGGCGGCGGGATGGAACTGCCTGCGCGCCTCAGGGCTTGCGCAGTTCCAGCCCGTATTTGGCGTAAATCTTGGCTACCGTGTCATCTTCCAGCCACCGGGCGAGGACCGCATCGACGGCATCGGCAAGCGCCTGGTCGGCCTTGGGTAGCCCCAGGGAGAGTGTCCAGTTGAGATCCGGGTCCGACCCGAATGCCGCCGCCGCGCCGAGCCCCGCCTCGGGATGGCGCGCCCGGTAATAGGCGAGCAGGTCGTCAGGGAGGGCGGCGGCCTTGAGTTCGCCCTTGGCTAGGTCGTCGAGCAGATCTTCCTGGTAGGTGTAGGGTGCGTAACGGATACCCACCTTCCCGAAGGCCACGGTGGGTGCCGAGTTGATGATGGCGCCCACCTTGAGGTCCCGGCTGAGCGCGCGAAAGTCCGCCACGGGTTCCACGCCGCGCGCGAAGCCCATCACCACACTGGCACGCGCGTAGGGACGCGACAACTTCATGGTGGCTTCGTGCAGCGCTGGGTCCGTGCGGCTGCCGGGGAAGAGGTCGCACTTCACGTCGCGCATGCGGCGCTTCGGACCCGCCCATTCGATCTTCAGCGCCAGCCCTAGGGCTTCGGTCAGCGCCTTGCTGAGTTCCACGTGCACCCCGGGTTCTGCCCCATCTTTCTTGGAAAAGGGCAGGGCATTGGGGTTGGTGCAAAGGATGAGCGTGCCGGAGGCCTGGATCTCCGCCAGGGGGCGGGCGAACGCGGCGGGGGCGGGAAGCAACGCGGCGGCGATCGGGACCGCCAGGGCCCATCGGACGGCAAGCCGGGAGAGAGAGATCATGGGCGCAGGCTTCCTGTTTTGGCGTCGGTTTCGAAGACGTCCAGTTTACGGAGGAATTCCGGCCTTTGCACGGGCATCGGCGTGGCGCTCCCACCAAAAAAAAGCCGCCGTGAAAACGGCGGCAATGCACAATCGAAGGAGAAAGACCTTGCAGCCAGCAGAACGCGCCAGCTGTTCGCAGTATGGCCGCATCCAGGGCCGCCCAACTTGATCTGCATCAACGCTCCCACAGGGGCGCCCGGCATGCTAGCTCGCGATCCCCCGGTCGACCTCGTCGGCCAGGGCGCGCAGTCGGTCCGACACGCGTACCGGATAGAGCGGTGCCGATTCCAGAGCGCGGAGCGCGACGGGCAGCTGACCAAGGTTCACCGCGGCCTGTTCGCGAGCCTGCGACAGGGTCGCCTGGCCTTCCAGCCGGCGGCCCTCGCGCATGACGGGTTGCAACAGCGCATCGCCGGACTGCGGATCCCCTTCAAGCGTCACCACGTCCCCCTGCATCCTGCCTGCGGTGTCTAACGTGCGGAACACCTGGCGTCGGCCAGGCCACGTGGCCTTGCCTTCGGAGCGCTTGCGGCGCGCTTTGCCGGCATATTCCTGGAGTTTGTAGGCGCAGTCCAGCGTCGGGACGTCATAGGAAGTGTCCATACCGCTGCCGAGTCCGAAGCCATCGATAGGCGCGCCCTTGTCGCGCAGGAGTTCCTGTAGCTTGAATTCGTCCATGCCGCCGGACACCAAAATCTTGATGTCTTTGAGCCCAGCCTCATCGAAGATCTGCCGCACGCGGAAGGCATGGGCAGCCAGGTCCCCGCTGTCGATGCGCACGGCGCGGATGCGAATACCGTCGCGGGCTAGGCGTGGGGCCAGGGCCACGATCTTGCGGGCGCCGGCCTCCGTATCGTAGGTGTCCACCAGGATCGTCGTATTGTCCGGGTGGCTGCGCGCAAAGGCCTCGAAGGCCTGCTCCTCTGAGGCGTGCGCCTGGATGAAGGAGTGGGCCATGGTGCCCATGACCGGCACCCCGTAGAGCGCCCCGGCTAATACGGTTGCCGTCCCCGACATCCCCGCCAGCCAAGTGGCCCGGGCCGCCAGGACCCCCGCTTCGGCGCCGTGGGCCCGACGCAGGCCGAAGTCGATGAGGACCTTGCCGGGCGCGGCCAGCACGGCGCGCGCCGCCTTCGTGGCGATCATGGTCTGGAAGTGCACCAGATTCATGAGGCGCGTCTCGACGAGTTGTGCCAGCGGCAGCGGCGCGTGCACGCGCAGCACCGGCTCGTCGGCGAAGAACACCGTTCCCTCGGGCAGTCCCCAAACGTCTCCGGTAAAACGCAGTTGCGCCAGTCGATCGATGAACTCCGGCTTAAAGCCCGCCTGGGTGGAGAGCCACTGGAGCTCTTCCGGGGTAAAGCGCAACTGCTCCAGGTAGTCGAGAGCCTGCGCGAGCCCCGCCATGAGGAAGAAGTTCCGCGCTCCCGGCGGCAGCCGGCGGAAGAACAGTTCGAAGACCGCGGTCTCGGTCATTGCCTGCTCGTAGTAGGTCTGCATCATGGTGAGCTGATACAGGTCCGTGAGCAGGGCTGCGCCTGGGCCGAAACCACCGGAAAGACAATTGTCAAAGGGCCTATTCATGGCGCGAATCATAGCAGGAGCCGCCGCCGCCCGGCCGGCCGTCAGGGGGTTGGGCGCGGACGCAGGGTCAATTCCAGGGACTCCTCCGGCGCCGACAGGGCCACCCGTAGCTGCAGGCTGAAGGCCTGCATGATCTTTTCGAAGCCTGCCTCGGACTGTGACACCGTGAAATGCGGCGCCGCGGTCACGGCCACCGGGCGCGAGGAGTCCAGGCTCAGCGTGCCCCCGAGCACGCCATCGTCAAGGGTCAGGCCGGTGGTGGATGGCAGGGTCAGTGGGGATCCGAAGCCACCGAGGATCGTGCCGTCCACCTGCACACGCCCGAGGAAGCCGTCGCAGCTGGGCAAGGCGAGATCCACCCGGGTTTCGAACTCGCCCGCCCCCAGACCCAGGAACCGCCAGCTCACCACTAGGGCCTCACCGTCGAGCCGGTAGGACTTCTCGATGCTGCCACCGGCGGTTGCGGCCTGCCATTGCAGCTGATCCCGCGCAGCCTGCCGGTATTCCGGCGCCAGGGCCCCACCGGCTGGGCCGTTCTCGCCGCAGGTGGGGTGCCAGGTGTCGAGAAACAGGCGCCGTGGGCGCGGGTCCGGCAGCAGGTCCTGGGGGTTGATCTGGTGCCGGAAACTCACCCGGTCATGGGGCGAGGCAATGCCACTCTCCGCGCTATGGTCCTGCTCGCCGGAGGTGAGCTTGCGGTTGTAATGCTCGGTCCGACGCGTCAAGGTGTCCCCGAAGTTATGCGCCAGGGCGTACGCATCGAACTCCAGTACTGCTGCGTCCTCGTCGTCGCGCACGACCACTTGGACTGCGTGATTGTGCAGGAAAACTTCGTCGCGCCCGTCGAGGTCCAGGTCGTCGCGCCAGGGCGACACTCTCGGCTGGAGCAGGTCCAGGGCGCGTTCCAGCTCCACCAGCGCGTTGTACACGCCCCGACGCAGGTGGGGCAGGTAGAGCCCCCCGAACAGCCCATGCCAATAGGCGTCGTTGGCTTGGGCAAGGTAGAGCAGTTCTCGCAGCCGCGCGGGCGCTTGCCCCGAGGGAAGCGCATCGAGCCTGCGAGAGAGCGAGAGCATGCGCTTGTGCATCCAGTTCGACTCGGGGTAGCGCGAGAAGAAATTACGCCAGATGCCGCCGCGAACGAAGGGGCGCGCCTGGTCGTAGCGGCCCGCGGCCCGCTCCTGTTCGACCAAACCGGAGTAGACCTGCGCCGCCTGGGGTGGCAGGGTCCACTCATTCATCTCGATATAGGAGGTCGTGGGCAGGTAGACGACCCCGCGCGTGGCGTGACGCCGGCGGTAGTCCCCGTAGTGACCGGTGGAGAGAACGGGCGATGCCAGCACCCCCTCGATGAACTGTTCCAGCCAGCGCTCTTCGTACACCCAGCGGTGGGTTTCCGGCCAGATGCCGAATTTTTCGATATCGTCGAAATAGACGGCCGCGGGCTCATCCCCGTCCGCCCCCGCTAAGCTCTCCAGGTAGGCGATCGCCTCGCTGGCGGGCGCAAACGGAATGCGGTAGCGCAGGGCTTCGGAGATGGGAAACAGGTCCAGGCGCCGGTCATTGTCCTCGGTGCTGAAGTACCCACTTAGCTCGTCCATGGTCCGGCCCGCGCATAAGAAGTGGTAGTCGTCCACCGTGACGAAGCCGATGCCCGCATCGGCTAACTCGGGCACCACCGTCGCCTCCCATACTCTTTCCGTGAGCCAGGCGCCTTCGGGCCGGGCCCCCAGGACCGAGTGCAAGCGCTCGGATAAGGCGTCGAGCTGGCCGCGGCGATCGCGGGCAGGGATTGCCGCCAACACCGGTTCGGTGTCGCCACCGCCGAAGAGCTCGACCTGGCCGCGCGCGACCATCTCGCCCAACAGGGCGACGTCCTTGGGGAAACGCTGCTGCAACTCGCCGAGCAGCCAGCCGCTCACGTGGATGGCGAAGCGGAAGTCCGGGTAGCGGTGCAGGATGTGCAGGAAGGGGCGGTAGCAGCGCGCGTGCGCATCGTCCACCACTTCCCGGAAATTGCCCGCAGGTTGATGGGCGTGGACGCCCAGCAGAAGGGTTACGGCCCTGGCCATGCTCTGGTGCTCCCGGTGATTGCCTCGTCCAACGGGCTCAAGTGGCGCGGCGCATGGCGCCGCCCCCCTCGGCCATGCCGCCGCCGCGGCTGACGGGTTCATCGAGCTCTGCCGGCGGCGGCACCTCCAGCAGTTCGTAGAGGCGGGCGAGATTAGTGCGGAACAGGCGGTCGAAGGCCTCCACGGAGGGGCCTGGGTTGTAGTCCCCGAACCACCAGAACCAGTCCGAGCCCTCGCAGGCACCGAGCTGTCGGCTTGCGCGCAGCGCCTTGGCAGGCCCCAGCCTTCCGGCGGCGCGATCGTAGGCCTGCTTGGCCGCCACCAGGAGGTCCCAGGCGCGGTTCTTGTCGGGGGATCCCGCCCAGGTGGCCAGCGTCCCGTGCACCCAACTGCCGGCCACCAGCCGTGGCAATACCCCGGGGGGCGCCTGGCCGGGCCGCGCCTCAGGGTCGAGCAACTCGGCGAAGGTGCAAGTAGTGATTGCCGCCTGCGCCCCTAGGCGCTGGTAGAGCTCGTTGAGGAAGTAGTAGCCGTTGTAGGGGTAATGCTCCCAGGCGTTTTCCCCGTCCAGGATGAGACTCACGGTGGGGGTCACCCCCTCGGGCGCGCGCTCCGCGATGTCCGTGAGTTGGGTCACGAGGTGGATGGCGGCGTCCGTGCCGAACCAGTCCTTGTACTCGAAACCGATAAGGTCGGAGAGGCGGTCGTCCCGGAAGAAACAGCGCAGTCCGGGACTGCCCGACAGGGTCCAGCCCCGATAGAGGTCGCGGTCTCGGTTAGGTTCGTGGCCGGCCGAGTGCAGCGCGTTCATCAACACCGCCTCGCCGCTCGCCGTCCAGCGCACGCCGCCGCGTTCGAGGAGCGCCGCGAAGTCCGTGGACAGTGCCCCCTCTGCGGGCCACATGCCCACTGGCGCCACCCCGAAGCGGGCCGTGTGGCTCTCCTGGGCCCAGCGCAGGTGCAGACCGACCCGATCGTGCCCTCCGGGGTATTCCGGCGCTGCGGGTCGCGGCGCCTCGGGCTGCGCCTCGCGCACGCAACCCAGGTCCAATAGCAGGGGCCCGATGGGGTGATAGTAGGGTGTGCAGCACAGTTCCAGCTGACCGCGATCAGCCAGCGCGCGGTAACGGGCCACCAGGGTGTCGAGCACCCGCCCGATGACGCCCAGCAGGCCCTCCCGGTCCGCCAGCGTGAAACCTTCGCCCTTGGCCATGAGGCGGGCCACCTCGACTTCGTCACGGCGCACCGTCTCGCCCGTCCAAGCCAGGTGGTACCAGGTCAGCAAGTCGGCCAGGTATTGCGCGGAGAGGTAGCGCTGGGCGCCGTGACCCAGCCCGGCCACACCCTGCGCCAGGTCGCGCAGGCGCCGATAGGGGGCGAAGGGATCGAGCATCTTGGCGTGGTTGGCCAGGAAACACTGCTCCAGGATCAAGGTGCGCTGAGCATCGGCGAGCCCTTCCAGGGAGGGGCTCGCCAGCAGGCGCAGCAGTGGATCGCGCAGCGTGCCTTCGCGCAGTTGGCTTGCGTAGTCCTCGATTTGTTCCAGCAGCACGGGGACCAAGTTGACCACGGCGCGCATCTGCGGATGGCGCTCAAGGTGGGCGACCATGTCGCTGTAGTCCTTGAGCGCGTGCAGATACACCCAGGGCTTGAGGTACTCGCCGCTGGCCGGGTCGCGGAAGTCGGGTTGATGCATGTGCCAAAGCAGCACGAGGTTCAGCGGTTTCGTGGTCATTTGTGCTGCCCAGGGTGAGGCGAGATGCGGCTAGCGGTGCAGGAAGACCTTTTGGCCCAACTGGTCGGGTGTGATGAGTGTGATGCCGCCCTCGCTCACGTAGAAGCGGCGGCGGTCCTCCTCTGGGTCGAAGCCCGCGGTGAAGCCCTCCGGCAGGACGCAGCGCTTGTCCACGATGGTCCGGCGCAACCGTACACGCCGGTTGATGGTTACTTCGGGCAGGATCACCGAGTCCTCGATCGTGGAGAAACTGTGCACCCGCACGCCCGAGAAGAGCAGCGAGCGACGCACGCTGGAGCCGCTGATCAGGCAGCCACCGGAGACAGTGGAGTCCACCGCCATGCCGCGGCGTCCCTCGTCGTCGAAGACGAACTTTGCGGGCGGCACCTGCTCCTGGTAGGTCCAGATGGGCCACTGCGTGTCGTAGAGATTGAGGTCCGGGGTCACGTGTGTGAGGTCCAGGTTGGCTTCCCAGAAGGCATCCACCGTGCCTACGTCGCGCCAGTAGGGACGCCCGTCCTCCATGCCCACGCAACTGTCGGCGAAGCGGTGCGCGAAGACCCGGTGCCGGGGCACCATCCACGGGATCAGGTCCTTACCGAAGTCGTGGCTCGACGCGTCGTCCGCGTTGTCGCGCTCGAGTTCGGCGAAGAGGAATTCCGCGCTGAAAACATAGATGCCCATGCTGGCCAGCGCCCGCGTGGGCTGGCCCGGGATCGGCGCCGGGTGGTCGGGCTTCTCGGCGAAGCTGCCTACGCGCTGGTCATCGTCGACGCCCATCACCCCGAAGGACTTGGCCTCAGCGAGCGGGACCTCGATGCAGGCGACGGTCATGTCCGCCTGTTTCGCCACGTGCGCGATCAGCATCCGGCCATAGTCCATCTTGTAGACATGGTCCCCGGCGAGAATCACCACGTACTCGGGTTCGTTGCTCTTCAGGATGTCCAGGTTCTGGTAGACGGCATCGGCGGTGCCCTCATACCAGCGCTCCTGCACCCGCTGCTGTGCGGGCAGCAGGTCGATGAACTCCTTCACGCGCCCGTCGAGGAAACTCCAGCCGCGCTGGATGTGGCGGATCAGGCTGTGCGACTTGTACTGGGTGGCCACCCCGATGCGCCGAAGTCCGGAGTTGAAGCAGTTCGACAGCGGGAAGTCGATGATGCGGAATTTGCCCGCGAAGGGTACGGCGGGTTTCGCGCGCCAGTCCGTGAGCTGGTGCAGGCGGCTGCCCCGCCCACCGGCCAGTATGAGGGCATAGGTCCCCTTGGTGAGTTGGCTCACGAAGCGTGGGTCCTGGGCAGCAGCGTAGGCCGCCGCCGTGGCATGGCTGGAAGTCATCGGCTCACCATTTTGTTCGGTCGGCTTGGCGGCCGACACCGATCACAGCCGACGCTGCCGCCCCAGGAGGGCGGGCCTCATTGCGGCTTAAACCGATTTTTGCGGAAAACCCCCCTGCGCGTCCTATAATACGGCTACCCATGGATATCCGCCAGTTCCCAGAAGCGGCGCCCGCTCCCGCCTGCGCCCTGCCCGCCCGGCGCCCCTGCCGATGAGCGGCTCCGTAACGGGGGCCGACCCGGCCCTCCTCGCCGCCTTGGTGGAGGCGCGGCTGCACGACCCCTTCGCGCTGCTCGGCACCTTCCAGGTGCCCGGTGGGGACTGCGTGGTGCGTGTCTTTAATCCGCACGCCCAGGCTGCCTGGCTGGGCGACGAGGCCGATGGAGAGCCGCTGCTGCGCGTGCATCCCCTGGGTGTGTTCGAATGGCGCGGCGGCAACCCTCCCCTGCAGCCCTGTGCAGTGGGTTTCCTGGAGGACGGGCGGGCCCGCCAGACCTACGATGTTTATGGCTTTCCGCCGCTCCTCTCCGCGCACGACCTGTACCTTTTTAACGAGGGCCGGCTCACCCAGGCGTGGCATACCTTGGGCAGCTGCGAGCAGGTGCGCGAGGGGGTTGCGGGCACCCGTTTCGCCGTCTGGGCCCCCAACGCCTCGCGCGTGAGTGTGGTGGGTGATTTCAACCGCTGGGACGGGCGCGTGCATCCCATGGCCAGCCACGGGGTAAGCGGCGTATGGGAACTCTTCCTCCCCGGCGTCGGGGCAGGGGCCTACTACAAGTACGAGGTGCGCACCCGCGACGGTGCATTGCTGGTCAAGACCGACCCCTATGCCCAGGTGTTCGAACGGCGCCCGGGCACGGCCGCGCGCGTGCCCGTGGATTTGGACCACGCCTGGCAGGATGCGGCGTGGCTGGAGGCCCGGGCCGGTTGGGACTGGCTGCACGCCCCCCTCAACATCTACGAGGTGCACCTGGGCTCCTGGCGTCGGCACCCGGACGGGCGATTCCACAGCTACCGCGAACTAGTCGACGAGTTGGTGCCCTACGTGCGCGACCTCGGCTACACCCATGTCGAACTGCTCCCCATCACCGAGCATCCCCTGGATGAATCCTGGGGCTACCAGGCCACGGGGTATTTTGCGGCGACCAGCCGGTTTGGCACGGCCGCGGACCTGAAGGCCCTGATCGACGCCTTCCACCAGGCTGGCATCGGCGTCTTCCTGGACTGGGTTCCCGCGCATTTCCCTGCCGATGCGTTCGCGCTGGCGCGCTTCGACGGCAGCGCGCTCTACGAGCACGCCGATCCGCGGCTGGGGATGCATCAGGACTGGGGCACGTACATCTTCAACTTCGGGCGGCACGAGGTGAAGAGCTTCCTGCTGTCCTCAGCGCGCTATTGGCTCGACGAGTTCCACGTCGATGGTTTGCGCGTGGATGCCGTGGCTTCCATGCTCTACCTGGACTACTCGCGCGCCGCTGGCCAGTGGCTGCCCAACCGCCATGGCGGGCGCGAGAACCTCGAGGCCATCGACTTCCTGCGCCAGCTCAATGTGCTGGTGCACGAGCAGTTTCCCGGCGCACTCACCCTGGCCGAGGAGTCCACCGCATGGCCCATGGTCTCGCGCCCCACTTGGCTGGGCGGGCTGGGGTTTTCTTTGAAGTGGAACATGGGCTGGATGAACGATTCGCTCAGCTACTTCCGGCTCGATCCCATCTACCGCCGCTATTCCCACGACAAGCTGACCTTCGGCCAGCTCTACGCGTACACCGAGAACTTCCTCCTGCCCCTGTCCCACGACGAGGTGGTCCACCTCAAGGGCTCGCTGCTCGAGCGCATGCCCGGCGATGTCTGGCAGGAGTTCGCCAACCTGCGCCTGTTGCTTGCCTGGCAGGCTTTTTCGCCGGGGAAGAAACTCTCCTTCATGGGTAACGAGTTCGGCCACGGCCGCGAGTGGAATGCTGGCGGTGAACTCGACTGGAGCCTGTTGCAGCATGCCTGGCACCAAGGCGTGCAGCACCTGACGCGAGACTTGAATCGCCTGCACCGCGAGCGCACGGCACTGCACGAGCTGGACTTCGGGCCCGAGGGGTTTCGGTGGATCGACTGTCACGATGGCGATCAGTCCACCTTGAGCTTTCTGCGCCTGGCCCGGGACGGGACGTTCCTCGTTGTGCTGTTCAATTTTACCCCGGTGCCCCGGCAGAACTACCGCATTGGCCTACCGGCCGGCGGCCGATATCGGGAAATCTTCAACAGCGATTCCCAGCACTTCGGTGGTTCGAACCTGGGTAACGGCGGCGGTATCGAGGCCCAGCCGCTGCCGTGGATGGGGCTGTCGCACTCTACGGCCCTGACCTTGCCCCCGCTCGCCGCGTTGGTGCTGGAGTATCTGCCATGAGCAAGGCCCCCGCCCGCCTGAGCGTCCTCTTCGTCACCTCCGAGCTGGCACCTTTGATCAAGACCGGTGGCCTGGCGGACGTGAGCGCGGCGTTGCCGGTGGCGCTCGCCGCCGCTGGCGCCGAGGTCCGCTTGCTCGTGCCGGGGTACCCCGCGGTCATGGAGGGCGTGCGCGCGAAGAGCCGGGTGGCCTCTTTCCCAGCCCTAGGCGACATGCCGGCGAGTCAATTGCTCGCGGGTAAGCATTCCTCTGGCGTGCCCATGCTGATCGTGGATTGTCCTGCGCTGTATGGCCGCACCGGCGGGCCCTACCAGGACGCCAGCGGCGTCGACTGGCCAGACAACGCGCTACGCTTCGGGCTGTTGTGCTACCTGGCGGCGGTGCTCGCCAGCGGGCGCTCGCCCCTGCCGCTGCGGCCGCAAATCCTGCACTGCAATGACTGGCAGTCCGGTCTCGCGCCGGCCTACCTCCACTTCTTTCCGGGCGAGCGGCCACGATCGCTGCTAACCATCCATAACTTGGCCTACCAGGGGATTTTCCCGGCGGAGACCGTGAGCCGGCTGGGTTTGCCAGCTGCCGCCTATTCCCCCGAGGGGGTAGAGTTTTACGGGCGGATGTCCTTCCTCAAGGCGGGCCTGCATTACGCCGACCACCTGACCACGGTGAGCCCTACCTACGCCGCGGAGATCCAAACCGCGGAGTTCGGGTTCGGCCTCGAGGGCCTGCTGTCGCGGCGCCGTTCCCACCTGACGGGCATTCTCAACGGCGTCGACGTCGACGCCTGGGACCCCGAGACGGACCCTTACATCGCCCGCTATTACGGGGTGAACCGGCTGCCCGCCAAGCAGGAGAACAAACGCGCGCTGCAGGAGCGGATGGGGTTGAGCGTCGATCTCGACCTGCCGCTTTTTGGGGTCATCAGCCGCTTCACGCCGCAGAAGGGACTCGATCTGGTTCTCGCCTGCGCGCGGGAACTGATCGCCGCACCCGCCCAGTTGGCGGTCTTGGGCACCGGAGACCGCGACCTGCAGGAGGCTTTTCAACAGCTTGCCAAGGCCCTCCCGGGAAAGGTCGCCGTGCAAATCGGCTACGATGAGGGGCTGGCGCACCAGATAGAGGCCGGGGCCGACCTGTTCCTCATGCCCTCGCGCTTTGAGCCCTGTGGCCTCAACCAGATGTACAGCCAGCGCTACGGCACGCCGCCGGTGGCCCATGCCGTAGGCGGACTTGCCGACACGGTCGTGGACTACAGCGCAGCCACCCTGGCCGAGCGCAGCGCTACGGGCTTCCTGTTTCAGCCCGCCACGGCCGAGGCGCTGCAAGGCGCCATCACCCGGGCGGTGGGGGTTTGGGAAGACACTAAAGCCTTTCGGCTGATCCAGAAGGCGGGCATGGCCCGTGATTTCAGCTGGGACGCCAGCGCCGAGCGATACATGGAACTCTACCGGACCATGCTCGCCTCCTAAATGAGGCTGGCGGGAAGTCGCCGGACCGTTTCGTATGGGTTAAACTTGCGGCCTCGCGGCGCTTTCCGCAGGACCTGAGGACCCGCGCGAGCCAGGACCCCATCGGAGGAGGAATTGCAATGATCGGCAATCGAATCGACGTCAATATCGCCGGAGGGCTGGACATCCCCCTGCCCCAGATGGTGCACGTGCGCCAGCGTTTCGCCAATGATCGTCTGGACAGCGTGAGCCGAGCCGTTGCCGACCAATTCAAGCGCCCCGAGGTCCGTGCCAAGGTCCGGCCGGGCCAGACCGTGGCTATCGGCTGCGGCAGCCGCGGCGTGGCCAACGTGGCGGAGTGTGCCCGCCAAGTGGTGGCGGAGTTGAAAGCACTGGGCGCCAAACCGTTCATCTTCCCGGCCATGGGCAGCCACGGCGGCGCGACCGCTGAGGGGCAGCGCGAGGTCCTGGAAGGCTACGGCATCACCGAGAGCTATGTGGGCTGCCCAATCATGGCCAGCATGGAGGTGGTGGAACTCGGCGTGCTCGACGGCATGCCCGTGTACATGGACAAGCTGGCCTCAGAGGCCGACGGCGTGGTGCTGATCAACCGCATCAAGCCGCACACGAACTTCCGCGCCCCCATCGAGAGCGGCGTCGTAAAAATGATCACCATCGGTATGGGCAAGATCGTCGGCGCCACCGAACTCCACACCTACGGTATGGATAGCTTCATCGATCTGCTGCCCAAGGCCGCGCGGTTCATCATGGAGCGCAAGAACGTCATGCTGGGAGTGGGCATGGTGGAGAACGCCCTCGACGAGACGGCCATCATCGAAGTGATGCCCGGCGAGCAGCTCTTCGAGCGCGAAACCCTCCTTCAGGCCAAGGCAAAGGAGCTGATGCCGCGCATCCAGTTCGACGAGGTGGATGTGCTGGTCATAGAGCGCATGGGCAAGAACATTAGCGGGGCCGGCTTCGATCCCAACATCACCGGGCGCAACAACCGATTCTGCGATTGGAATATGAAGCCGCTGGTGAAGAAGATCGCCGTCCTCGGCTTGACCCCGGAGACCCATGGCAATGCCACCGGCCTGGGCCTGGCCGACGTCATCACCATGAACCTCTACCGCGAGGTCGATATTGCCAAGACCTACGCCAACATCATTGCCAGCACTTACCTCGACGGTGCCGCGATCCCCATGATCATGAACACCGATGAGGACGCCATCCGGCTGGCGGTAAAGACGGTGGTTCGGGTGAAACCAGAAAACTGCCGCATCGTGCGTATCCGTACCACGCTGGAGCTGACGGATATCCACGTCTCCACTCCCATGTTGGCCGAGGTGAAAGCCAGTCCCGCCCGCTTCGAGGTCGTCGGCGAACCCCTGGCCATGCAATTCGATGCCAAGGGCAACTTGAAGCCCATGATGGGCCGGTTGGAAAGCCACGCCCACGCCTGAGGAGCGCCCACCTAGCGTAGGCCGGAATCCCGCGATGCACATTGAACTCGATCCTGTCGGCGGTGTCGCCGGCGATATGTTCATCGCGGCGGTCCTGGACGCATTCCCCGACCTGGAGGCGGGCATGCTGGTAGCCGTACGCGCCGCCGGGCTGCCCGAACCCGCGCTGTGTCGACTTTTACCGCATAGCGATCAGGTGCTAACCGGCAAGCGCTTTCTGGTGGAGAACCTGGAGGCCTTGGAATCCCCGGTCCAGCGCCATGGCCTCACGCCGAAGGCTCCCCACCACCACGCCCATACACCCTTCCGGGAAATCCGCGCGCAATTGCTCGATTCCGCGCTGGACCGGCCCGTGGCCCTGCGTGCCGTGGCGATTTTTGCGTTGCTCGCCGAGGTGGAGGCGCGCGTCCACGGTGCTACGCCCGAGGAGGTGAGTTTCCATGAGCTCGGTGGCTGGGATTCCATCGCCGACATGGTGGGCGCGGCGTACCTGATCGAATCGCTGGGGGCGACCTGGACCGTCTCCGCGCTGCCCCGCGGATCGGGCCGGGTACATACCGCACACGGCTGGCTGGCGGTTCCGCCGCCTGCCACCGCGCTCCTTCTGGAAGGCTTCCAGATTATCGATGACGGCATTGCCGGCGAGCGCGTGACCCCGACCGGTGCCGCCATCCTGCGCCACCTGGGGGCGAACCGGCCCGGCGCCCGGCGCGCGCGACGGCTGCACTGTGGCGGCACCGGCTTTGGTACCCGCACCCTGCCCGGGCTTTCCAACGTGTTGCGCCTGCTGGCCTTCCAGGAGGAGGACCTACCCGGGCGCGACCACGTGGGCGTGATCAGCTTCGAGGTTGACGACCAAGCACCGGAGGACCTCGCAAGTGGCGTGGAGCGCCTGCGTGCCCGGGACGATGTGCTCGACGTGTTGCAGATGCCCGCCTACGGCAAGAAGGGCCGTCTCACCGTGCACCTGCAGGTGCTTTGCCGGGCAGGCCAGGCCGAGGCCGTGGTTCGCGCCTGCTTCGAGCAGACCACGACGCTGGGCGTGCGGCTGCAGGAGGTGGAGCGCCGACTGCTCGCCCGCGAGGCGGGCATTGTGGCCGTTGAGGGTCAGCCCTTGCGGGTGAAATACGCCGAGCGACCTGGGGGCCGTACCGCCAAGGTGGAAAGTGACGACATCGCTGAAGCCCCCGACCAGGCTGCGCGCAGCCGCCTGCGGCGGCAAGTGCAATCGATGCCTGGCGAACCCGGCGAGGAGGCCAGCGCATGAACTCCCCGCTAGCGGCGGTGCTGCGCGAGCTAGGGCCCCTGGCCATCGCCGTGAGCGGTGGCGTGGATAGCCTAACGCTCGCCTCCTTCGCACAGCGCCAGGTGTCCGGGCAGAGCGTGATGTTCCATGCGGTATCGCCGGCCGTACCGGCCGAGGCCACGGCGAGGACCCGCGAGCTGGCGGCGCAGGAAGGGTGGGATCTCCGGGTGATCCAGGCGGGGGAATTCGACGATCCCGACTACCTGCGTAATCCCCTGAATCGCTGCTTCTACTGCAAGACCAACCTGTACGGCGCGATCCATCCGCACACCACCGGACAGATCGTCTCCGGGACGAACCGCGACGATTTGGGCGAGTACCGTCCCGGATTGGAGGCGGCAAAGGCGTTCAAGGTCCGTCACCCCTTCGTGGAGGCGGGAATGGACAAGGCACAGGTCAGGGCCCTGGCTCGGGCCTTGGGCCTGCCCGCGGTAGCGGAGCTACCCTCCTCGCCGTGTCTGGCGAGCCGCGTCGAAACCGGTATCGCCATCGACCCCGCGGCGCTTTCCCGCGTCCACGCGGCCGAGACGGCCGTGTTGGCGCACCTGGAATCGAAGGTGAACGTCCGCTGCCGTATCCGCGCGCAGGGCGTCGTGCTGGAGATTGACGCAGCCGTGCTCGAAGCCCTGCCAGAACACACCCGAAGCCACATCCGCCAGGCAGTGGAAGGCATTTTCTCGGGCGCCGATGCGTGCCGGGTCAGCCTGGAGCCCTATCGCGTAGGCAGCGCCTTCCTGCACCGGATCCGAGTTGAGCATACGTAAAGATTCGCGCCTGGATTTCGAACGTGCCCAGCGCACCGGATTCGACGAAGCCATTTTTTGCGCGGGCAAGAGCGATGCTCACCTAGCCGACATCCTGTTGCAGGCGCGTGAACGCTCCATCCGGCTCCTCCTCACACGCCTGGAGGCGCCCCGCTTCGACGCGCTTCCCGCAGAACTTGCCCGAGAGATCGACTATGAGCCGCTCTCGCGAACGGGTTTTCTGGGGGGGGCTCATCGCCTGCAAGACATGGAGCCCCGGGTGGCGGTCGTGTGCGCGGGGACCTCGGATCTCTTCGTCAGCCGCGAAGTCGAACGAACGCTGACCTACCACGGCGTACCCAGCGTGCTGGTGAGCGACGTGGGCGTAGCCGGCCTCTGGCGCCTGCTAGAGCGAGTGGAAGAACTGCGCAAGATGTCGGTTATCGTTGCCGTCGCCGGCATGGACGCCGCACTACCCACGGTGCTGGGGGGCTTAGTCGCCGGGGCCATCATCGGCGTACCCACCTCCGTGGGCTACGGCGTCGCAGAAAGAGGACACTCCGCTCTCAACGCCATGCTAGCCAGTTGCTCCCCGGGGATCGCGGTCATGAACATCGACAACGGTTACGGGGGGGCCTGCGCGGCGCTGCGGATCTTGCGCGTGGCCTAGCACTGGGTTAAACCCTCCCCGGCCGCGCGCCCGCTTAGCCGCACCGAGTCCGCCTTCTCGACGATGCCCGCCGGGAAGGCAAGGGAGGGACCAAAGGCGGCGTACGTCCAGTTGATGCTGAGCTCGCTGTGGCGGGCCTCGAACGGCAGCGAAAAGTCCGGATTCACCTGCGCGTGCAAAAAAAGTCCTGCAGGTACTTGCGCGAGCGGTCCTCCCCGCCAAACCCGTCCGTCTCGTCGTGCAGCTGGCTCGCCGAGAAGGCCAGGCGATCGGCCAGACCGCTGACCACCACTTCCTCGCCCAACGTGCCCCTGCCACCGGCCATGCCGTCGAATTGCAAGCGGAGCTGGTCCCGGCTAAACAGCGGATTGAACTTGCCACCGCCGGCGGCGCGCGGATCTGCGCCTGCAGCGCCTCACTCACACGGGCAATGTCATGGCGAGGGGCCGTGTAATAGGTGTCGGCAAGGAGGCGGTGGGCTGTGCTATTGGCGAAGTTGTCATCGAGCGCGCGTACGCTCTCCAGCATTGCCAATTGCTCGAAGCCCAACTCCCGGTAGCACCCGGCGAGGCTTGCTGTCCGCGCCGCCGCGTCGTCGTCGATCAACAGGCTTGAGCGGCTCACCGCACGCAGCCCGTTGCGTTCCCGGGAGGCCTCCAACTGGGCGATGGCCTTCGCAGGATAACCGCTGGCGTAACTAAGGATCGCCTCGTAGAACCAGGGCGTGGGGTCCCGCGGATCGACTTCCCGCGCCAACTCAGACTGCGAGCGGGCGAGTGCGTCGCGCGCCGGGGTGTTCTCCTCGTAATAGGCCTTTCCCACATAGCTGCGCAGCAGTGCATTGGTTGGGTCCAGCCCAAGCGCGATCTCCAGTTGCTCCCGTCCTTGGGTAAGCTGACCCTGCCGGATCAGCGCGAGGCCCAGGCCCAGGCGCGGCAGCGGATCACTGGAGTCCCCCCTGTGCGGCTAGGAAGTCGGCGCGGGCCGCGTGAGCCTGGCTGCGTGCCAGGTGGACGAAGCCCAGGATGGCGTGCGCACGGCTCTCGGTGGCGTTGGCCTCCACCGCCCGCCGCGCGGCTCGCTCGGCGTCCGCGGTTCGGCCCAGGGACAGCAGCAGCTCTGCCTTGCGCGCGTGAGCGAGCGCGCCGCCCGGTGCCAGGGCCGCCGCGCGCTCCGCGCTGGCCAGGGCAGCCTCCAGCGCCAAGCCCGCCTGTCCGCCATAGGACTGGGCGATCCAGGCCCGTGGCGAACCCGGAGCAAGCGCCGTGGCAGCCTTGGCAAGCCCTAGCGCTTTGGCCTGCTGGTTTTGGGCGACCGCGGCGATGGCGCGCAGGGCGCCAATTTCGCCCGCGTCAGCGCCGTCTACCAGCGCGGCGTCCAGTGTTGCGGTTGCTTCCCGCCACCTGGCCCGCGCGCAGGTAAGCAGAAGCCCCTCTGAGGAGGCACACGTTGACGTCGGGCGATAGGGCGCAAGGCTCTGCCTGTGGCGCTGTGCCCGCATCCTCGACCGGTGGGTAGTAGATTGTCCAGTCGATGGCGTCCAAGGGGCGCGCCTGCAGCCGCACCGCCGACGATGCCTCCGCGCCCAGTGTGAGCTCCGAGCCCGCGGGAATCTTGTATTCACCGCCGCCGTGCCGGTCACTGGCCGCGACTTTTCCCTCCAGGACCGACACCACCGTGCGATCGCAGGCCAGGCGTACCAGCAATTCTGTCCCCTCCACCATGGCGTTGGTGTGCGGGGTCAGGACCCGAAACTTGCCGGGGCAGCGCGAGAGGTTGTAGACCGCACCGCAACTGCGCGCTAGCGGGCCTGCCGGTCCGCGCAGCAATTCCACTTCGGTGATGTCGCCCACACGGCGCACCGTCACGGTGCTGTCCTGGTCGACGCGCAGGCCATTCTCCGGCTCGATGAAGACTCCCGATCGGCTGCCGGGGCCCACGCGGTTCGAATCACCGTCACACAGCGGCGCGTCAGGACGCTTCAGCGCCGTCCACTGCGTGTTGCCCTGAGATTGGATTTCCACCAGGCCCTGGACGGAGACCACCCGGCCCAAGACCTTGCACCCAGGCCTCGACTCGGCACCCAGCGCTAGGGGTGCAGCCAATGCTAGAGCGATGCCCATCGGCAACAGCATCCTCAGCGGACCGCGCGCATCCCCAGCCCAGAGGTACGAAGACACAAAAAATCTTCCAAATGACATTTTTTACTTGTTTTGTGCCCGATTTTAAGCAGCTATTAGCTTGAGGGGGTATGCCACGCCCGCTTTGTAGGCGCTATCGCGGGTTTCAAAGAGCTTCGGTCTGGGTGACGGCCTCCCCCCGCCAGGGCGGATCCCGTTCGCGCAGCGTTACGTAGAAGCGCGTGGGACCGTCCTGCGGAGCCTCCTCCAGGTTCGCGCGCAGGCAGTCCAGCGCCTCCTCCCGCCGACCCGCCCTGGCAAAGCCCAGTCCCTCGGCGAACTGCGCACAGCAGCGCAGCCGCTGCGCCGAGACGTGGCCTGTCTCCCCCACCAGCTAGAACACCTCCATGGGTGTGACGCGGCCGCGAAGCCTGAAGCTACCCACTTCCCTGACCGAAATCCCCGCCAGGCCCTCGACCACTGCCCTTGAGGCTGACACCCGGGTCCCCAAGAGCTTATTGAGCCGCTGTAGCCGTTGCGCGGCATTCACGGAATCCCCCACGGGCTGAAACACCTGATGCCGTCCCGCGCCGACCATGCCGAGGGAGAGCTCGCCGCAGTTCACCCCGATCAGTGTGGGCAACTTTGTCAGCGGCGTCCGGGCATTGAACTCCTCCACCGCCGCCAGTATCTCGAGGCCGGCAGGGCAGGCCCGCCGGCGGATTTTGGGATCGTCCGCCGGAGCGGCCCATAGGGCCAGCGTGGAGTCCCCTCTGATCTCGGAGATCTCACCTTGGCCAGCCTCGATGGGAGGGAAGGTCGCCTCGAAATACTCCTGCATAAGGGCCTTGAAGCGCTGAGGATCCATCTGCTCACCCATGGTGGTGTAGCCTTCAATGTCGGTCATCAGGCTTACCCCAAAGAGCGACTCTGGACCACTGGCCAGTGCCTCCTTGACCCTTATTTGGTGCGCAACGACACTGGCGGGTACCGGCCGGGTGCCAAAGAGGCGTCGTAGGGACGCGCTCTCCTGCTGCATGCGCCGATAGTGTGTCGCCGTGTAAGGCACGGCGACGGCGGGAACCTGCAGCAGAACAGGGAGTGCCATCGGGAGCAAGATGTTCGCCCAGGCAAACAGTGCCTCCGTTAGCAGGAGGTACCCAAGCGCCAGGGCCGACATCAAGGCCAAGGCGCCGCGCAGCCTCCGGGCATAGCTACAGGCGCTGAGGGCGAGCGGCACTGCCGCCAGAAGTAACGCGGCGCCCAGGGTGCGCTGGGGCTCCAGTGTCTCGCCGCTGCGCAGGTTGGCGTACGCCGTCGCCAGGAGTTCCGCGCCGGGGACTCCTCGGGTGGACGTGACCAAGGCCGTGCGGTTGTTTTCAGCCGACTCGAACTCACCGTAATCGGCACCCAGAATGACGACTTTGCCGCGGATCTCCGCCGGCGGTAGGTAGCCGGGTTCACCCGGCTCGGCGAGGATCCGCTCGAAGCCGACGGTCCTAAAGCTGCCGGGCGGGCCGTAGTGGTTGAAGTAGTGGCTGGCGGGGCCCGCGTAGGTCTGGGCCAACAGCCGAACCTCGGGGGCGGGCAACGGTTTTCCGTCGACCAGGCGCTGGCGAAGCGAGGCGTCGTCAGCGAGCAGTCCACGCAGCAGCAGCGTCGCGGCTGGCAGGTTGCCCGGGCGCAGCAGTTCCTCCGCGGTCGCGGGAAGCAATTCGGCGCGGCCGGGGTCTTCCGCGGCAAGCCGGGCGCGCAACTGTCCGTAGGCTTCGGTCAGCAGGCTCTGCAGCAGCAGGACCGGCGGTGTGGCGCTGGGCCAGTCGCCCGTGTTGAAACCCACGAAACCCGTTACCTGCCCCAGGGGCGTCGCGCTCCACCAGGAAGGGGCCGCTGCCCAGTGCCGCGTCCTCGATGAGTGGGGCCAGACGGGCGCCTTCCTCGCGCGCGTCACCGGAGGTGCGGGAAATCACCACGGTTTCGACGCGCCGCCCCACCAGAACCCGGCCCGACTCGGCAATCGCGCGTGCGAACTCCGCATCCTGCCAGGCGAACACCGCCTCGTCGCCTCGGTCCCCGCTGGACACTCGGGGCGCGCCCTGGATGTCGAAAACGATCGCCCGGGCCCCGGCGCTACTCAGCGCGCGCACGGCGCGGGCAAAGAGGCAGCGCGGCCAGCGCGCCAACTGAGTCGGCGAAGGCAGCGAGCGGTGGGTCGCCGGCGCCACTCCCTGCCGCAGATCCAGGCAGCGGTGGAAGCGTTGTCCGTCCTCTGGCAAGGCGAGCGCACGCGCCGCGCCCGGATCGATGCTAACGACCAGGATGTCATCGGGAGCGTGACGGGCACCACGCCAGTAAAACAACCAGCGCAAGTCCAGCATGTCCTGGTTTGATTGGAGTACCGGAATGCCGGTGCCCGCGAGCCCCGCGGCAAAGCAAAGGAACGCAGCACCCAGCGCGGTGCGCCAGCCAGCACGAAGACGCCTCAAGACGACGCGGAGCCGCATGACCTGCCCCGCGCGGAAGGTTTTGCTGAGCGCGTTGGCCCAGATCGATCTATTAGTCAAAAACTTTCGACCAATGCGCGGGATAAGGACATCTCTCCCGGTAAGGCCTTAGCCAACGGCACATTCAGCCCCGAGGGTCGCGCGCACGGGGCTGCCTTAGGGCGTGGGCTGGTTTAGACATGGGTTGCGATAGGGCTGCGTGCACATCTGAGTGCCCAGGCCACCACAGGTTGCCAGCACAAGTCTTCCTTGAGCGCAGCGGAGGAAATCCTGGACGGGATCCCGAGAGCAGCCGTTGTCCTGGCCCTCGGATCTCCCCCGGAAAATGGTCCCGCCGTGGATCTTGCTTGAGTCCACCGGCTGAAGGTCGTTCAATGCGGCGAACAGCAGGTTGGTTACCGTACCGGTAGTTGTGCTGCATTGAACTGCGACGATCTCATCCTTGTCAGTGTCGGCGTTGGGATCCTCGTCGTTGTCGCCCGATCCATTCTTCCGGTGCACCGGCTTAACCCGGCAGGCAAGCTCACCGTTGCTCGCGTCTACCAGCTGCCCAATCTGAGTTAGATTTGCACCCACAGTCTCGAGACTGCCGCCGATGGTGAGCCGGCAGTCGTCCTTAGCGTGCGCCGCAGAACCCAGCGCAAGGCCCAAGGCAATGGTAAGCAAGCGTTTCAGCATGAAATGCATTTTCGGCTCCTCGGCGGAATCTGTGGGTGGTTTTGGGGTAGAGTCGACGACTGGCGCGGTAGTGGTAGGTCCTGGCATCTCTGTTGACCGCCCCTTTCGGTTGCGCGGTGCCCCACTAGCCGGAACCATAACCCCGTTTCCAGTCGCCGCTCATCGAACCCGGCGTGCCGTTCGGCACCGGGCTCTCGGACAAGGACTCATGCCGTCGCCCACGGCGGGTGGCGAGCTCGGCGAGGTAGGCGGACGAGCCCAAGACGCTCGTACAGGTATTGGTCCGGGTAGCGTGTGGTGCCCCGGCTGCGCACCTTGTGTTTTCCTCGCAACCACCGGCGCAGCCTGTCCGTGGTGTAATGGTCCAACGCGCGATACGCCTTGCGGGTTGAGCCAAGACTGAAATAATTGGCCCATCCGTCCAACGTGCGGTTGAGCCGCGCCACCACGGTCGCGGCATCCAGCAATAGTGTCGGCCGAGCGGTCAGCTCATGGACGAGCGAGGTCATGCGCGTGATGCTTTTGCGCGATGGACTCAGCCCGAGGTAGCAGCGTCCCGTCCCGGGCGCATATTGCGGCCCGAAGGTATAGCCCAGGAAGTCGAACGTCTCGCCCGGTAGGCGACGCACGTGAGTCTTGTCCTCGTTCACCGTCAGCTTGAGCGCGGCCATCAATTGCCGGAGCGCAGCCAGCGCGCCCTCGGCCCTGCCCGGTCGGCAGCAGATGACCAGATCGTCGGCGTAATTCACCACCTTGCCAAAGCGATCATCCCAGCCCCGCTGCCGCCACGCCAATACAAACCGGCGCAGGTACAGATTGGCCAGCAACGGGGAGATCGGGGCTCCTTGCGGAACGCCGCGCCGTTGGTCGCGACGCTCGGTTGTTGGGTCGCAGTCTAAAGCGCAATCCACCGGCAGTTTGGTAATGCTCTTGGCCACCGGGAAGGGGGGCTGGGCGGTGGAGCGGCCAGAGGCAGGCGGCGGTGCGGGCGTGTAGGGGGGAGGTGGCGCAGTGGAGTGCGC
>JANXRW010000066.1 GCA_025356655.1 Betaproteobacteria bacterium | reverse complement strand
CGGGTAAGATGGGGCTGGCTACCCACCCGAATCGCGGATGCGCAGGATCAGTTCATCGGTGAAATCGTGGCGGGTGACGACCATGGATCGAACAATAGCGGGAAAAAACCAACTTGTCCAGTGTGTGCACTAGTCAGGTCGTGGGGGGGTAGGGCAGCGAAGCGACCGCGGGTGTAAGCTCCGCCCTGTCGCCATGAATGAGGTGGCCCGCGAGGGTCGTCGCCAACGCGGGCCAGTGCCAGTGCAACTTCGATACACCTCGGAGATGTCCGGCGAGACCTACGTTACCCTGCGGGGCTGGGAGCGTGCAAGTCTGCCGTGCTGCCCGGTGCACGGATGATGTTCCCCATCCGCCGCCAGCGCCACCGTCGCCAGAACGAACTTCGCCTGCTTGACCGACGCCGCCCGGCCCCGCCCGACCCAGTAGGACAGCGACGCCGCGCGAAGCCCATGCGCCTGCGCGTAGGCCTTCTGCGTCAACCCGCTCGCCTGCCACGCCCGGACATGTTCAACCCACTTGTGCTCCATCACTTGCGGGTTCATTTGCACCTCCCTGGGAAAACCAGGGAGCCTGCGACGCCGGATCAGGAATTGGAAGGTGACTCGGCTCGACGCTTACAATTCAGCACTTTCTGGGATTGGAGAAGTTCGACTGGCACCCTCAGCTAGGACTGAACGTCGTTCTCACCCGTTCGCACCTCTGGGATCAGTTTCCCGTGCAGGTGAGCCTTTGGTTGGGGAGGGCGTAACCGTCGACTCAATCCACGTTCCGCGCTGTGGCACGCCGAATCCCGCAACCGCGAGGCTCCTATGTGGACCGCAGCCTACCAATCGACCATAGTCTAAATCTGCTCAGAATCAGTCTGCACTGATGGTTTATATGGATTTTCCGCCTACTGCCTACCATCACGACAGACTCAACAGCGGACTTTTTTGTTTCGCCAAGCTTTTTTGTCGACTTTGGCTAAGAGTCCGCGCACAACGCCAAGCCATGCAGAATCCCCTTCTGAAGGTCCCGCGAGGCAGGGTCCACCAGCCGCCGGCACGGCGTCAAAGGGCGGGCACGGGCCCTGACGGTGCCGCGCCTGGGCTTTCGCCCGGATCAATGCGCGCGCTTGAATTCGAAGCGCAGCGGGAAGCCCTCGTACTTTCCCATTCCCCGCAGGGCGCTGCCCTCGGACAATAGTCTCAGCGTGGCGCTCAGCGTTTGGCCGTTGTCGCCCGTGGCGCGAAACACGAGGGCCTTGCCGTCGAAGGGTTCCACTTCGATTGCATGGACTTCCCCGTTGAAGTTGTCCAGATTGGTCATCTGCAGTGAGTTGCCGTCCGGCCCGATGCGCAGCTGGGCCTTGCCGCTGCTCATCCCGCGATACCAGGGCCCTTCCCAAACGCCCCGGGAGGCGTCCTCGCCTGTAGCTTCGGCGCTGGCCCACGAGGGGCCGAGCAACGCGCACAGCGCAACACCGAGCACCAACAAACCGCCAAGCTTGCGTACCATCCCAAAACCTCCCCCACTGTTCGCAACAGGCCCTGACTCTACCGCAAAGACGCGCCGCGTGGCACCGCCGCGCCTGGTGATGCTGCGGCCGGCGCCCGGGCCGCAGGTTCCCTGCCCGCTCCGGGCCTCGCGCCCGATAAAGCACGTGGATTTCTGCTAATTTTGCCTCAACACTCCAGGGAGATCCCCGTCGCCATGAACTTCTGCAACAACTGCGCGGCACCCGTCGTGCACCGCATCCCCCCGGGCGACAGCCTACCGCGTTTCGTCTGCGACGCCTGCGGCACGATCCACTACGAGAACCCGCGCGTGATCGTCGGGTGCGTGGCCCAATGGGAGGGCAAGGTGCTGCTGTGCCGCCGCGCCATCGAACCCCGCCACGGGCTGTGGACCCTGCCTGCGGGCTTCTTGGAGAACGGCGAGAGCGTCGAGCAAGGAGCGCTGCGGGAGACCCTGGAGGAGGCGAACGCGCGAGCGCGGCTCACGGGCCTATTCTCCGTCTACAGCGTTCCCCAGATCCACCAAGTGCACATGATGTTCCACGGTGAATTGGCCGACCTGGACTTCTTCCCCGGCGAGGAGTCACTCGAGTGCGCCCTGTTCACCGAGGCGCAGATCCCCTGGGAGAAGATCGCCTTCATCACCGTGCGCCGGACTCTACGGCACTACTTCGAGGATCAGCCCAGCGGTCACTTTGGCCTGCACCTGGGCACGGTGGAACGCCCTCCACAGCGCACGGACGCAGACGACTGAGCGCGAGCGACCTCGGGTGTCATTACACCTTGCGGAGGCTGGCCACGATGTCTAGCCGCGCGGCGTGCAGCGCGGGCAGCGTCCCGCCGAGCAGTCCCATGAGCACGCCGAAGGCGAGGGACAGGAGGGCGATGCGCGGGCTCAGGACGAATCCGAAGGAAATCTCGGCGAAGGACTGAAAGTTCATCGTGGAAAACGACAGCGACTGCATGGCGCTGGCAGCGAGCAGGCCAAACGCCCCGCCGACGAAGCCCAGCAGCGCGGACTCGCCCACGAAGGCCCCGAGGATCTCCCGGCGCCGAAAGCCCAGCGCGCGCAGCGTGCCGATCTCCGCAGTGCGCTTAGCCACCGCGCTGTACATGGTCACCATGGCACCAATAATGGCTCCCGCCGAGAACACCAGCGAGATGGTGGTGCCGAGGATGAGGATGAAGCGCGAGAGCAGGCGAGACTGGCCCTCGTAGTACTCGGACTCGCGCCGGGCTTCCACGGTGAGCCGTGGATCGGATTCCAGGCGCGCGCGCAGGCTCTCCAAACGCGGTTCGGCCACGAGCTTCACCACGACCGCGGAATAGGCGCTGCGCCGGAACGCCTGCATCAGTTGCTGGGCATCGCCCCAGATCTCCGAATCGAAGGCGCTGCCGTGGGCGTCCAATTCGCCCACCACGGTCCACTCGCGCTGGGCGAAGCGCAGGTGCGCCCCCAGTGCCGTGCCCGCGAACTGGCGGGCCACAGCGGCCCCGGCCAGGATTTCCGCGGAGCCGGCCCGGAAGATTCGCCCGTGGACCACGCGCACGCCGCGCCGGATCAGGAAGGCATCGGGCGAGACCCCGCGGATCACCACGTTGGCCGGCTTGCCGGAGCCCTGGCGAGGCAGCGAAATCAGCACGACCACTTCGCCAGAGGCTAGGCGCCGCCCGTCGGGCCCCAGTGCCACCTCGGGCTGCGAGGCGATCACCGCGGCATCCTGGCGCGACACCGCGCTCTGAATCTCCGTTTCCGAGGAACGGCGCGTCACCAACGCGTTGTCGGCGGCTCCCGTCTGCACCAGCGCCTGATGCAGACCTTCGTCGAGCATGAGCATGACGGCGAAGACGTAGACCACCAGCGCCATCCCCCCCGCCGTGAGTGCCGTGGTCAGGCGTCGGGCCACGAGGTTTCGCGCGATGTAGGTCAGCGGGAGCGCCATGTCAGTTCAGGCTGGCCAGCCCGGCGATGATGGAAATGCGCGCCGCGCGCAGGCAGGGAGGCAATCCAGCCAGCACACCCACGCCCAAGGCAATGAGCAACTGTAGAACCATGGTGGTGTGGGAAACGGCAAAGCCGTGGAACAAGGTGCCGGTCTGCGCGGAGAAGGCGGCCGCCGCAGGCAGGGTGAGCGCGGTGCCCGCGAGCCCCCCCAGGAGCGCGATCAGAACTGACTCCCCGAGGACGAGTAGCGCAAGGAACCCAGGGCGGAAGCCCAGTGCCTTGAGGGTGGCGTACTCGGGAAGGCGCTCGCCTGCTGCCATGCCCATGGTGTTGGCCATGACGAACAGAACGATGACCACCACCATCAGGGATACCACTTGCACAGCCAGGACGATGGTGTCGATCATGGAGACGAAGCCCAACTGGAAGGCCTTCTCCGTCTCGGTGAGCGTCTCGGCAAGTGAACTCTTGAAGAGCGCATCGATTTCGCCAGACACGCGCGCGGCGTCCTCGGCGTGCATGAGGTCGAGCACGAACACGCCCACCTGGTCGGCACGCCGAGGCGCATTTCTGCGCAGGGTCTCGTTCAGGTAGTCCCAGTGGAACAGGAAGATCCCTTCGTCGGTGTTGGGCTGTCGGCCGTCGTAGATACCGCGCAGGACGAACTCCCAGCTGCCGGGGTAGATAGTGCCGCGCAGGGGAATCGACTGCCCCAAGCGCCAGCCGTAGGTTTGCGCCAGCTTACGACCGACCACCGCGCCTCGCCGGTCTAAGAGAAAGGCCTTGCGCTCGGCTGCGGGCAGCAGGTAATCCGGGTAGAGGTCAAGGTAGGTGCCGGCATCCACGGCAAAGCGCGGAAAAAAATTGCGCTCCGTGATGTACACGCCGCCGAACCAATTGGAGTAGGACACTTTGCGCACCCCGGCGACGCGGCGGATGCGCTCCCGGTGGGTGAGCGGCAAGGGGAAGACAAGCGAGATGGCGTTGCGCGTGACGAGATGGGTCGCCGAGGCGGCGTCCGCTCCGGCATACCAAGCATCGACGACCGTGCGCAGCAGGCCGAAGGCCAGCACGGCGATGGCTAGGCCCAGCACGGTGAGGCCCGTGCGCAGACGGTGGCGCAGCGCGTTGCGCAGGATGAGCCGGGGCAGGTACATGCGGGGCTAGACGCCGTCGGCGCCCTCGCGAAGTTCGCCCTTATCCAGGTGGATGCGTCGCCGGGCGCGCTGCGCCGCACGGTTGTCGTGGGTGACCATGATGATTGTCTTACCCAGCGCCTCGTTGAGTTCTTCCAGCATGGCCAGCACCTCCTCTGCGGAGGCCCGGTCCAGGTCTCCGGTGGGTTCGTCGGCCACCAGGAGGAGCGGGTCCGTCACGACAGCGCGCGCAATGGCCACGCGCTGCTGCTGTCCGCCAGAGAGTTGCGACGGATAATGGGTGAGCCGGTCGGATAGCCCCACCATAGACAGCGCCGCCAGCGCGTGCTCGCGGCGCTCACGGCGCGAGAGGCCGGTGAGCAGCAGCGGCAGTTCCACATTCTCGAGGGCGTTCAGCACCGGGAGCAGGTTGTAGAACTGGAAAATGAAGCCCACGTGGCTTGCCCGCCAGCGTGCCAAGGCCCCCTCGGACAGGACGGAGAGTTCTTGGCCGAAGACCTCCAGGTCACCCCCGCTGGGCTGGTCCAGGCCAGCGATGAGATTGAGCAGCGTGCTCTTGCCCGAGCCCGAAGGGCCCACAAGAGCGACGAAGGCGCCAGCCTCGATGACAAGGTCGATGCCGTTGAGCACGGGGACCTCCTGGTTACCCCGGTGGTAGCTCTTACGCAACTGCTGCATACGCACGGCCGGGACTTCGGACGCCTCCTGCATGCGCCTAGCCCCCGGGCCGGCGTGCCACCGCGCGCTGGCCCTCGCGCAGGTCCGCAGAAGGATCCAGGACGACCGCGTCACCCATCTGCAGGCCAGAGAGGACCTCCACCTGGTCGCCGGTGCGCGCCCCTAGGCGCACCGCCACCGGCCGCAATAGCCCATCGCGCAGCACGATCACCTGCGTCCCTGCCCCCCCCAGCGCGCGTGCGCTCACCACCAAGCGCGGCTGTAGCTGCGCGCCGGACACCGGGCGCGAGAGAAACGCCACGCGCGCGCTCATCTCCGGCAGGATGCGCGGATCCAAGGCGGCAAAGGCGACCTTGGCCAGCACGGTGGCCTTGGTGCGGTCGACCGTTGGTACCAGGCGGCTCACGGTGCCGGTGAAGCGCACTTGAGGGATGGCATCGAGCTCGATCTCGCAGGGCTGGCCCGCACGCACCTGCTGCAGGCTCGACTCGGCAACGTCCGCTTCAACCTCCAGCGTGTTCATGTCAGCGAGCGTCACGACGGCTCCCTTGGTATCCAGAGCCGCCGAGAAGGGCGTGATGGTGTCACCCACGTTGGCGTTCTTGGTCAGCACCACGCCGTCGAAGGGCGCCCGGATGAGGGTCTGCTCCACCGCCACCTCGGCCGCGTGCTGCGCCGCCCGGGCGCTTGCAATGCCGGCGATCGCGCTCTGCACGAGGGCCGCCGAGCGGTCGCGGCGGGTGACGGATGCATCGTTGCCGGCCTCCGACAGAAAGCCCCGGGCGGTGAGTTCGCGGGACCGCGTCGCCTCGCGCGCCGCGCCCACCTGCTCGGCGCGCGCCTGCTCAAGCGACGCCTGGGCCACCTTGAGGTTGGCCACCGATTGTTCCAGGGCGGCACGCACGTCGGCACTCTCTAGCCGAGCGATGAGTTCTCGCGCGCGCACCGGGCTGCCCTCGGCGACGCCCAGCCATTCCAGGCGGCCGGTGGCCTTGGAGGCGACCGATGCCTTGCGCTGCGCCACGACGTAGCCGCTGGCGTTGAGCACGACGGCCTCCTGGTAGGGGTAGCTGAGACCTACGGTTGCCGTTTCCACGGATCGCGGCGCACGTTGCCGCCACCAAAAGGCAGCCCCCAGGAGGAGCAGAACAACCAGCAACAGGAGCGGCCAGCGTGGAAGTCCACGACGCTGCGGGGTGCGCGGCGACGCACCGGGCGCCGCACGCTCGATGCGCAGCGCGCTCAGATCGGGTCGGGTCATGACGACATCCCCGCGCGGAAAATCAAACAGGAAATCGGGGCATTTTTCCTCGGACAGCCGGATTATAGCTACAGTTCCGCGCATTTATGTGCACTGCCACAAGGCACCGCCGTGCGGCGCCCACACCAGCGCGTGCGCCCCGACGCGATGGATGGCAAAATCTCAGGGCTTTCCACCCCCCCTCGAGCCCCAGGTGCCCATGCCCTCGCAACCCGTACCGGCTTCCCCCGCCTTGCGGCCAGCGCCCATTCCTGTTGCAGAGCACACCCTGACCCTTGAGGAGGTGCTCGCCGACCTCGTCGCCGACGGGCTTGCCACGGAGGAGAATGCTCAGCAGTTGAGGGCTGCGCAGCATCTGCGCAAGGGAGACCGGCATCCCCTGGAACTCGTCGCCGACCAGAAATGGAAAGATCCGCGGGCCCCGCGCAAGCTCCTGCACCTGGAAGCGCTAACAGAATGGCTAGCCACCCGTGTGGGGCTGCCCTATCAGCATATCGACCCCTTTGCCATCGACTTCGCCGCGGTGACCAAGGTGATGTCCAACGCCTACGCCCTGCGCTTCCGGATCCTGCCCATTCGCGTGAGCGCACGCGAAGTGGTCATCGCGACCTGCGAGCCCTGGCTGCGCGGCTGGGAAACGGAACTCGCGCAGATCCTGCGCCTGGAGATCCGGCGCGTGCTGGCCAACCCAGTCGACATCGCCGGCTTCCAGGTGGAGTTCTACAACCTCGCGCGCTCCATCAAAGGTGCGTCGGCTCAGCAGCCCGGGCCGCTGAGCGAAATCACCAACTTCGAACAGCTCGTGCAGTTGGGCGCGGCGGGCAAGCTGGACGCCAACGACCGGCACATCGTGCATATCGTGGATTGGCTCCTGCAGTACGCCTTCGAGCAGCGCGCGAGCGACATCCACGTGGAGCCGCGGCGCGACTCGGGCAACGTACGCTTCCGCATCGATGGCGTCCTGCACCAGGTGTACCAGATCCCTGGCCCGGTCCTCACTGCCATGACGAGCCGCATCAAAATCCTCGGGCGCATGGATGTAGTGGAGCGGCGCCGCCCCCAGGACGGACGCATCAAGACGCGCACGCCCGACGGCGACGAAGTGGAGTTGCGCCTGTCCACCATGCCCACCGCCTTCGGCGAGAAGCTGGTGATGCGCATCTTCAACCCCGAGGTGCTGGTCCAGGACTTCAAGGAGTTGGGCTTCAGCGAGGATGACCTGCAGCGCTGGACGGAGCTCTCCTCGCGACCCAGCGGAATTTTACTGGTGACGGGACCCACCGGGTCGGGCAAGACGACCACGCTCTACTCGACGATGAAACAACTCGCCTCGGCCGAGGTCAATGTCTGCAGCATCGAGGATCCCATCGAGATGGTGGAGCCGTCCTTCAACCAGATGCAGGTGCAACCGGTGATCGGGCTGGACTTTGCCAGCGGCGTGCGCACCCTGCTTCGGCAGGACCCAGATATCATCATGGTGGGCGAGATCCGCGATCCCGAGACCGCCGAAATGGCCATCCAGGCGGCGCTCACCGGACACCTCGTGCTCTCCACCTTGCACACCAACGACGCCCCTTCGGCGATCACCCGGCTTGTCGAGATCGGCGTGGCCCCTTATCTCATTAATTCCACCTTGTTGGGTGTGCTTGCCCAGCGCCTCGTGCGCACGCTCTGCGTGCACTGCCGGGAACCCGCCCCCCTGCCGGCGGAAACCTGGCGCGCGCTGTCCCAGCCCTGGAACGCGCCCGCACCCGAGAGGGTCTATCGGGCACGGGGCTGCCTGGAGTGCCGCATGACGGGCTACCAGGGGCGCGTTGGGATCTACGAATTGATGAGCGTGACCCCGGGGCTGCGCCGTCTGATCCACGCGAGCAGCGATTCGGCGCAACTGCGCCATCAAGCGTTCCGCGAGGGCATGAAATCGCTGCGCCTGAGCGGCGCGCGCAAGGTAGCCGCGGGCACGACCACCGCCGAGGAAGTGCTCAAGGTGGCCCCGCCCGTACTGCTCGAGCGCGCTGACCCGGCCTCCGCCTGACCATGACCGGAGACGTCACCGACCGGCAGCAGCGCCTGCCCGTGCCGCCCGGGTCGGGGCCGCGCCCAGCCCCCGACCCTGCCCTGCCGGCGCTACCGGCGCAAGGGGCCGGCCTGCTGCTTCGCCTGGCCCGGCTCGCAGGCGGCTGGTATTGGGAACAGGATGCCCAGCAACGCCTCATCCTGGTCGACGGTGAGCCCGGCGACGCACTGATCCAGTGGTTGCAGGCGCATCGGGGCGAGTCGCTTGGCACTCTGGCCGGGCGCCCACCGGGATGGAACCCCTGGTCGGGCCAGGACCCGTTAAGCCACACGGGCTCGGCCACGGAGGTAGAGCTCCGATTCGATCTGCCCGGAGGGCTCACGCGGGTCGTGAGCCTTTGCGCCGAGCCGGCCCTGGACGCGCAGAGCCGCCTGCTGGGGCATCGCGGACTGGCGCGCGACATCACGCGGCAGAAAAGCGCCGAGATTGCGCTACGCCAGAGCGAGACCCGATTCCGCGATTTTGCGACGGCGGCAGGGGAGTACCTGTGGGAGACCGATGCCCGGGGACGCCTCATCTCCGTAGTGGGCTATCCGCAGGCGAACTGGGGTTACTCGCCCCTGGAACTGCTCGGGCGTCGGGTGCGCGGCTTGCTGCCGCCCGGGGAGGCGCCGCGGGTGCGCGCCTGGATCCGCGAACACCGCGGCCCGGATGGGTCGTTCCGTGACCTGGAACTGCGCGCCAACACGCAGAACGGACAGTGGCGTTGGTTACAGGTCAATGCGGTCGTACGCACGACTCCGGAGGGCCAACCGACGGGACTGCGCGGCACGGCCAGGGATGTCACCGAGCGCAAAAGTGCCGAGGCGCGCACGAGCTTCCTCGCCACGCGCGACCCGCTGACCGAATTGCCCAACCGGCTGCTCTTCAACGACCGTCTGGAGCAGGGCCTCGTGGCTGCCCGGCGTAGCGGGCAATCCTTGGCCCTGATGTTCATCGACCTCGATCACTTTAAGCTGATCAACGACTCCTTGGGTCACCACGTAGGGGACCTGCTGCTCAAGGAGGTGGCCTCGCGCATGCTCGAGGCCTTGCGCCGCGGCGACACGCTCTCGCGGCTGGGCGGTGACGAGTTCGTCGTGACGCTGGAGGGTCTGCAGCAGGCGGAGGACGCCGGCCAGGTGGCCGCGAAGATCCTGCGCGCGCTGACCAAGCCGTTTCAGTTGGCTGGTCACACGGTGACGATCTCCTGCAGCATCGGCGTGGGGATTTTTCCGCACGACGGGCTTGACTCGCGCGCGCTCATGAAGAACGCCGACACGGCCATGTACCACGCCAAGGAGCGCGGCCGGAACAACTTCCAGTTTTTCTCAGCAGAGATGAACCGCCGGGCGCTGGAACGCCAGCAGCTCGGTGCGGCGCTGCGCGGTGCCCTCGAACGCGAGGAGTTCACCTTGTACTTCCAGCCCACCATGCGATTGGGCGGCACGCGCGTCCTGGGCGTGGAGGCCCTGCTGCGCTGGAATCACCCGGAACGCGGCCTACTTGCTCCCGCAACCTTTATGGACGTCGCCGAGGAGTCCGGCTTGATGGAACCCATCGGCCAGTGGGTGCTTCGCACCGCCTGCCAGCGCGCCAAAGCTTGGCAGGCCGCGGGTTACCCCGCGATGCGCATGGCGGTCAACATATCGCCGCGCCAGTTGGCTAGCCCGCGGGAGTTCTCGCGCAACGTGGGCCGGGCCCTGGCGAGTTCCGGCCTAGCCCCCGAGTACCTGATCCTGGAAATGACCGAGGCGCTGCTGCTGCGCCACGCCGAGCATCACTTAAGCTCGCTACGCAAGCTGGGCGCAGAGGGGATACGCCTGGTGGTGGACGACTTCGGTACGGGCTTCTCCTCGCTCACCCTGCTGCGCAAGCTGCCCGTCTATGGCCTTAAGATCGACCGAAGCTTCGTGCGCGATCTGGGCGAGGGTTGCGAGGGCTGGGACGTGGTGAGGACGGCGGGAGCCATTGCGCGCAGCCTGGGCCTCGCCGTGGTTGCTGAAGGGGTGGAGACACGAGCGCAGTTGGAAGCACTCGCAGGGCTGGGCGTGAGCGAGTACCAAGGCTTCCTGTTCAGCAAGCCCCTGCCGGAGGGGGAACTCGCCGCGCGCTTCCTCGCGCCCGGGCAGCTAGACCTTTTTGACTGAGCAGGCGGCTGCACGGGAGCGTTGATCGCTCAGGTGCCGGGTTGACAGGTACCGCCCGCAGTGCCTTGATCTTCACCACGGGGAGCCGGCACTTCAATACCAGGGTGCCACCCGGGCGCCGTGCGAGGCGGTAGGCCTCCTAGTACGAGATGATCGCCTATTCCCCCGGGGGGAGAGCGCTTCGATCTCTGAGGCGAGCAATTCGATGAGTTCGACGGGGACCTTACGCTCGCCGAAGAAGGGCCGTTCTTTTTCCGTACAGGGCTTGCCCCGAGCACTGCTGCGCGCAGGGGCTGCGACCTGGCGCTTGGAAGCCCACGCGGCCGACGCCACGTCGAGGCTCGGCACAGGCGATGCGGCCGTTGATGTCATGGATCAATTGTACTAAGACCTAGCCATAAAGTTGGCAGAACTCGCGCACCGTCAGCCCGCTACGCTCGGATTGGCCAACCAGTTCAACCCATGCCGTGCGGCCCATTCGCTTCGCCATCGTCGCTGTCTCCCTCAGTGCGTTGTGATGGCGGAGGTATGGCTCGCGCAAGTCCTCCGGGGAATAACGGCGGCTGGTGAACGGGTACCGGCGAGCGACAAAGGTGCAGGACGGTGCCTCACCGCACCATCAAGGGAACAGAACGCGGCGGGGTGGACCTGACTTCTCTGGTTCGCCGGCCAGGGCTTTGCTCCTGAGCTAGGGCAAGCGTCACTTCGACCGCTGCTGCATGCCCCTCTGCTCGTGCAGGACGGCAATCTCGTCGCTCATCGCCCTCACCTCCTCACCATGCACAGGAGGCTCGAGCTTCCATGAGCCCGGTAGCCGGGTCAATCCGCGCATCTCCGGACAGGACTCCGAGGACGTGGATTACCGGACACTTAACCCATGCGCGCCCCCCCTCTCCTTCGCCAGCCTCGGTCGCGAAAGAATCAACGCCGGTCATGCGGAGCTTGCGAGCCTGAGCCGATACGTCGGCCGTGGAGCGGCGAGCGCCTGCTCAATGACCTGCTGGACCTCCCGAAGCTTGGAGCCGGCGCGGTGATCTACAAAACGAAGCAGCCCCCCGTGATGCACATCCTCCGCGACGCTGGAGCGGCGTTTAGCATCATGGCGCGCATCAAAGGCATCAAGTTGAGAGTCGACGCCCCGGGTGAAACACTGAGTGGATCGTGCGGCCCGAAGCGCGTCGGGCAAGTGGTGCGCAACCCCCTATCGAACGCGCTGAAGTTCACCCCCGAGGGCTCGCAGATCGTCATCCGGGTGGAACCCGCCCGCCCCGCAGGAGGACCGCAACCTGCCGATCCTGCCGAATCTGGCCGCGTGATGATCAGCGGCCACGGCCAGGGGATAGGCATCCCGGAAGTGAAACTCGAGAAGGTCTTCGGCAAGTTCGTCCAGAGCAGCAGGACGCTGACCGGCGCTGGAGGCACAGGGCTTGGCTTTTCCACGTGTCGGGAGATCATCGAACAGCAGGGCGGGCGCATCCGGGCCTAGCGCAACCGCGGGGGCGGAGCCCTCGTGTGCTTCGAACTGCTGCACGAGGCGCTGCCGCCGGATGTCCAGAACGGGGAGTTTAAGGAAGCTCCTGGCGCCGCCGGCGCAAAAGACCGCCGGGCCAGTTATTTAGCCTGGACGATGTCACCAACTGGATCGGGCGGCGATCTCCGGACGGCCGCCCAGCTTCGTCGCACGACGCCCGCCCCACGAAACCGCGGTCCGCAAAAAGCGCTGGGGGGCGCCGCCTCAGGCGAAGCCAACGGCCTGGCTGGTACCCCCCCGGTGCCTCAGGCGCGGCGGCGCTTGGTCCCACCCGCGACGGCTGCTGCAACGCCCAGACCCGCCAACAGCAGGGCGCACGTCTCGGGTTCCGGCACCGCGTTGATGGACACGTTGTCGATGGTGAAGTTGTCGTAGACCCTAGGCGAGCCGTCCGGGTGCGAGGTCACCAAGAGGTACGCGATGGTCGATGGCGCGCTCACCAGCACGTGCGTGTCCACGCCGTAGGGCATTCCGCCCGGGGTGGTCACCGACTGGATCAAGGTACCGCCGGCACTATATGCGTAGGCCTGAAGGAAATGGGAGCCGGACAGGTAGGCGTCGAACTGGACGGTCTGCGTGGGCAGCGTGAGATCGAGCCGAAGGTCGCCGGCATCCGCATTCCCCTGATGTTGCGTGGCGAACAGGATATTGGGCGCGGAGAACCCGGTGACTGCCACAACGCTTCCGAGCACCGCACCCATCGTGCCCGAGGGATCGGAGAAGATGACCCCAGAGGCGGCGTACTGGTTCGTGATGGGGTTGGCGAGGCCGATCGATGCGCCACCGGCCACATCATCAAAGTTGATCACTGCAGCCTGTCCGCTGATCGCCGAAAGGCCAAGGCCCGCCGCAGCGAGAACGCTAAAAAGGTGTCGAATTTTCATGTTGGTCTCCGTTTTTCTGACTGCTCGACACACTGAACAAGGACGTTTTTTCCCGCAATTGTTCGGTGCATGGTCGTCACCCACCACGATTTCACCGATGAACTGATCCTGCGCATCTGCGACTCTGGTGGGTAACCAACGCCAGCTTACACGCGAGGCGCTGACGCGCCAAGTCTGTGAGTGGCTGGACTGGACCGATCACCACCGGCGACCCAAGGAGACGAGCTGTTGCATGGCCCTGAACCGCCTGCAGGCGAAGGGGCTCATCGAGCGGCCGGCGGCCCTAGAGGTGAGCTTCGCCCCGCGCAGCGCGCCCGAGGTCGGGCACGCCCCGGAGACGTGGCCGGTGCCGAACGAGGCCCTGTCCCGCCTGGGCCCCATTGAACGGGTGCCCGTGGGCGCTGACCGGGAACTCTCGGGGCCGTGGCGACGGATGATGCGCGAGCAGCACCCGCAGGGCGAGGGGCCTCAGATCGTGAACGACTCGCGCCACCTGACTCTCGAGAGCGTGCAGATGAAGAACCTGGCCTCGCACGTGCTGGGGTTGGCCAGCGCCCGGTGCTACTGGAGACCTACGGGGCGTGCAGCCGCCACGAGGGCATCTGCCACCGCGGGGCGAACGGGCAGATTCTGGGAGCCACCCAGGGGCGGGGCCGCCAGGACCGCGCCGGTAGGGCGCAGCGCGGGACGAAGCCCGTTCTCGTTGCCGAAGCCTACCGGCTGTTCGCTCATGAGGATACGAACATCGACACGCTGTTGCAGTGTAACTGTCCTGCAATTCACACCTGAGGCTGTCCGACGTTGGAGACGATGCAGAGGTGGTGGCGGTATGCGCCGCCCTTCCTGTGGCGTGTGGTGTCCAGAGTTCTTAGGAAATAGATTACACTTCTCACAATTATTTGCTCTTAGACCACTGCATAGCGCGTGGTCGCGTTGTTGAAGTAGTTACGTACACGCTCGGCCGAGCGCTGGATCGAACGCGGCTGGCCGATGAGCTTCTGCTTCAGTTCCTCGGCGCTGGAGACTACCCAGCGCCCCAATTTGTTGTTCTTCAGATCGTTCCGAACCCTATCTTCCGGGTTGAGCTCCGGCGTATGGGGCGGCAGGAAGAATGGGGCTCTATTGATTTCCGAGTGGGTGCTGGTGGCATGAATGCCTGAGGCTACGGCCGCCTCCTTGCCTGCCACAGTTGCCCAGCCGGGGCAGAATCGGGCTTTCAACTCTCGATTGGGAAGCCCCGCCATGAGCAACCAACTGTTC
>JANXRW010000065.1 GCA_025356655.1 Betaproteobacteria bacterium | reverse complement strand
CCGGGTTGCAACGATCCGCCCGGCCTTACGCGCCCTACGCACCCATCCCGTTCAGCAACCTGACTGTCCCGGAATCACCATCCCGGCGACTTTGCGCGTAGAAAGCCAGATTTACGCGCATTCCGGTAGCCGCTTACACCTCTTCGCTGCTCGTTCGTGATGTCGCGGGCGAATACCGTCCTGCCGATGCCGACGAGGTGCTGCAGGCCGCGCAGCGGGTGCTGGCCGGCCCGGGTGCGTGGGACCGACGTGCTGACGTCGCCGGCGGTGGTCAAGGACTTCCTGCGGGCACGCCTGGGGAACCTGCCGCATGAGATCTTCGCGGTAGTGCACCTGGACGCACAGCACCGGGTGCTCGACTACGTGGAGATGTTCCGGGGCACCGTGAGCCAGACGTCGGTGTATCCGCGGGAGGTGATCAAGGATGCGCTGAGCCGGAACTCAAGTGCTCTCCTGCTGGTGCACAGTGAGCGGCCCGCCGTCCCACCTTGCTTGCCGATGGTAGGAGGGCGAGGATGGTGTCCACCTATTTCATTGGTGGACACCTATGCATCCCAAATCCGGTCCTCGTCGGCGCCACAGTGACGAATTCAAGGCCAAGGTTCTGGCGGCCTGCGATGAGCCAGGCGCATCGATTTCCGGGGTCGCTCTCGCGCACGGCCTGAACACCAACCTTGTGCGCAAGTGGCGCTCGGGCCGAGGCGTCAAGCTTCCCGGCGTCACGGTGTTGGGTCGCAAGTTATGTCGCTGGGCCACCGGCTTTTTGTCTCGGTTTCATTCCCCGGAAAATCTGACCGCCTAGTGAAATATTGTGGGCCCTCAGGGCCGGTCTGGTTCACCAGGGTGTCGGTGAAGTGCCCCCTTTCGCTCCGAGCTTGCCACCAAAGCCTGCAGTGCCCCTGCAGAGCATTGCGCCCTCGACTTGGGTGAAGGCGGTCTGGCGACCCCCAGCGCTGGTGTAGGCGACCCTAGCCGGGGGCGCATTGCGCAACACCGTGGATATCTTCCTGCGATTCGGCATGAGACACGCGCTGCGGAATAAAGTGAGCCCCAACAGCCGCGAAGGCGCTCCAGCTTTGCCTTCGTACGCCGATCCTGTTCTCCCAACAGGTGCAGCGCCTCGCCCACGACTTCACTGACCGACGTGTATTGGCCAGAGGCCACCTTCGAACGGGCAAGCTCTTCCAGATGAGGTGTCAGGTCGACGTTGATTCCCATGCCGCGCTCGTCCTCTCGCCAAGTTAGATTCTCGAAGATGAATAATCCAACACCCGCGCTTCTCATGCCGGAACTTGCAGCGCTGGGGCAGCTATGGCATATTATGCCAACATTCACTGATGCACGCGAGACTCCCATGCCTACCCGCAATGTCGTCCTCACCGACCACCAGGCACACCTCGTCGAAAAGCTCGTGTCCACCGGTCGCTATCAAAACGCGAGCGAAGTGCTGCGCGAAGGGCTACGACTGATCGAAGATCGCGAAGCGCAGGACGTTGCCCGACTCCACGCGCTACGCGAGGCCGCGCGCGTCGGAATGGCCGACATCGATGCCGGACGCTTTCGCAGCTTCGAATCGCCCGCCGCGCTCAGCCGTCATTTGACCGCGATTGCCGATAAGGCGATCAGCGGGAAGCCGGCAACACGCTCGAAGTGAGCGCAGGGACGCGTAGCTGGACGGTCCGCCTGACGGCGGCTGCCGAGGCCGACTTCGAGGAAATCTTGCGCTCGACGGTGGACCAATTCGGCGAAGCACAAGCGCGAATCTACGCCGAAACGATTTCGGCAGCGCTGAATGATCTGGCCGCCGGTCCGACAATCGTCGGTGCAAGAGAGCGAGATGACATCCTAAAGGGCATTTTCACGCTTCACGTCGCCCGCAAGGGCCGCAAGGGGCGTCATTTCGTCATGTTCCGCGTCGGGCGCGCTTCGGACCGCGAGGTGATCGAAGTCCTGCGCCTCCTTCACGATGCCATGGACCTGCAGCGCCATCTCCCAACGGCCGAAGAAAGTTCGTAGGACGATTGCACAACGTCGCACTACAGATCGGGGGCCCTTGCTACCCTCGCTACTTCTGCTACCGAACAGCATTCGCGCCCGGCGTCGGTAGCAAGAGTAGCGACCGTAGCAGCCCCCTACGGTGTCGAAATCGAATCGTCGACGGTCACTCCCGTCCATCCAGCAGCGCCGGATTGATCGCCACTGCCCGCCGGCGACCGTCCTCCTCCCTCCTCGCCCGTCCGCGCTCCGCGAGGATGGCGAGCGCCGCGCGTAGGTCGCGGCTGTCGCGGACGCATTTCGGACCGTACCGGTAGATCCGCTTCACGGGCACGCGGTCGCTGCCGCTGGCGAGCGCTTCGTTGCGCAGCCAATCGTCCAGCCGGATCGCGGCAGCGAGGGTTTGCGGCGTGTCGAGTTCCGTGAGAAGCCGGCGTGCTTCATTGAGATGTCAGGCAACGACGCGAGCGGCGGCCGAAACGCTTGCCTCCTCGATACATTCGGCGCTATTGATTTCCGAGTGGGTGCTGGTGGCATGAATGCCTGAGGCTACGGCCGCCTCCTTGCCTGCCACAGTTGCCCAGCCGGGGCAGAATCGGGCTTTCAACTCTCGATTGGGAAGCCCCGCCATGAGCAACCAACTGTTC
>JANXRW010000034.1 GCA_025356655.1 Betaproteobacteria bacterium | reverse complement strand
TCGACAACGGCCACCGCGATCACCACCTACCTGACCGGCCTGTCCCCTGCGGAACACGCCCTGACCGGATGGCACGTATATTTGCGCGAAATTGGCCTGGTGGGTGCCGTGCTGCCCTTTCGCGTGCGCGGTCGGGAGTCGCCGCTGCGCGCGCGCGGCTTGGCACCGGAGAAGCTCTACGACCATGCCTCCCTGGCAAGCCGATTGCCGGCGACGAGTTTCGCCGTCTCGCCCGAATCGATTCTGCGCTCGGAGTACAACGTGGCACATACGCGGGGCGCCGCGCGCACCGGGTACACCTCGCAGGGGCAGATGTTCCAGGCCCTGCACGACTGCTTGGCGGCCCCGGGCGAGCGCAAGTTCATCTATGCCTACTACCCGGTCCTCGACAGCGTTGCGCACGAGCAGGGCATCGGCAGCGCCAAGGCCGCCGAAGTGCTACGCACGCTCGACCGGTCCCTGGCGGCTTTCCTTGACAAGGCTCGCGGTAGCGACGCGACCTTGGTCATCTGCGCCGACCACGGGTTCATCGACATACCCGCCCAGGGCAACCTGGAACTCCAACACCTGCCACACCTCCAGGCCATGCTGCGGGCACCGCTGTGCGGCGAACGTCGTGTGCCGTTCTGCTATGTGAAGCCCGGATTGGAGGAGGCTTTTCTACGCCAAGCCCAGTCCGACCTGGAAGGCCGCGCCACGGTCCGTCCCTCAACCAGTCTACTCGAGGAGGGCTGGTTCGGCCCCGGGACCGCCCACCCGGAACTCCGCTTTCGGGTCGGAGATTTCATTTTGGTGATGCACCCGGGCTATACCTTCAAGGACTGGACCCCTGGCGAGAAGCGCCACCGACTCGTGGGAGTCCACGGCGGGGTCAGTGCCGACGAGATGCTTGTGCCCTTGCTGAGCGCCGAACTCTGAGGCGCGTTACGGCGCATCGGGCACGCGCAACCGCTGGGTACCGGCATAGGTGTTGTGCGCGCCGCTGCGGGCGAACCCCACCAACGTGATTCCCGTCTCGTGCGCCAAGCGCACGGCCAAGTTTGTGGGCGCGGAGATGGCAGCCAGCACGCAGGCGCGCGCGACCGCGACCTTCTGCACCATCTCGAAGCTTGCGCGGCTTGTGATGAGCACAGCACCCCGTTCCGGCGATAGCCCACGGCGCAGCAGACTGCCGATCAATTTGTCCAGGGCATTGTGCCGCCCCACGTCCTCGCAGACCTCTAAAACCCCCTCGCCCGGCAGTAAGAAACCCGCTGCGTGAACCGCGCCAGTGACGCGGTTTAGTCGCTGCCCCCGCTCGAGTGCCTCGAACCCTCGATGCAGTTCGCCCGGGGCGATCTGCGGCCCCCTCCCGACTGGCGGCGGGTGCCGCACCGCTTGCTGTAGCGTCTGCACGCCACATAGCCCGCAGCCCGTCCGGCCAGCCAAGCTGCGCCGCTGTGCCTCCAGGGCCAGGTAACGTTCCAGAGGGATGTCCACGTGGACCTCGATGCCCTCTCCGACCGGCACCACACTGACCCGGCGCAACTCGGCGGCATCTGCGACGATGCCTTCGGTTAGGCTGAAGCCGTAAGCGAAGTCCTCCAGCCGCTCCGGCGTGGCCATCATGACGGCGTAGGACAGGCCGTTATAGACCAAGGAGAGGGGAACTTCCTCCGCCACTTGCTCGGTCACGGAACGCGCGGCAAGGCCGTCCCAACGTTCCACTACGACTGGGGCGACGCTGGCCGGCAGATTCGCAGGGTCATGCATGAGCGCAGTGGGTCCGGAGAATTCATCGAAGGGTCCAACTATACCGGTGGCCCAGGCGCGCTGGCGCCGCACCGTATCTGCTATGCTGCGCGCGGGTGCGATTCTAGGGAGCTGGCTATGGATGCTGTGGGCGGAATCCTGTTGGGGCTGCTTGTCTGGTTTTTGGTGCGCCACGGCCTAGGGGGCTTTTACACCGTGGCCCCAAACGAGCGCGCGGTGCTCACGAGCTTTGGGCGAGCGCAGCGACTGCGCGGGCTGACAACGCTTGACAGTCCCATCAGCCAAGGGCTGGCATCGGACGAGCGCGAGCGCTACCGCTATCCGCAGGTCAAAGTGACCCCACCGGGGTTTTACTGGCGCTTTCCTTGGCAGCAAGTGCACAAGGTTTCCGTGGCCACCACCACCGTCTCCATCGCGCTGGACCCGGAGACCCCCGCGGCCAACCAAGCCGGCCAGGTGCTCGAAGCGGTAACCAAGGACCAATTGAATACGGGGCTCACTGGCCAACTGCGCTTCACCGTGTCCGCCGACAACCTCTACGCCTACCTCTTCGGCGTCACCCGGCCGTCCGTCCACGTCATGGGCTATTTCGTCTCCATCCTGCGCGACCGCATCGCTAACTTCGAGGCCCCCGGCGCCGACCCGGGGCAAGCCGCAGCCGACCCGACCCGCGCTGATCTCAGTGCAGCCCAGGGCATATCCATCAACGACCTGCGCAAGAATCTGCGCGATCTCAACGAACGCATGGACCGGGAGTGTGCCACGGCGGCGGCCCGATACGGGATCACCCTCGACGCGGCGCTGATCACGGGCATTGACCCGCCCGCCGAGATCGAGTCCGCTCTGGCGGCGATCAACACCGCGCACAACCAAGTCTCCAGCGAGATCAGCCTAGCCCAGGCGGCAGCGGACCAAAAGATCGTCCAGTCCCGCCGCGCGGTGGAGATCGAAACGCTGAAGGCGCAGGCGGAGGTCGAACCCTTGCTCGCCGTCACCCGCCAGCTGCGGGTCTTGAACGCGCAGGGCGTAGGCGTGCTAGGTGCTTATGTGCGCAACGTTCGCCTCGGGCTGATCAGCAAAGCCCGGATCCTTGTCACCACTGGCGGCGGAGGGCCCCGGGCATGAACTTTCCACTCTACGCGGCTGTAAGCTTCGTGCTCGCTTTCCTGCTGGTCCCTCTGCTGCTTCGCTTGGGTCGGGCACTCGCCTTCTTTACCACGGTACAGGAGCGCGAGTGCGTGGTCTTCGAGCTCTTCGGCAAGGTTCGCCTGGCGCTCGACGAACCGGGCCTGCACTTTCCCTGGCTGCGCATGGGGCCCTTCGCCGCACTGGTTCCCTTCTTCGGACAGCGTCGGCACGTGGACTTGCGCCTGGACCAGACCTACCTTCGCAGCCAAGCGGTGAACTCCGAGGAGGGAGCGCCCATGGGCATCGGCGTCTGGTGCGAGATGTACGTAAGCGATCCGGTCTCCTACCTCTACCGAAATATCGACCCGCGCGGCTCGCTGCGTGCAAACATCGCCAACGCCACCGTGCGCTCGTTGAGCAACATGAAGCTCGAGCGGATGCTCGAGGACCGGCATGCGATGAGCCACGCCGTGCGCGAGGAAGTCTCCGAGAAGTCCCAGGAGTGGGGCTTCAAGCTGGGCAGCGTCTACATCCGCAAGGTCCACTTCCGAGACGAGGCGATGATCTCTCAGATCGAGCAGAAGGTCGTCAACCGGCTGCGCCAAGTCACCGCAGCCATCCAACAGGATGGGGTTAACCGCGTGAATGTCATTGGCTCTACTGCTGAACGCCAAGCCGCCATCGAGTTTGCGCGCGCCGCAGCCATGCGCCCGGAGATCGTTGGAGCCGCTCTCGCGGGCATCGCCAGCGAACCAGCGATCTGCGAAGCATTGTTCGAAGTGCTCGAAACCCAACGCCTCTTGGACAACCCCGGGCTCGGCATCACGCTGATCCCCGTCGACGGCGGCCTGCTCGCGCAGCTAGCCGCGGCACGCACCCTGGACGCCAGACCCTAGCAGCGTCGGCGATTTCAACGCGCCGGCGACGCGCTCCCCACGTCATCGGTCAATGGCGCGGGCATCGCTGAGACTAGGCATTGCTCGAGGAATTTTCGCCTTTGGGCGCCGGGCTCAAGCGGCAGATCGAAGACCGTCTCCACTGCCCGCGTGAGCAGGATCTCGTCCTCCGAGTCTTGCGCGAACCAGCGCAACGCAGGCGGGTAGGCGCGTATCGCCTCCAAGTCCCCACGTACGCGTTCAAGGAAGTACTCCCGGGCCACACCGGCCTCGCGCGAGAGCGCCGCATGTTCGATGAACTCGCCTGCCTCCGCGCACTCGGCAGGGTTGCGCTCGTGTGCGCCGACAGCACTACTGGCGCAGCCCAGGATTACGACGACGATAGCCACGGCTCGCTGCAGCATGGAAACCTCCTGTGCTGGGCGGCCCAGGCCGGGACAGGACCACTGGCACGCCCCCCTTAAGCCGCGATTCGACAAGCATAGCAAACGGGGCCCGAACGGTAACGATCCGTCGACGCCTCAACTAGCCTGCCTCAGAACCACCCCGTGCTACGCCAGGGCTTGCCTGAACTCAGGGCGCGCGCAATGACCGGAATCTGCAGCATCAGAAACGCAAGCCCGACGCACAAGAGCAGCGCCCCGGCCGCAGCGGCGAGATTCAAGGATTCCGAAGAGCCGCGAGCCGCCGCCACGGATGCCGCCACGATGGGTTCGCGCAGCGATCCCGCCAAGGTGATGATGACGACTCCCAGGAGCTTGTACAGGGCGGCGGTGAGGGTAAAGCGCAGCCAGCCGTCGAACAAGAAACTCAGCGGCCCCACCAGTAGCCACGGCAGCATGACCGGACCCAGCGCTACCGCAATGGAGAGCATGCATAGGCACACGAGGTACATGCCGGCATAAATGGCGCCGCATACCAGCGCAACGACGACAACCGCGAGCTTTAACGCGAAGGCGGCAGCCCAGAGCACGAGTTCCGTGGGAAGAATGGAAGCGGGCAGGCGCACGGCGCTTCCCAGTATCGCGATGGCGGGGTCTAGCACGAGCAGCACGCCCTGCGCAGCCTCGTGCGTGCTTAGCGCGCCGCCCGCGGCCAGCGCACCGAGTTGAGCGAAGGACGCCTCCACCACCCCCATGAGTGCGCCCCAACGGTCCAGCGCGGCGTAGAGCGCCGCGATCAGCAGGATCTGCCCGACGAGTTCCCCCACCAAGCGGTTGGGCTCCGACCCAGCGAGTACGTGTCTTAGGCCGCTCCAGGCGATCGAGCACAGGGCAAGCATACCGAGCAGGCGCAATCCGGCAGGACGTAGCCTGCCGCCAATCACCGAACCGGTGCGAGCAACCGCGACGAACCCCGCCTCGAGGTAGCGATCGAGTTCAGTCAAGTTCGCCTGGACCACGAGTTGGGAGCGCTCCCCTGCCGTAGGGTCCGGTGCCGCACTCGCGGCACTGGAGAACAGTGCGCCCAGTAGCGCCAGCAGCACCGGCAGCGGGCTCACGGCGCGACCGTGCGGCGATCGAAGATCTCGCGCAGGCGCTCACGCCTCGATTGGAGTTCCCCATCGAGTTGTGCGGCAGCCGCCTCGGCGCGCGCCGAACGCGCGTCGGTCCGGGCTAGGGATGTCGCACGCGCCTGCTCGGCTTGGCGCCGCTCTTCCGACTCCGCCATTCCCTTGGTGGAAAAATAGGCCAGCAGCGCGGCCTGCTCCGTCACCAGTACCCCCAGGTGCTCGTCGAGGAGTTGCACGGCCTCGTGTGTCCCCGCGCTCTGCGGGATCCGCTCCTGCAGCGTACGCACCTGTTCTACGCTCCGCTGTACCCGCCCCATGAGATCCCGCGCCACGCGGAAGGACTCGTCGTTGCCCGCTTGGCGCAGACGGCCGAGCAAGCCCTCGCGCTGCACGTACTCCGACCAGGTGAGCCCCGAGCGCTCCTTGCGTAGGAACTGACGGTCGATCTCCGAGCGCAAGCCCTTGAGGTCCCCGTAGAGCGCATCGACGGATTGGGCATAGTCCGAGAAGCGCCGCAGGTCCTCGTTGCTCTGCAAGATGAGCCAAGCGATATCCGCACGATTGAGCGACTTCAACTGCTGGACCATCGCTGCGTACTGCCTGAGTTGCAGCACATAGGCCTGCGCCTGCTGCAGGAGTTGCTGCGCGCGCTGTACTTCCGCTCGAACCGCCTGCGTGGCACTGACGGTGTTGCGCGCAAAGTTGCTCGGATCGAACACCAGGTTCCCTGGTGCAGAACCCCCGCCGAAGGAGCAGGGCGAAACGGCGAATAGCAGCAGCCCCATGAGCGCCGCCGGCGCGGTACAGCGAGGTACCGCGCGCTCGGGCCCGCCCGACAACTAGGCCCCCTCGCCGGCAAGTTCGGCGACAAACCCCAGTTCCCAGCCGGGCTCCCGAGGATAGGACTCGAACAAGGCCTGCGCCCGCGGGTCTGAGCGCAGACAGGCTAGGATCGCTGGGGGAAATCTGGCGTGCACGAGCCGCGAGCGGCCGGGTGTAACAAAGTAATAGTTGCCTTTGCCCACGCCCGTCGCAATGCGACTAATCTGATTCTCGTTCAGGCCGAAGCGACCTTGGTAGAGGGCCGCCTGCAGGCCCGCGTTCGCATTGGGAAGGAAGATCCGGTTTGGAATGTTGTCCACCAGTGCCGCGAAAATGTCGCTACGAGCGAGATCCTCTAGCGACTGGGTGGCCAGAATCACCAGGGCGTTTCGCTTGCGAAGGGTACGCAGCCAATCGTCGACCCTGCGCGCGAGCCGCGGCTCCTGCAGCGTCAGCCAGGCCTCCTCCACGTAGATCAGGCCCGGACGGCCGTCGAGCCGCTGCTCAACGCGTTCGAAAACATAGTCCAGTACGGGCGCCGCCAGGCGAGGCTGCCGCAGCAGAACCCCCAATTCCAGGCAGGTGAAATCCGCCAGATCCAGTTCGTCCTCCACACTGTCGAATAGGTGCGCCGATGGCCCTTCGCCGACCCAGGGGGCGAGCTCGGCGGCCAGACCGGGGCCGAGGAAGGGCAGGAGCGAGCGCAGGCGATGCTCCTGCACGGGTAGGCGCGACAAGGCCTCAAGGGCCCGCGCGAGGACCAGCTCCCCGCCGGCATCGAGCCGATGGCCGCGCGCACCGAGCAGGGATTCCAGGAAAGACTGGAGCCAGGGTCTGGCCTGCGCATCGCCGAGCAGGGTAAGGGGATTGAGCCGCAGCGCGGCGGTCGCACCGCCGCCCAGATCCAGGTGTCGGCCACCTTGCAGTAGCGTGGGGATGCGCGACCCGAAGTCCTTGTCGAAGATGAAGACGACGCAAGGGTCATACCGGCGGAATTGGGCGATGAGGAAGTTCACCAGTACTGACTTTCCGGTGCCCGAAGGCCCGACCACCATGCAATGCCCTAAGTCGCCCTGATGGAAGCTAAATCGCATCGCCGTATCACCCTCTGTCCGGAGCAGTGCCGTCACGGGCACCTGTCGCCCCTGCTGGGCGCTCAGGTGAAGGTTCGAGGCGGGGCCAGTGTCTTGGGTCCACACGGTGGCGAGGTCAGCGAGGTTTGCGTTGTGGATGAAAAACCAGCGCGCCAACAACGCCCACTGGCCAGGTAGGGTGCCAGCCCAAGCACAAAGTAGGTGTAGGCTCTCGCGAACCACTAGGTAGCCGCGCGCGCGGAGGCAGGACGCGACCTGCGCGCTAAGGGCGGCGCACTGGCCTCGGGTAGCGCCCCAGGACAGCACCGTGAGGTTGTAATAGCCGAACACCCGCCCCGTCGCGCTCACTGAACCGAGCGCTCCCGCGGCGTCGTCGGCAAGTTGCCCGCGCCCGGGATCGCGCAGCTCCGACTCGGCCTGAGTGAGTGCTTCGCGCAGGTAAGAAAAGAGCGTCCTCTGCAGGTTTCGGTTGTAGCGCTCCACATCGCGAATGTAGGCCTGGGCCGCCTCCCGGGGCACGAAGCGGAAGCACTGGCTAACGGTTAGCGCACCGGCGATGCCCAGCAGGGGCTCAAGAAGCCCCGGGAACGTGGCTTCTGGCCAGTCCTTGACACTGGTGGCCGACACATAGGTACCCGGGTCAACCCCAAAATGCAGCAGATCGGACTCCACTCGCAAGGTGCTATCGGGAAGGGTGCTGTCGAGATATCCCGCGCGCGGCCGGTTCAAGGGCTGGTCTTCGCTACAGGGACTTACCCGCGCATGCAGGAAGCCCAACAGGGCCTCGCCCCCGAGCCGCCGCAGACCGACCTCCCCCAAGCCCTCCTCGAGGGCTTGCAAGCGAGCCTTAAAAGCGCGCAACTGCGCTGCCCACTCTCGCCCGGTTCGGTCCATCGCCCGCGTGGACGACAGTGCGGCACGCAGGGCACCCAGCCAGCCCAAGGCACCGGCGCGCCGCTGCAAGGTGCCGATCCGGGAGAACTGCGAGAGTAATCCGTCCGCGCCGCCCGGTGGGGTCCATAGCACGCTTAGGTAGTGCCGATTCGCATAGAGCGGCGCCTGCGCGAAGGATTGCCGCCACTGCGCGTCGATATGCGCACCGACCGCCGAGCTGAACTTCCCCGTTGGGTAGTCGCGCACGGGGCGCCGATCAACCGTCCACCAGAGGACCGTCCGGGCGTCGCAGGCACGCAGCGCCCGTTCCACCCCCTCGGTGATGCGTCCCATCTCCTGCGCAGTACAGCCTTCGCGCTCGCGCCCGTCGATGGCGTAGACGGCCAGCAGGGCGCCGTCCTTGTCGAGGACGACCTGCTCCTCCGCGAGCAAGAGCCAGGGCACGAGTTCCGTCAACGAGCGGGCGCTCGCCTCCTGCGCTTGCCGCCAACGCCCCAGGTTCAGCACAGCATGCCCCTGCCCAGACCGTCGGGGCGTTGCCCCTGCCGCGTGCGAACCCGCGGCCAGGGGTCATAGAGATCGGCTTGGCGACAGTAGCGGAGATAGGCCCGGCGGGCGCAGGGGTCCTCGCGGGTGACGCGGGCCAGGATGAGGTGCAGCGCCACAGCGAGTGCCAGATAGGCGAAGAGCCCCAGTCCGAGGACTAGCGCCGCCGCAATGGTGCCGTTGGCGATCGCGAGCCGGTCCTCAACACCGGCGATCGTCTTGATTTCCAGCAGACTTCGATGCACGGCGGTGCGCCGCGCGGACTCGACGCTCAGAGCCATGGCGCAAGCGCGGCAAGCCGGGGCAGCGGGAGTTGTGCTGCCACACAGGCCGTACCGGCACCGGCCCGAATGAGCCCCAGCCACTGGTCAGCGAGGAGCGAGAAGCTGATGCCGAAGACCAGCCCGAGCAAGCTCTTCACGGTTCCCTTCAACTCCCCGAATGCGAGCATCAACCCGGTCATGACAATGGCGATGACCGCCACGGCACGCGCCACCGGCCCCGAGAGGCTCCTGGCCACGGTGCAGATGGGCCCCTCCCAGGGCACCACTTGCGCCAATGCAAGGGGGAGCAGCCAGACAGCGACCGCCAACCCTGCAGCCCACTGCCTGCAACGGCGAACCCATCCATGCCTATGGGAAAGAGCCATTTCAGTGTTGCCCTCCGGTGTCGTGCAACCGATAGCGGCCCGGCACAGGCTCCCAACCCGAGAGTTCACAGGATTCACGCAGGAGGCGGCGTCCTTTGACTTTCACCAGAAAGCACACCCGCTGAAATCCCGCTCCGACCTGTTCCCTGATCGCCTCCAGCGGCCAGCCAAGCCGGGCTCCCAGGGCAAGGACCTCGAGCCGGTGCAGAGCCTCTCGGGCACTGCCGGCATGCACGGTTGCGAGCACGCCCGCGTGCCCCGTCTGGGTCGCCTGCAAGAGATCCGCAGCCTCGCCCCCGCGAACCTCCCCCACGACGATGCGATCCGGCCGCAGCCGCAAGGCGAGCCGCACCAGTGCACCCAGGCTGCCCGCGCCGTCGGGGCGCGATTGCAGCGGTACCCAGTGCGGGATTTCCGGATTGATCTCCGGAGAGTCCTCGATACTGATCACACGCTCAGCGGGATCCACCTCGCCGAGCAAGGCATTGAGCAGGGTTGTCTTCCCGCTGGACGTGCCTCCAGCGAGCAGGATGTTCTGGCCGCAGGCAATGGCGCCGCGCAGACCGGCAGCTTGCCGAAAGCTGAGCATTCCTACGTCGACCAAGGTGGCGAGATCCATCCGCTGCTGCCGATGCCGCCGCAAGCAAAGAAGATCGAGCGGCCCGGCAGCGGGACTCAGTGCCGCCGTGGCCCGCAGACCCAGGACTTGGGTCTCCACCAGCCCCCCTTCCGGACCCACGAGGTCACGCTCAGCCAACCGCGCGAGGAGCAGGATTGCACTGCGCAATGCGACGGGTTCAAGCACCCCAGGAATCCGGTAAATACCCCCAGCTTGCTCCACCCAGAGGCTCTCGGGCCCGTTGACCATGACCTCCTGGACGTCGTCGAGTTCAAGGTAGGCCCATAAGGGCTCGAGCAGATGGCGCAACATGCTGAGTGCTTGGTCCCGGGTCTGGATATCCATTCGACGCTCCTTCGCCCAAACTTGTGGGCCGGCCAGAAGTGTTACAGGCACCGCCCCCGGCAAACAGCTCAAGTGCGCCCGCCCGTAGCCCCTATTCACGGCACCTCGCCGGCCAGGCTCGCCAAGCCTTACCCACGCAAGCGCGGTACGCTCGAGCACAAGGAGGCGATGGCCAGTGCTGCCGCCAAAAACCAAAGGCCAATAGGAAGCGAACCGACCGGTAGGGGCAGCAACACCGCGAGCGCGGCCAGGCCGGACAGGGCGATCAGACCATGCGCCGCCGCCCAAAGGATCAAGGGGCTCGATAGGGCAAAGCCGCGCAACTTAGCCGCCCGCCGTGACAATCCCTCGATACAGGCGGCAAGGAGTAGCAAAGCAGGACCCGGGCCCAGCCTCCTGAGGCGCTCCAGGCGCGCGCGAACGCCCGCGCTCCACTCTTGCCATCGGGTGAAATAGACGATCGGGGTTTCCTCCAGCAGCCTGGGGAGCAACCCAGCCCCGCGCGCGTAATCCCCCTGCGGCGCCTGAAAGCCCAGCCCCACGCCGGGGAGTAGTCCCTCTAGAGGTGCCAGCAGCGCCACGAGGCAACACGCCGTAAGCCACAAGGCCAGATGCCGGGCCATGGTCTCAGGTGCCCGGCCGCAAAAGGCGAAGGTCCACCGCCTGCAACAGGTGGGCCCGCAGCACAAAGCCCAGATAAGCACCGGGCGCACCCGATGTAGGGGTCGCGCCCGGTGGTCCCCAGCGCAGGCGGGCGATGCGCTCCCGGCGCACCCACTCGGGGACGCCTTCGCGCAGTGGATCCCAAAGCGTTGCCGTGCCACCGCTTCGCTCGCCTTTCAGAGGAACCTGGAGCACCCCGGGCACGACGTCCAGGAGGCACTCGAGGAACGCGGTGGCAGGCGCGGTCTCCAGCCCGGGGTCGGCCTCGGAATAAGCTTTGATGCAGCCCCGGAAGACCGTCGCGAGAAGGCTGCCGCCGTCGACTCCGGGGTAGTGTCCGGTCAGGTGAGCGGTGCAGCGCAGGCATGCCTGGGCGAGGTTGGGCCAAGCGAAGAACACCTGCCGTGCACGCGAGCGACATCCCTCGCTCGCCAGCAGGCGGGCCAGTGCCAGTGGTGGCGGCTCATGGACCACACTCGCCGGACGACACCAGATGCTGGCGGCTCGCGTCCTCACTCGCCGTACTCCATCACCGGAAAGCGCCCCTTCATCGCCTCCCCCCCCCGGAGCAGCGCCATGTATTCAAAATCCGGCAAGCTTCCCAGCACCTCGGGAGGCACAAGCGCCTGAACGCGATCATCCAGGCGCTCGGCGCTTCCTGCACTGATCCCGGCCAACCCTCCCGCTGCAGACGTGGACGCCGATCGCGTGCGGCCCAGCGTGGGCAGCAGGGTCTCACCAAAAGCCTCGCTCACCAGTTCCTGCGTCTGCCGGTCACGCACGCGGAGCGCGATCAGATTGTTGCAATTGCCTGGGATCATGCGCGCCTGTGCCTCGCTGCCCAAGCGTGCAACCAAGTCCGCCCAGGTCTGCACGGCCAATGTCGCCTGGAAGCCGGCGCCACGGCCCTTGTTAAGTAACTGGATAAGGGGCGCATTGACACATTCGGCCGCCTCGTCGACGAAGAGCTGCACCCGGCGCTCACCGGGTATGCCGTAGTTGTAGATGTCGCCGGCTACGCAAGCGAGATCGGCCAGGAGGATGGAGCCCATGGCGCTTCCTGTGGTGGCGTCGGAGAGACAGTCCAGGCCCAGGTAGAGGACCTTGCGCGCCTCGATGACCTTGGCCGCGTCGAAGACTGGCCTCGGATCCGCGGCGTCAGCCGCATCGGGCGACAGCAGGGCACCGAGTTCACCATGGGTCAAGGTGGCAAGCAGGGGCAAGACGTTTTGGATCATCTTCGAAAAGTGAACCTGGTCATGCAGCACCATGGACAACAGCCCGTCGATCTCCTCCGCCCGCCTGGGCTGGCGCTCGTAGCGCGCCACCAGGGAAGACAGTCTGGGCCCCAGCCGCGCCGCATGGCGTGGTTCCGAGCCGGCCGTCGACTGAGCGAGCGGCTCGGTCTCGGCACCGCTAGCACACCCCGGGGGGAGGCGGCGGAAGTACTCCTCGAGCGCGCGCGCGAGCAGTGGCGTAGCCCCGCCTTCGACGTAACGCCGCAGTTGAAGCAAGCTTGGGCGCTCGTCGACATAGACCAATGCGGCCGCTACCGCGTTGAGCGCGCGCCAGCCAAAGTGGACGAAGGCAGAGCCCCCTCGCTCCGCGGGCAAGAGCGCGCTGATGCGCGACGCAATGGACCCTACGCGGCTCCAATTGCGCAGCGGATCGAGCCGCACGCTGCGCTCCGGAAACCCCGGATGGAAGTAGAGAAAATCTCTGCCCCTGCCCGCAAGCTGGCAGGCTCGCCGAGTCGCCTCGCACAGGCCGCGGTCCGCCTTCGGGTCGAATACGAAGACCACATCATCGCGTGCGACGGCCTGCGCAATCAGGAGTTCGAAGAGGCGCGTCTTACCGGCACCGGTAGTGCCATACACCAGCGTGTTCCCCTCCATCGCGCGCAGCGGCACCTCGATATCTGCCTCGCCCTGCCCCAGGCCGTGCATCCAAGCCGGCGCGCCGCGGGTGCCGGTCCCGGAGAGCGAAGCGGCGGACAAGCCCTTGGCCGGGCGGCGCAGGGCCATCAGGCGGGCCGCGTGCTCGGGCAGCCAGAGAAAGCCGCGGCCCAGGTAGACCACATCAGGATAGCGCCGGGAGCGTTGCAAAAGGCGCTTGGCCGGAAGTTGCGCCATGCGCCGAGGGCTAACCCGCCGGCGCTGCCGCGTGAAGCGCTCTGGCCCTAGGCGAGCCGCCAGGGCTAGGCAAGCCGCCATCGAGAGCACGGCGTCGACGACCGGGGGACTCCAAAGCAGGCAACTTGTGCCGGCCAAGGCCCAGCAAACAACGCAGGCGACCGTCCACCCCGGCTGGCCGCCCAACGGCCCAGGCAGATTCATCGCGCCGCCTCCGCGTCCTGAGGCGCAGGGTCCCGCAGGGGCGGCGCGCAATCGGGCAGCGCGAGCCCACCCGCCCCAAGGACCTCCTCGGGCCGCCGCAGCGGCAGCGCCTGAAGGCGTGCTCCCAGGGGCGTGGTGATCGCCAGGGGTGGGTCGGCGAGCTGAAGTAGTGCCAGAGTCCTCGCCAATTCCCCGGCCTGCTCCGCGCAGACGCGGCCCTGGCTGCGGACCCGTCCGGCAATTTCGGGCGCCGCCGTGGGCCAGACCAAGAACAGGCCGTCGCCCCCCCACCATAGACGCGACTTGCGCTGATTCACCGTCCAGACACCATCGCGACGTAAGCCGGCCATGGCGTCCTGTAGCGCCGCGGCCTGCGCTTCGGCGCGGATTGGCACATCGGTCGCGGACCTCCAGTGAGATCGCAGCCAGTCCAGAGGCGAAGGCGGCCCGTTGCTGCCTAGCAGAGCGGCCTCCAAAGCTAGCCTCGGGGCTCCGAGGCCTGCGTCGAGGAGGCTCATTCCTGCGTCGGGCACGAATTGGCGCAGGACATTCTTGAGTTCATCATGCCAATCGGGCCTCGGTGCGCCGCGCAACGCAGCGGCCTGCAGTTGCCAGTGTCGGCCAGCACTCGCCCAATCCCACAAGGAAACGGCGCCCCCAGGCCAGCGTGCCGGGAACCCACGGCTCACCACATCGCACCCGCCCTGTACCGCCGGGACATCCTCCAACAGCCCACACAGGAAGGCCGCATAGCGCCAGGCATGCCTGTTCCTGCTGCGCTGCCGAGGCAGGCCTGGCACCAAGCCGGGCAAGTTGTCCGCTAGCCGAAGGGATCGGGCCGCACGCTCCAGGGCCCGGACCAACAAACTCCCCTCGTGGCCGGTCGGGCTCAGCAGGCGCGCAGGAAGTTCCTGGAGGCAGGCGGCGGTCATGCGCAGCGGTTGGCCAAGCAGCGCTGCGCGTGCATCCCGGTCCCAGCCGCTTTCGAGTGCGATGCGCCCGAGCAGGTCTGCCTGGACCGAGAGCAACTCCCGTGGCTCGCGAGCGGTCAATTCGAAGGGTGGGGGCTCCGGGACCTGCTCAGCGTGGGGCGGGTGTTCAAGAGGTATCGCCGACATGCGCACATGGTGCCCGGACATCGGGGGCGCTGGCGCCCCAGAAAACGCCCCACGCGCCCGGATGTTCGTCCAGCGGCACCTGCCGCCGTGACCTGCTACGGTCTACTCAGGCAAAGAATCCTTGGTCATAGGCCACACAGTATTCCTTCCATTGCGTCAGCGTCTTCGCCTGTCGCTGCTCAGCGAAGTCCAGCAGGGGCTCGCGCCAGCTCGGGTCTGCACCGAAGCTCATCAACTGCTCCGCCGTGGTGGCCGCGCCCATGCGGGCCGCTCCACGCAGGTGCGCCCAGGCCGTCAGGCAGGCAAAGCTGCGCAGTTCATGCTCTAGCGTGCGCACGCGTCCGCCTGCGGCCACGAGGTCCACGCGGTCTTCCACGGGCTGCAATTCCCGCAGGATGAATCCTTGGTTGTTGTACTGCACGGCCATCAAAAATGCCGGACTGATCGCCTGAAGCAAGCGTTGCAAGCGCACCACGCGCTGAGCCTCATCGCCACCCAGGGCCGCGCGCGAGCGCGAGCGTCCCCGAACCGCCGACGGCGCCGCCTCCTTCAGATCGAGTAGCACATTCCCGTCGGGGGATCCATGCCCCTCCACCAAGACCGCAAAACGCTGAAGGCCGAGGCTACCGGTTCCAGCAACACGCCGAACCACGTCGAGCACGCGCAGCGAGCCCGGGACATGGGGCCCTGTCGTGAGCCCCTCCATTAGGCCTCGCACGCACTCCATGTCCAGGTCGACCGCCGCCAGACTGTGCACGCCATCGATGCGGAAACGACGCCCCCCCCGTGTGAGCCGGGTGCGGGAATCCAGAAACCTCACCCGATCGCGACGCTTGAGGCCGCGCAAAAGCCGGCGCACCAGCCCCGTGGACGTCGCCCGCTCGATCCAACGGGCCTTGCCCATCGACAGTTCCTGGGCATAGGCACGTAGCAGCTCTCCCGCCAATTCCCGGGCCACCGCGGGGCCGGCGCCCAGCCCGTGACCTGCAAGGAGAACGCTCGTGGCCAATCGAACCAGGTCGTTGCCGCAGGGCGCGAGACAGGCTTCGTCGAAATCGTTCAGGTCGAAATACGCCAACCGGTTATCGCCGTGGTAAGACCCGAAGTTCTCCAGGTGCAGGTCACCGCAGATCCAGGTGCGTGGCCCACGGGCGAGTTCGGACTCTTGGGGCCAGTCGTCGTAGAACAGATGGCAGCTTCCTCGGAGGAAGGAGAAAGGATCTTGGCGCATCTTGCGCAGTTTCAGCGCCAGGCGTTCCGCATCCCGCCCGCGATTGAACGACCGGACCAGATCAGGGGTATTCCCCACTTGCTCCATTTGCGCCTTGTCCCTCGTTTGTGCACCCGTTCCGCAACCAACGGCGTTGACAGAGACCGCCGCCCCGCCCTAGCATGCCATGCTCCCGCGTCGGCGTCCCCCCCGGGGTTTAGGCCACGGGGCGAAACCCCCGCTGGCTGGCCTGGCCGCCACAGGGCCTACTGCCCGGAGACTCCGTCTAACATGAAACTCGCCACCCTGCGCACCAACAGCCGTGACGGGCTTCTGCTTGTGGTGAGCCGCGATCTTACCCTGGCCGTAGCAGCAACGCAGATCGCCCCAAACCTCCAGAGTGCCTTGGAGTCTTGGACGCGCGCGGGCCCTCGGCTCGCCAGCCTCTACGCCAGCCTGAACGAGCGGCGCGCCGCGGATAGTTTCGCTTTCGACCCCGCCCGCTGCGCCGCACCGCTGCCGCGCGCCTATCAATGGCTTCACTCTGCGAGCTACGCGGGCCACGTCGCCCTGCTCACACAATTGCGGCCCGATGCCGCTGCCGGCTTGCTCACCGAACCACGCCTGGGGCAGTGCCGCTCCGATTCGATCCTGGGCCCGCGCGACCCGGTGCGGGTACCCTCGGAGGAATGGGGAATCGACTTCGGTGCGGAATTAGCGCTCGTCACCGACGACGTGCCCGCACAGGTAGCGCGCAACGACGCGCAGAAGCACATCCGCTTATTTTCCCTGGCCTGCAGCATTCACCTGCAAGGCTTCCTGGCGGGCGAGTTGGCGAGCGGGCTGGGGATGTGCCAGAGCAAGCCCTGTAATGCCATGGCGCCAGTGGTGGTAACGGCGGATGAGTTCGGCGCTGCCTACAAGGACGGAAGGCTGCTGCTGCCGGTTGAACTGCGCCTGAACGGCCAGCGCTTCGGCGTCTGTGAAGCGGGCAGCGACATGAGCTTCGATTTTGCGCATCTGCTCGCGCAGGCTGCTTTCGCCCGGCCGCTGGGGGCGGGCACCATTATCAGCACCGGCCCGATCTCCAATTTGTCGCCACGGCTCGGGCCCGCCGGGCTCGCCGACAAGCGCCAGCGCGAGATGAGCGAGCAGGGACGGGCTGCCACGCCGTTCCTGCGCTTCGGAGACCGCCTGGGCATGGAAATCCTCGACCGATCCGGGGCATCGGTATTCGGCGCCATCGAGCAAGAGTTCCAGCGCTCCCGACGGGACACGTGAGGAAGGCTCAGCGGACCTGGACCGGGGGGAGGATGAGGTCGCGCTGCGCGAGTAGGTTCAGGCGCTGCCCCTGACGAATGATGACGGTAGGCGGGATAGCGCGGTTTCGCTCCAGCATGACCCGCGCGTTTTCCAGGAGGATCTGCCCAGCGGCCCCGGCCATCGCCGAGGTGGCGCCCGTGCCCGGCGCGATGACCAGGGTGGAACCGGTCTGCGTTTGATCCCGGGTGAGCCACCCCAGAGCCGCCACCACCATGCTAGACCCAAAGACGCGCAGAAAGTGGTCATCGACCTGGTCGGCCAGCCCCGTTCGCCCGCGCGCGTCCGCGGCGGGCATCCCGGAGAGATCAACGCTGGCCCCCGAGGGATAGATCAGCCGCGAGAAGGCGGCGAGCAGCCGCTCCTGTCCGGGCCGCACATCGCTATTGTATTCACCCACGAGCCGCGCTCCCTTGGGAATGAGTAACTCCTGGCCCAGGATGCTGTCGTAGACGTCCTGTGTCACGCGCGCGCTAAGGGGACCGGGAAGATCGCTGTTGACTTCAGTGATCAGCACCGCAGGTATGACCGTCCCCTGAACAACGGTGTAGGGCGACTCAGCCCGGCGCGGTCTTAGTGGCGCAGCCGACTCCCGCACTTGGCCCTGCTCTTGAATCCAGCGCCTCTGTTGCTCCGGCGCTCGATTCACCCCACGCACGATGCCGGAAGCAAGCTCGTCGAGGCCTCCGGGCCCAGCCGACTCGCCCGCCAGGGCCACTGGCCCCCGCTGATGGGCGGGCGCCACATCGCCCGCCCAGGCCGGCAGGGCCGCGGTAGCAGCGGCGGCGGCAGCTGGCGCGGAGACGGCCAGAATAGGGCTCGCTCGGGCCGCCGCTTGCCGCTGCGCCTCCTCTTGTGCCAGGGCTTGGCGGCGCGCGCTGTCCTGTCCCTGCGAAGCCTCACCCATGTCGGCCGACGCCGCGCCACCGGGTGGCGGAGGCACGAGCACATCGGAGCCCTGCGGCGCCAGGGGCGGCAGCGGCGGCGGGGCGCCGCCGGCCGGCCTTGCGGGCCCGATCGTTCCTGCGGCCGCGCTAGGCCCCATAGCAGCCCCGCCCACCGCTGTCACACTGAGCGCCTGCTCCGCGAGCACTTCCCGCACGGGCGCCAGCGAGCCTGATTCCAGCGCCTGGGCGTGGGCAGCGGGGTCCGGCCCCAAGCGCTGGGCGTCAGCCTCGGTGGGCGTGCGCAAGAACTGGAAAAGGACCATGGGCACGACGAGCACGAAGAGCCCCCCCAACAGCCACAGATGTAGGTTGCGCCCCACGCGCAAGGGCGCGACCGTCTCCTCCGACGGTTCGGGGTCCTGCCCATAGGACTCGTGGTCTTCGGGTGTCTTCATCCCCGCGAGTTCCCTGCTGTCGGCGAAGCGCCGCGCCCCTCGCGGAGCACGCGCACTTCCGCCCGTCCAAGCTTCAACAGCAAACGCGCGGCCAAGCGCTGCACGACAAGGAACTCTCCACGCACCAAATAATTCACTAGCTCCGGGGTGCCCTCCTCCCCCAAAACAAAGACGCTAGGCAACTCCTGCAGCCCCTGCGGCAGTCTTAGGTAAATAAAGCGTCCGTCGTCGAAGACTTGGTTCGGCCGGAAGTCCGCCCGCCCCTCCAACACGTAGCCAAAGTGCAGGCTCTCGGGAAATCCCCCGCTCTCCCCCGCGCCAACGCGAACCGCAGCGCGCGCGTCCGGGCCGGCCTCCGGCGCCGCCGGGCGTTGCAGGCGAATGACGTTGCCCGGCGGATAGCTCCAGGAGACGCGCTGGTACCATTTACCCGACTCAGCACCCGCATGCAGCGTCATCTGATAGGTCCGCCGATCGGTCACCAGGGTGGCCGAGGTGAAGATCCCGGTGCGCAGGGGCTTGAGAAATACATGCCCTGTGGCCTGCGCAACCGTCCACTGCGCTGTATCGCCCATGGCGAGGACCTCCAGATGCTCGTCCTCAGCGAGTTGAATGTCGGTGAGCGCCCCGGGACGAGCGAGGAGCGTGTAGGACTCGTTGGGATCGAAGGGAAACACCACCAACCGGCTCTCCCCGCCGCCGCCCACGGGAAGGCCCTGGGCGAGGGCAACAGAGCCACCAAGCCAGAACACCCAGGCAAGGCGCCTCATCCCGCGAGTTCCTCGTTTACGGTGAAGTGGGTGACAAACAGGCCGATGGGGTTCTTGATGATCTCGGCCTCCGTGACCGGCGGCACCAAGATGTAGCGTAGGGTGACTTGGAAGCGGCGGACTTCCGGCGCCAGGGACAGGGAGCGCAACTCGCAACGCACGCGCACCTGAACGACCTCGTCCTGGAGGGGCGTCACCGTATTGATCGCGACCGTCTGCACCAGCGACGGCTCCTTGCGCAGCCGCTCCAGTGGCCTGTTTTGCTTCAGCCAATCGATGAATTCGGGGCTCGCCAGACCACGGGTCTGTGCATAGGCCTCGGTCAATTGCCGCTCCGTGAGGTAGGCGTCCAGGGCGAGTAGGTTGCTCACCCAGCGGGCAAGGAAATAGGCCCGCTCAGGTTGCCGCGGCACATATTCCTGGGCCGACGCGGGCGACAGGGCTACGGCCCCGTTGTCCGCGACGCGCACAATATAGGGAACGACGCGCTTGAGCGGCATCAGGAAGGCAAGCGCCATGGCGCTCGCGCCCAGAGCGATGCACAGCAGAACGCAGCAAACAAAGTAGCGATTACGCTCCACCTGAACCGCGCCCCAGCGTTCGAACCACTGCGCGCGCGCGAGCGCCGCCGCATCCATGGAACTCGGCAGTACCGCTGCCCTGCGCCGGCTTGCCAAACGTTTGATCCACCCCACCACGAGCCCCCCTTTGGGTTGCAGTTCCCAGGGATGCACTCTAGACCTCTGCGGCTCAGGCGCCCCCCCGAAAAGCGGGCGCCTGAGCCGCTTAATCCCGGGAACTCGGGACACCCCGCGAGAAAAGCAACACGAGCTCGGGCGCTTATTTCGCCGGGAGCAGAGGGCGGCTCCGGAACGGACCCGCGACAGGGGCGGGCGGAACACGAGGGGCCCGCGTCGGGCCCCCAGGATTATCGATATACTCCGGCCCTTGATCGTCGCCCGGCAGGAGGATTGAGCATGGCCCGTTTCGTGATAACCGTCGAATTCGTCTTGCAGGAAAACGCGCTGGCGAGTTTTCTCCCGCTCATGGTGATCAACGCGAACACCTCACGCACAGCGGAGCCTGGTTGCGAGCATTTCGACGTCCTCGTGCCCGCGGGTTCGACCGACCGCGTGTTCCTCTACGAGATCTACCGGGATCGTGACGCCTTCCAGGAGCACTTGGCCTCGGCGCATTTCAAGGAGTTCGACGCGGTCTCGCGCCCGTTGGTCAAGGACAAGACAATTGTTCAATACGAATTGCGCAACGACTCGGACGCCTGATCAACTGCCCGCCAGATCGTCTACCCAACTCGGTGCCGTAGCCAGCGCATGAAGGCGCCTAGGATCGGGATCTTGCAGTAGAGTTCCTCGGCACTGTCCCAGTAGTCCCGGTGGTAGCGCACCCGGCCCTCGGCGTCAAACAGCAGGTGGCTCACACCATGGATGCACTGTTGCGCGGCGCGCCCTTTGAAGCGAAACTCCAAGTCCCACAACAAAAAAACCTCGGGCGCCACACCCACCTGCCCGCGCACCTTGAAGCGTGGCTCGTCCATCACCACGTACATGCGCGCGAAGATCTCTTTGATGGCCTGCAGAGAATTTACCTCGTTGAAGGGGTCCTTGAAATAGGCGTCCTCGGCATAGAACTCACTCAACTTCCCCAAACCTTCTGGAGTTAGTCCCTCATAGTAGGCGTGTAGGCGCCCCGCCGGCCCGTCAGATGCCGATGAGCCGTCGGACCAGGGCGAAGTAGATACCATAGGGAAGGATCCTCAGGAACTTCATGATTCGGGTAAAGCGCTTAGGGTAGTGGATCTCGAATTCGCCGCGTTCCATCCCGAGCAAGGTTTGCGTTGCGGCTTCGCTCGCGCTGATGATCGCGGGCATGCGGAACTCGTTTTGCGTGGTCAGCGGCGTACGCACGAAGCCGGGGTTCACCACGTAGACATCCAAACCCTTTGCGTGTAGGTCGAGGTAGAGGGTCTCGGCCAGATTGATGAGGGCCGCCTTGGTAGCCCCATAGGTAAGGCTCCTGGGAAGGCCACGATAGCCGGCAACGCTGGAAACCAGGGCAATCCCCCCGTTTCCCTGCGCCAGCAGCGGTCCCACGACAGCAGAGAGCACGTTGAGGGGACCCAGCACATTGGTGTCGAGCATGCGCCGCGCCGCCCCCAGGTCGATGTCCCACGCGCGCGCGGACCGGTAGGTCCCGGCCACGAGGAGCACGAGATCGATGCCCTTCCATGCGGCTAGCAAGTCGGCGCAAGCGCCAGCCACCTCTGCACTGTCGGTGACATCCAGGGGAAGCGCCCGTACCCTCCCCTCCGGCGCCCGGGACGCCATCGCCCGTAAGGCATCGCCGCCGCGTGCAGACACCGCCACGCGAGCGCCACGTTCGATCAGTTGCAGGGCCAAGGCCTCGCCAATACCGGTGCTGGCACCAATCACCCAGACGCGGCGTCCCGTCCACGAGCGGATCGGACGATTTAGGCTCATGGCGCGCCGGGCCGGCGGAAGCTCAGCAGCACTTCACCCAACCTGACACCGAACTTGCTCATGACCGACCGGTTCAGCATCACGTGCTCGTCGACAAGGTACATCCAATCGTCAAAGTCCACGTTGTACCTGGAAGTTCCTACGGGGAGGTCGAGCACGTAACGCCAGTGCAGAGCGTTGCCGTAGACCACGCCTTTCGCCTCACCGACGACGTCGTCGGCACGTCCCAACCAGTGATGCTCGTCCACGCGTGTCAGGTGCCACACCCGGCGACTGCGTGTGCCGTCCGCGTAGAGAAAGGACTCGTCCAAGGTACCCGAGTCGCCTTCCCAGGCGCAGTTGATGCGCACGGAAAAGCGCTTGGCCACCTCCCCGTCCCGGCCCTGGAACATGCCCCACGCGTCGACGGTGCCAGCGAAGTAGGCCCGCAGGTCAAGTGCCGGCTTTTGCCCCGCGTAGATCTCCGGACCCGGCCCCGCACAGCCGCAAAGGAGCGCGCCCAGGGTGATTGCCGCAAGCAGGATTTTCATGAAGGTTGCTCCATTTAAGACGGTTCGGAGTCGGGCTCAGCTCTCGGGCCCAGCGGAGCCTTGACGAGCAATGCGACGGCGGCGAGTTTCACCGCACAGGGCACAAGGGAATAGGTTGCGCTCAACGCACCGCCGGCGGCTTGTAGGACGCCCGGCTGATACCCCCAGAACTCGAGCAGCGGAAGGGCCGTGCCGGCGGCAAGCGCCAGCGACAGCTTGTCGGTCATTTGCCACAGACCGAAATAGGCCCCGTCGGGCCTGAGGCCGCTATGCGCCGACGCGTCCACGAGATCGGCAAGGATGGACGGGGGCAGGGCCAATTCGGCGCCGTAGGCCGCCCCCGAGAGGGCACACACGCCGGCGAAGGCCAGCGCATCGCCCGGGCCGAGCGCATAGGCCCACCCGAAAGCTGCCACCGCCGCGAGCATACCCAGGAGCCATGCCCGGTGTTTTCCTGCGCGCCGCGACAACGCCAGCCAAAGGGGCATCGCCGCGACCGCGCAGAGGAAATAGAGGCCCAGGAACACCCCCGCGAGATCGGGCGCGCGCAGCACATCGGCGACGAAAAAAAGCAGCAAGGTGCCAGGGATCGCCGCTGCGAGGCCGCTTAACAGCGATACCAGGAGGAGCCACACACAGCGTCGGTCGCGCAGGGGAACTGCCAGCGCGTCGGCAAACCCTTGGGTGACCGGCGGGGACGGTTTTGCAGGACCCGGCCGAGAGCGCCGGCTAGAGGCGCTGATTCCTGCCCCCACAAGGAGGACGGGAAGGAATCCAAGGCTCAGCAAGCCCAGCGCTCGTTCTAGACCCAGTTGGCGGCCAAGTGCCTCGGGCAGCACCGCTGCGACCAAGAGACCGGCGACGCCCGCAGTGCCACGCGCAGCCGTGACCCGTGTTCGCTGATAGGGGTCGGCGGAGAGTTCGGCCCCCAAGGCATAATAGCTAATGGAACCAAGGCTGAAGCCAAAGTACGTCAGCAGGAGCCCTCCAGTCAGCCACGCCCCGCAGGCGAGCGCCCCGGCGGCGGGAGGATGGAAAAGCGCGACGAGCCCCAGCCCCAGGGGTACTACCGCGAGCCACAGACCGAGCTGCCTCCCGCTTGGACCGCGGCCAGCGCAGTCGCTCAAGTAGCCGCACAGGGGGTCCACAATCGCGTCGAAGGTGCGTGCGGCGAGCAAGATGCCGCCCACGACGCCCAGCGACAGGCGGCCTGTCGCACCGTAGAGGCGCGGCACCTGCAGATAGACGGGCAAGGCGGCCATCGCGAGCGGAAAGGCCAGGGCCGCGTAGGCAGCCAGTTCCAGAGCGCCCAGCGCCCGCTGCGGCGACGCAGTTCGCATGGCCTTTAGTAGGGCACCCGCGCTGCTCGCGCGCAATTGCGAGACCGCGATCCAGGAAGCGATAAACCTGGCGCAGGCAGGCCGGCATGGGCCAAGTGGCCGCCACCCAGCAAAGCCGGGCGCAGCCGTAGCTCCGAACCCGTGCCCTCACACACGCTGGAACTCCAATTGCATAACGTCGGTTGAGCCGGATCGGAACCCCGCCTCGCAATAGGCAAGGTAGAAGTTCCACAGGCGTGCGAACTTTCCATCGAAGCCCTGTAGACGAAGTTCGCCCCAAGCTCGATTGAAGCGCTCGGCCCACCGTCGCAACGTCTCCGCATAGTCCTCGCCGAAGGCCAGCGCGGAACGCAGTTCCAGCCCCGCCCGGCCGGCTTGCTCCTGCAACACCGCGGCCGACGCCAGCATCCCGCCGGGGAATACATACTGCTGGATGAAATCGGTTTCCCGGCGATAACGGTCGAAGAGGTGATCGGCGATTGTGATGCCTTGGATCAGCACCCTCCCGCCAGGGGCCACACGCTGTGTGAGCACCTGGAAATAGCGTGGCCAATGGCGTGCCCCCACCGCCTCGTACATCTCGACGGACACCACGTGGTCGTAGGTGCCTTGCACGTCACGGTAGTCACACAAGCGCAGACTCACCTGGGCCTCAAGGCCAGCGGCGCGGATTCGTTCGGTAGCGAAAATCAGCTGCTCGCGCGAGACCGTGATCCCCAGCACCGAACACCCCCGAGTGCGTGCCGCGTATTCGGCGAAGCCTCCCCAACCGCAGCCCACCTCCAGGATACGCTGTCCGGGTCGCGCGCCGATCTGTCGGAGTATCCGCTCGAACTTAGCCACCTGCGCCTCCTCCAGCGTGCGCGATGGCTCGGACTCGAACAAGGCGCTGGAGTAGGTCATGGTGGCATCGAGCCAGCTTCGGTAGAAAGCGTTGCCGAGATCGTAGTGCGCGTGAATGTTCCTCCTCGAGCCGGCGCGCGTGTTGTCTCGCAGCCAGTGGCGCAGGCGGTAGAACATTCCTCCCCACCAACGCCCGCGAAGGGCTAGGGAAAGGGCGTCGCGATTGAGCGCTGCCAGCAACAGCAAGGAGCGCAGGTCGGGTGTGGTCCATCGGCCCTCACAATAGGTCTCGGCAAAGCCGATTCCCCCACGGCGTAGCACCCGGGCCAGCACACCCCAGTCCTTGATTTCCACGACCGCCTCCGGGCCACTGGCCCGACCGGAGAACTCGATGGCTTGGCCCTCGGGCGTGTGGACACGCAACCGACCCAGTTGTAACCCAGACAGCAGGGCGAGCATCGCGCGCGCGGCCCGCGGCGCGCTGACGGCGTCGGCGCGAAGGCGCACCGTGGTGAGATCGTTCACCGCGTGGTGTCCTTGGTGGGTGGCAGCGGACGCGTGAGCAGCGGCAAGCCCTTCATCCACAGGCGCAGCGCTTGCCAGTGAATGCGCGCCATAACCCCCAGGGTGAGCAAAGGATAGCGCAGGAAGGCACGCAGCAGGGACCAGGAGTCCAGTCGATGAAGGCGGGCACGGATGGCAGTGAGCAGCAGAAGCCCGTGCTCGTCCCCGTGGTCGATCCGCACCAAACAAGCGGTCTCGGTGGAGTCGAAGCGGAACCGGTACTGGCCCGCGATCGCCAGGAAAGGCGACACCTGAAAGCACTTACGGGCGTGCAACCATTGGTGCGGCTCGATGGGGGCCTGATCAGGGTGCGCCACCAGATAGTTGTGGGCTTCTCCGAAGGTGTTGCGCACCTCACAGAGCACCGCTCGCAGCGCGCCGCCTCGGTCGTGGCAGAACCAGAAGCTCACCGGATCAAATACGTAGCCCAGCACGCGCGGAAAGGCGTGCAGCCACACTTCCCCGTCAGCAAGATGTAACCCCTCGGCCGCCAGGAGGGACCGTATCCAGGGTAGCAAGTCCGCGCCGTTGCGTGGCCCGTGGTCACGCCGGTGGAAGCTGAACAGATTCCAGCGGTCCACCGACAGCAGCGGCCCCCGAATGCTTTCCAGCGCGGCCAGCGGGACGCGCAGGAAATAGACCCCGTAGCGAAACCGGTTGCGCACGGGTCTCACCCGAGAATGCATGACCTCGCCGAAGCACAAGCGGGGCGTCATGCAGCGAGTTCCAGGGCCCGCTGCCAGGGGGCGCGCACACCGAGCGCGTTGGCAACCCGCAAGGCGGAACGCACCCCGTCCTCGTGAAAGCCGTAGCCGGTCCAGGCACCGCAAAACCAAAGCTTGGGCACACGGGCTCGCGCCAGCTCTTCCTGCGCACCGAGCGCAGCCTGGTCGAGGACCGGATGGCTATACTCGAAGCGTCCGAGGACCGTCCCGGGCGCAGGTTCGGTAAAGGGGTTTAGCGTCTCGATGAGCGGGCGTTTAAACGCCAGGGGCTGCAATGAATTCAGCCAGTAGCTCAGGCTCACCGGGCGCTCGTCCGGGGCGCCGGCACCGGTTCGGTAGTTCCAGGACGCCCAGGCAGACCGGGTGCGCGGCAAAAAGCTGCGGTCGGTGTGCAACACGATCCGGTTGGACTGATATCGGATTGCCTCCAGCGGACGGCGCAGCTGCCCGTGCGCCGCAGGAATCAGCCGCAGCGCTTGGTCGGTGTGACAGGCGAGCACCACGTGATCGTAGGGCTCCAGCTGAGAACCGGCCTCCACCACCATGCCTCGAGGGCCGCAGTGCAGGGCTGTCACCGCACAGCCCAGGCGGATCTCGCCGATACCTGAAGCGAGGCGGCGCACGTAATTCCTCGCACCGCCGAGCACCGTACTCCAGCGCGGGCGGCTGCGGATCTGGAGAAGGCCGTGGTTGTGAAAAAAGCCCAGCAGCGTCGCCAGCGGAAAATGCAGCATCTGCGCCGTCGGGCAGGACCAGATGGAGGCGGCCATGGGAAGCAGGTACCAGTCCCGGAAGGCGGTGCCGAAACCCTCGTCTTCGAGATAGGCGCCCAGAGAGCGTGCGGGAATCTCGCCGCGACTGAGCAACGCCACCGCCTGACGGTTGAAGCGGAGGATGTCACCTAGCATCACCCAGAACCCGGGCCGGAACAGGTTCGAGCGCTGGGCGAAGACGCTCGGCAGCGAGGTGCCTGCCCACTCGATGCCCTGACTTTCCACGGCGACGCTGAAGGACATGGAACTCGGCACGGAAGCCACGCCCAATTCGTCCAGGAGCGCGGTGAAATTGGCATAGTTCCGGTCGTTGAAAACGAGGAAGCCGGTGTCCACGGCGGCGGGGATGCCGTCCACCTCAACGTCCACCGTATGGGTGTGCCCGCCCAGACGGTCTTGCGCCTCGAACAGGGTCACTCGGTAGCGAGGGCTGAGCAGCCACGCGACCACCAGACCGGAAACGCCGGATCCCACTACGGCCACACGAGGACGATCCATTCAGAAGCCCTTGATCAAGCGGCCTTGAGGGCCACGCCGGGGCCAGTATCCCCGCGCACCGGCGCGGGGATGCCCCTGGAGAGCTATACGAAGGTGCAGCCCGATCGGATGCTGGGCCGCGGCTCTGAACTTAGACGAGAGATTTCTGGCGCGCTATGCGGGCGTAGGCGGAGTGGTTGTGGATAGATTCAAAGTTCTCCGATTGCACCACGTAGGCGGACACACTTGGCTCAGCCTCCAAGCGCAACGCCACGTCGCGCACTAGGTCCTCGACGAACTTCGGGTTGTCGTAGGCGCGTTCGGTCACATACTTCTCATCGGGACGCTTCAGCAGACCCCACAGCTGGCAGGACGCCTCCTCCTCTGCAATGGAGAGGAGTTCTTCCACCCCGAGTGGCCCCCGCAGTTGGGCCTCGATGGTGATGTGCGATCGCTGGTTGTGCGCCCCGTAATCGGAGATCTCCTTGGAACAAGGACACAGGCTCGTTACCGGAACCTGCACCTCCAGCGTTGCCACGAAGCCGCCGCCCGCGCCCACTTCCCCGCGCAGACAGACTTCATAATCCATCAGGCTTTCCACGCCGGAGACCGGAGCGCGCTTGCGCACGAAGTAGGGGAATCGAAGTTCAATCAGGCCCTGGCGCGCCCCGAGGCGCTGCAGCATTTGCGCCATCAAGCCCTCGAGATTGGCCGTATCGAGCGCTTCGGCGTGCGCTTGAAGTACTTCGATGAAGCGCGACATATGAGTGCCCTTCACCTCCGGGGGGAGAGCGACAAACATGTCTGCCCGAGCCACCGTGTGCTGGATGTCGCCGGACATCGTGCGGACGCGAAGCGGGTGCCGCAGCCCGCGGATTCCCACGCGGTCAATGGCCACACGACGCTGGTCGGCCGCGGACTGGACATCGGGCAGCAGAAATTTGTCGGGAGCATTCATGACTGAATCCTTTCAGTAGATTGCCGCGGAATTGGAAACGGTCATTCCGTGGGTGGTACCTGACGCCCGACGTGGATGGTCTCAGTCGGGATGGATGCGCAGTCCGGGCCAAGGCATCAAAGCGAACCGTCCTTGGCCCTCCGCCGCCTGGTCATGCAGGCTTAGGTACTCGTCGAACCGTTGTAGGTCGCTTTCACCCCAGGCCCGTTGATCTGCCTCGTCCGCAGTCGGGGGGAGGGGGGACATGGCCGGCTTTTCCGCCAAGCAACGCATCCCGCCCGGACAGCCGGCATCTCCCGAGGGCATCGGTGATCGGGGGGCTCCGGCCATTGCGCCGGCGGAGAGAACCGCGAGAGACAGGGCAAGGAATGCGGTGAAGACGGTTTTCATTTGAATTGTCCTAGTCAAATTGTACCTTGGACGGTATATTAGGCCGCATTCCGGGATCCTGTCAATGATTTGTCCTGGACAATTTAGGTCCGATCGACAACATCCGATGAATACAGACCCGCTTCAGGACATACACCTCAGCATCAGCGCGGTGGAGCGCGACACAGGGTTGTCCAAGGACACCCTGCGGATGTGGGAGCGACGCTACGGTTTTCCCAGCCCCACCCGGGACAATAACGGGGAACGCGCGTATTCGCTGACGCAGGTGGAAAAACTCCGCCTAATCGTACGCTTGCTCGCCCTGGGCCACCGCCCAGGCAAAGTCATCGGCTTGCCGACTGCCGCCCTTGAAGCCATGGGCTCCCGCACCGCCGCAGCGACAAGCAGCACCCCCGGGAGCGGTCCCGGTGAAACGGAGCCCGCGGAAATTGCGGGGTTCCTGGAATTAATCCGCAGCCACCAACTCGCGGGGCTGCGTCAGCGCCTATTGCACAAGCTGGCGACAGAGGGGCTCAGTCGCTTCGTCTGCGCTACCGTGGCACCGTTGAACGTCGCCGTTGGCGAAGCCTGGATCCGCGGGCAGTTAAAGGTCTTCGAGGAGCATCTATACACGGAGCAGATACAGAGCGTGCTGAGGACGGCCATATCCGCGTTGCCAAGCCCCTGGCAGCCCCCTCGAGTGCTGCTCACCTCGCTTCCGGACGAGCCCCACAACCTTGGCCTACTCATGGTCGAGGCCCTTCTCGCCGTGGAGGGCGCCACCTGCATACCGCTAGGAACGGAAACCCCCTGTGACGAGATCGCTCGAGCCGCCCGAGCCCATCAAATCGACGTGGTCGCGCTTTCCTTTAGCGCCAGCTTTGGCCCGCGACAGGCGTGGGCGGGTCTCACTCAGCTGCGCGGCCTCCTGCCCGAGCCCACCGCACTCTGGGCTGGAGGGGCCACCATGGCGCAACTGCGCAAGCCCCCCCCGGGGATTGACCGGGTAGTGGCTTTTACGGATCTGCTCTGGATGCTTGGTCAGTGGCGGCAAACCAGATCCACCGAACCCTGCTGAAATGTCCCAGCGCAGCCAAGCGTTCGCCATCGCGATCGTGCTATCATCCCAGGGAGGAGCAAGGGTCGCTGGGGCGAAAAACTTGAGCCCGATTGCAGTGCTGCGGATCGCTTTGGCTGCCCCAGCCGGGCAACCCAGTCCGCGGGATGCGAGTGTCCGCGTGACCCGATCCTGGACTGCTGCGGCAAGGATCCTTGCCCTCGATCGTTTCTCCGTCAGTTGCTCCGAATCTGCTGCACCGTAGCGCCTCGCCCCACCAAACAGTCGGCGGCAGGCGCCCGGGTCCAGACCTGAGAGGCCTCATTTGATGCTCTACCCGGAACTCTTCAAATCCCTCGAGCGCGTTCGCTGGAGCCTCGACGTGGATGTCCCTTGGTCCAATTTCGACCCATCGCTACTCACCGACGAGCAAGCGCTGACCATCAAGATGAACGCCATCACCGAGTGGGCCGCGCTGCCCGCGACGGAGATGTTTCTGCGCGACAACCGGCACGACAGCGACTTCGCAGCCTTCATGTCGGTCTGGTTTTACGAAGAGCAGAAGCATGCCCTCGTGCTCATGGAGTATCTGAAGCGGTTCCGACCGGACTTGGTCCCGAGCGAGGCAGAGCTTCAGGCCGTACGGTTCGAATTCGACCCCGCGCCGCCGCACGAGACCTTGATGCTGCATTTTTGTGGCGAGATCCGTCTCAACCACTGGTATCGCTGCGCGGCCCAGTGGCACACGGAACCTGTCATCCGGCTCATCTACGACCTGATCGCCCGGGACGAGGCCCGCCACGGCGGCGCCTATCTCCAATACATGAAGAAGGCCGTCAGTACGGCGGGGGATGCGGCGAGGGCGGCCTTCGCGCGGACCGGTCTGCTCATGGCAAGCGCGCACCGCAACAGCAAACCCCTGCACCCGACCAACCTGCACGTGAACCGCGAAATGTTTCCCAACGACACGGTGCAGAGCCGGCTCCCGGATCCCGAGTGGCTAACCCGATGGCTCGATCATCAGATCAATTTCGACCGCGCCTGGGAATCCAAGGTGGTGACGATGATCCTGCACAATCTCTCCAGTCTCTTCGACCGCAGCTTCAAGACCCTGCAGGAGCTCAACCGCTACCGCAAGGAACTGGCCGTCGGGCCCCAGCCCGCGGGCGTCGTGGTTTGAGGGGGGGCTCCCAGGCCTCCTGATGGCCGCGCTTGGGCTGCGCCCGAAGCGTGGCGCGCTGGCGGCCCTTGCCCTAGCACTGAGTGTGGCCACGGCAGGGGCCGTTCAAGCCGAGCCCGCAGCGGGGAATCGCCTCGCGGGTTCGAACGATCCCTACCTGCTTCAGCACGCCCGCAATCCCGTCGACTGGTATCCCTGGGGGCCCGAGGCCGTGGCCAGGGCGCGCCGGGAAAATAAGCCGATCTTCGTTTCGATTGGATACAGCACCTGCTTCTGGTGCCATGTCGCCGAGGAAACGATCTACTCCAAGCCCGCCTTCGCCGCGCTGATGAACCAATGGTTTGTCAATGTCAAAGTCGACCGCGAACAACGTCCCGATGTGGACCGCATCTACCAACTCGCTACAGAACTCATGACGGGCCACGGCGGCTGGCCCAACAACTTGTTTCTCACCCCCGAGCTCAAGCCGTTCTTCGCCGGCAGCTATTTCCCACCCGAAGACGACGAGCGAGGACGACCGGGCTTCGCAACGGTGCTCGAGGCCGTGCATACGCTGTGGGAGGACGACCCTTCCCGGGCCCGCGCCACGGCTGAACGGGCGTTCGCCGCGTTGCAGCGCTACCAGTCCCAAGCAACCGCCACCGGCGCCACTGCGGTGGAACCGGCCGCCTGGCGCGAACGCGCCGTGCGCCGGCTCGAGGAGAGCTTCGACCCGGAGAACGGGGGGTTCGGCAAGACCCTGAAATTCCCCCGAGCCCCGGCGCTTGCGCTCCTGTTGCGGGCCCACCGGGAAGGCGACCGCCATTCCCTGGAGATGGCCACGGCGACCTTGGACGCCATGACTGCCGGGGGAATCCATGACCACCTCGCGGGCGGATTCCACCGCTACGCCGTGGAGGCGACCTGGGGCGTGCCGCATTTCGAGAAAATGCTCTACGACAACGCCCAGTTGTTGGGAGTGTTCGTGACGGCCTGGAAGATTACCGGTCAAGCGCGCTATCGGGAACAAGCGCTGGAATTAGGCGGCTGGATGCTACGCGAGATGCAGGCGCCCGACGGCGGCTTTTACACCGCGCTCGACGCCGCCGTGGACGGCAGGGAGGGCACCACCTATCTGTGGACCCACGCCGAAATCCGGGAGGTACTTGGCGCCGATGATGCCGAGCACTTCCTGCGCACGTACACGCTGACACCTCTACCGCCTGAAAAAATCCGCCCGGATAGCCCCGAGGCGGTGGAGGATCCGCCCGGCGTGCTGCGGCTACGCCGCGATGCTGCCGCAGAGCCGCCCCCGGCGCAGTGGCGCCAGCGCCTGCTCCAGGCGAGAAGTGCCCGAGTACAACCGGCCCGCGACAACAAACTGCTTCTCGGCCTCAACGGCTTGGCGATCGAATCGCTGGCCATGGCGGCCAAAGCGTTCGGCCGAAAGGACTTCGAGGACGCCGCGCGCCGCGCCGCGCAACGCCTCTGGCACGTCGGCTACGACCCCCGGCGGCACACGCTGAGCCGGGAGATCTTCGGCGGGCGCGCTCACACCGAGGGTTTTCTGGAGGACTACGCGCTCCTCGGCCGCGGATTCCTCGCGCTAGCCGAAAACACTGGAGACAAGCGCTGGCATCGGCACGCCCGCGAGCTCGGCGCGGCACTGGCCCGCCAGTTCCTTCGCCCTGACGGCAGCCTCACCCCAGCAATAACCCAAGACCTGCTGCCCATGCTCTTGCCTGACGACGGCGACGACGCGCTCCCCTGCGGCACCTCCGCGGCCATCGATCTGCTCGGGCGCGTGGACCATGGGCCCAGAGCGCGCGAAGCCCAGCGCATTCTGACTCGCGTAAGCGGCCAGGTGGCACAAAACCCCGTCCAGTGGCCGGCCCTGTTGGCCTGGCTGCCGGAGAGTCAAGCCGCGCACGCAGGGAGCCGCCAAGCGACCCTTGCCACGCCCGTTGCGACCGCGGGAGTAGTGACCGGCCACATCGAACTCGACTTGGGTACGACGCCGCCTCGCGTCATCGCCACCATCGAAATCGCGCCGGGCTACCACGTGAACGCGAACCCTGCGTCGCTCGACTACCTCGTACCCACCCGCCTAAACCTGGAGGGCGCCGGTGCCCCCCTGTACCCGGAGGCCACCCTCTTCCGACCGAGCTTCGCCAAGGACGGGCTGCGCGTCTACGAAGGACGGATCAGCTTGAGCGCCCCGCTTGCCACGCCCGTCAAGGACCTCGCTTCACTGCGCGCCACGCTGACGGTACAGGCCTGCAACGCCGCCAGCTGCCTTCCTCCCGCGACGATCACGCTCCCCCCTGCACAGCGCGCACCTTAGCGCCGCGCGACGCCACGGCCGCCGAAGTACGAGCGGGCCGAAGCGGACTCGTCCATAGAAACAATGCGCCGGCGCGATGCGAAGGCATCACCCCAGTAGAGCTTTTACCCGCTGTCGTAACGCGGGGAGCACGGTCTCAATGAACCAGGGATTGCGCTTTTGCCAAATGTTATTGCGCGGGCTGGGATGTGGCAACGGAATCACGCCGGCTCCGTAGTCTCTCCAGGCCTGCGTGGTCTCAGTCAACGTAGCCTTGGCCTTGTCTTGCAAGTGCCAGGCATGAGCGTATCGCCCTATAACTAAGGTGAGGCCGATGTTGGGTATCGCCGCGATCAATTTGTCTCGCCAAGCGGCCGCGCATTCGGGCCGTGGCGGTAGGTCGCCCGATGTGCCCGTACCCGGGAAGCAGAAGCCCATGGGCAATATCGCGATGCGTGTAGCGTCGTAGAAGCTTGGCCGGTCGATGCCCATCCAGTCGCGCAGCCGATCGCCGCTGGGATCATCAAATGGGACGCCGGTACGATGCACGCGACTGCCTGGAGCCTGACCGGCGACAAGGATTCGTGCGGCGGGGTCCAGCTGCAGCACCGGACGCGGGCCGAGTGGCAGATGCCCGGCGCAGAGCGTACAGGCCCGAACATCCGCAAGCAGCGTCCGCGCGCATGTCACCGAAACGGGCTTGTCCGTGCTCATGGCTTCCCAGGTTGCATCACGACCTATTGTAAGCGGCTACCGGAATCCGCGTAAATCTGGCTTTCTACGCGCAAAGTCGCCCGGGTGGTGATTCCGGGACAGTCAGGTGGCTGAACGGGATGGGTGCGCAGGGCGCGTAAGGCCGGGCGGATCGTCGTAACCCGCGCGTGTGTTCGATGCACACGCCAGATAGCCGAAGGCCCGGGGCCATTTTCTTGGCAGAAATCCTGGGCCTTCCAAACACGCGTGCATGAAGGCCCGCCTGCCGTGCCGTCGTGCCACGGTGGCACGACCTTGTCCAGCTTTCTGGAGCGTGGATGAAGGCAACTGACAGCTCGTACCAGCGCCACTAGGTGGAAAGCCTGGGCGGCAAGCTGGAGCTCGTGGCGCAATTCCCGAACCGGCCACCCGCGGTGATTGAGCACCTCGGGGTCCATTCAAGCGCAGGCAGAAAGACGCGTGCCACGGCCTAATCGCCGTTTCCTGGGGCGGCTTGGGGCCGTCGAGTCCTATCCGGAATTGACACCAGAATCTGAAATCCCGACCCCTATCGGTTGGGATTTTCTTCGTCCGGTGCGCCGGTGTTGGCGAGGCTCGGGGCAGTTGCCTCGCGCGAACGGAACTTTGTGCTCCGTCGTTCTAGACCCAATCCGGTGCGCACTGTTCTCTTTTTCTCGCGCGAGCGTAGGCCAGGGAATGTCCTTATCTGGCGCGGGTTTGGAGCCGCTTCGTGACCCGGGCGACGTTCACCCTAGCCGCCAAACGTCTCTAGCGGACCAACCCTAACCTCACGATCGGTGCGATTGCGGCCCCAGGCTCGAGGATCTGCGGGCGCATTGCCGTCCAACCCGCGAGCAAAACACCACGCTCGCGACACACAGCACCGCCGGTCATTCCCCGCCTGCCTCTCCGGGTCCCAGCCCGAGGGCGATGGCAGCGGCGGCTGTGCGGGTCTCCACGCCAAGCTTCACGTAGATGTGCTCCAGATGCTTGTTAACCGTGCGAGGGCTCACACCGAGGATCGCTCCAATATCTCGGTTGGTCTTGCCCCGGGCCAACCATGTGAGAACCTCCCGCTCACGCTCCGTGAGGGCGTCTGAACGCGGTCCCGGTGGGGCGCCAAGTGCCCCGTCCACCTGCTCGAGGAACACCAGCGACTCGCCTGGACCCGACCCAGCCTGCCAATGCGCCCGCAGTACACGGCCGTTGCCCTCCATCGTCAGGGGCTGGCGCGAACCCGATGGCGGTTCGACTTGGCCAAGCACCCACTCGCGCAGCACCCCAGGCAGCGAATCCGGCTCGGGCGACAATTCCGGGAAGCAGGCGAGCAGCCACTCGCGCGCCTTCGGCGTGGCCCAACCGGCTCGCCCGTCTTGGCCCAGCAACACGACGGCCAGCCCGGCGAGGTCCACCGCCTCCCGTGCCCGCTTGAGCTGCCTTGCGTTGCCGAGGTGCGCGGCCATCCGGGCCAGCAGTTCCTCGGGTTCGATGGGCTTGGTTACATAATCCGCGCCACCTGCCACAAAACCCGATACCACGTCCTCCTTCTGGGTCAGGCCGGTCATGAAGATCACCGGGATTTCCCGCGTGTGGTCCTGCGCCTTCAACTGCCGACAGAGTTCGAATCCGTCCATTCCCGGCATCACGGCATCGAGCAGGATCATGTCCGGGATGGCGCGACGTAGGCTGGCCAGCGCGCTGCGCCCGTCCAGAGCCACCAGGACCCGGTAGCCGGCATCGCCGAGGGCGTCTGAGAGCAGCGCCAGATTGTCCGGGACATCATCAACGATGAGCACCACCGGTTCCGGGCCGCGCAGGGAGTCAGCCGTCACAGAGTTCCTCCAGCCGCCGAGCGTACTCGTCAAGCCTGAACGCGCTTGCCAGTGCGCGGAATTCCCGGGCGAAGGCCCCGTAGCGTCCATCCCGTCCTTCAATCTCATCGAGCTTCTCCAAAATTCCCCGCACGTAACCCACCGAGCCCAGTTCCCGCAACTGCCGCAATTCCGCAGCATCGGGCACCTGCGTCAACTCCGAAGCCGCAGCGGTTTGCTCCGGCTGGTTAGTAACCCATTCAATGTCCAGGTGTGTCTTGACCTTGGCCAGCAGCTCCGACAAAAACACGGGCTTGACGATGAAATCGACACATCCGGCCGCCGCGCGCTTGTCGGCGTCATTCTCGAAGGCATTGGCTGACACTAAAATCACCGGTGCCATGCTCACGTGATTGCGCCGCAGGAGCCGGCAGACCTCCCAGCCGTCGAGACCCGGCATGGCGATGTCCAATAGGATGAGCTCCGGTTCGAAGGCGACCGCTTCGCGCAGGCAAGCCTCACCCGAGTCTGCCTGCCGGACTTCGAAGCGGAGACTCTCCAAAAAACTCACCAGCGGTGCCCGCTGCGAGGCCTGATCGTCCACCACCAGGACCCGGCGCACCGGGCCGGCGTACCCGCAGACATCGCCCTGGGTACCCGTGGTTATCTGCGCTGAACGTACCTCGGAGAGATAGACCTTCATCTCGAACGTGCTTCCCTCCCCCGGGCGGCTACGCACGAGCAGCTCGCCGCCCATGAGACCAGTGAGCATGCGCGTGATGGTGAGGCCCAGGCCCGTGCCCGTCTCACTGCGGCTCTGCGCCTGTAGGCTTCTCTCGAAGGGCAGAAAGATGCGAGACAGATCCTCGGGTAGGATCCCAATGCCGGTGTCGATAACCTCGAAGCGCGCAGTCTGGCGCAGGTAGCTCACCCGGAAGGTCACGCCGCCGCGGTCGGTGAACTTGACCGCGTTGGCCAGCAGATTGATCAGAATCTGCCGAAGCCGCCGCTCGTCGGCATGTACCACCGCCGGCAGTCGGTCCACCGGTTCGAAGCGAAACGTGAGTCCCTTGGCCTGCGCCTGCAATTGGAACATCTGGACGATCTGCTCCAAGAACTCTACCAAATGCACCTCGTTTTGGTCGAGACGCAACTTGCCCGCCTCGATGCGCGCGACGTCGAGCAGATCATCGATGAGGCTGAGGAGGTGCTCGCCGCTGCGCCGGATGACGGCGACGGCATTGCGCCGGCTCGCCGGAATTGCCGTATCGCGCTGTAAGATCTGCGCGTAGCCCAGCAAGCTGTTGAGCGGTGTGCGCAACTCATGGCTCATGCCGGTGAGGTACCGGCTCTTCGCTTGGTTAGCCGACTCGGCCGCCTCCTTCGCCCGTTGGAGTTGCGCGTCGGTCTCCCGGTGCGCCTCGATCTCACGCAGCAGAAGCTGCGTCTGGCGATCGGACTCCTCCTGCGCCACCCGGCGACTCTCGTTGGTGAGCACCAGCCACCAGGACCCCACCGCGGCCACCAACCCGAGGACGGCGAAGGTCTTCATCAAGGCTAGGCGCAGGGTCGGGCCTAGCGCCGCGCTCAAAGCAGCATCGGCCGACTCCTGGTAGTAGATGAGCGCCAGGACCGCCGCCAACAGCACCATTACCAGCAGCAGTACGCCTAGGTAATGGGCGATCCGGGTGTGCACACGCAACGGGAGGCGCATCGGGAGTAGCCGCTGGAACAGGGGGGCCATTTGCTCGAACAGCCCCCCGGTGGGCTTGCAGCGGTCGTGGCAGCGGGCATCCAGAGAGCAGCACAGCGAGCAGATGGCCCCGCCGTAGGCCGGGCAGTGCGCCATGTCCTCGCGCTCGAAACGGTTCTCGCAGATGACGCAAGTCAGGACGCTGGCGGTACTGCGCCTGCGGGCGCTACGCTCGAGCGGGGACTTCGACGCCTACTGGGAGTACCACATCAAACAGGAATACCAACGCAACCACGTCGCACGCTATGCCGACGGTATAGTCGTGCCGGTTCGAGGGCGCGAAGTCCCGGTCCTGCGGCAGGTGAAAT
>JANXRW010000010.1 GCA_025356655.1 Betaproteobacteria bacterium | reverse complement strand
GCGGGGGCGCAGCAGCGCGGCACGGACCACAGCGCGGGAGGAGCGAACCAGCCTCTTGTCCCGCCCACGGCAAGGGCCGTGTCCAACCCAAAACTACACGGGACACGGCCCCTGTCTCACCCTGAAATAGGGTGGGACTCCGGCTCCAAAAAAGCCTGGGACGTTACCGCGAGCGAAACCTGTTCATGGCGCCTCGCGCGTTCTTCGTTGCCCTTAGCAACCAGCGACTTGGGGTCGGTCTTGTCCTTGTCGATCGCACGCTTCTTCTCGTCCCGGTCCTTCTCGAGCGCCTTGAGGCCGTCCTTCTTGACACGTTCGCCGGTGAGGTCTGCGGACGCCCTGGTCAGAGCCTGTTGCTGGCGTTCGCGCTTCTGGCGCGAAGTTTCCAGCCGAAGGCCCAGCAACTCCTGGAAAGAGTCGGCGCCTTGACGTTCGTTGAGTGGGTGAGCATTGAAGATCACACGCTCGATCTCCGCGACCAGTGCATCGTTCAAGCCTTCCGCCGAGCGGAGCTGGTCGACGAACTGTTGCGACAGGTACTGGACATACGGGTTGTCCAGGAAGTCCTCCATGTCGGTTTGGGCGAGTTCATTGCCAGTCGTTTCGCCAGATGCCCACTGCAATTCGGCTTTGCTGTCGCCGAGGTATTGTTTCGAGCGGAGGATGAAGGAGCGCTCGTTCAAATGAGGGGAGAGCGCAAGACCGCCTGCCGCAATCAGATCGGCCAATGCGGTTTTCCCCGAACCGCGCGCGCCGATCACGGCAACCAATCCCGCGTTCAGCCCAACGGCACCGTTCGCGATCCAGGGCGCGTTCGTCACAGACACCGAGTTGATCGTGTGGCTGTCCAATGCGCCGCGCGGTGGCTCGGTGCCGATGAAAACACGCTCTTCGGGTTCGATACAGGCTTGGCGTAGCGAGTCGAACATCAGGTCGCCCTTGATCCAGCAGCGGCGGTCGCCGTCAGGCTGCCCGGCCTTGGCGAGCGAATGCGCATCCGACCCGTGCAGGCAGGGCTTGCATCCGTTGTACTGGCTTTCGAGTTCTTCGACCGTGGCCGATTCCTTGCCCAGTCAGAAGCGCACCTGCTTGGGATTGGCGCTGAAGATGATGTGGGCAAGGCCCTCGACGTTTTTGCGCTGCGCCGCGAAAGAGGTAGTGGCGTCGCGCAGACCCGAAGTCCCGTCCTTCTCTCTGCCGGCGACGGCGATCAGGGTGTTTTTTTGATCCACTCGTTTTTTGACCATGTCTGCTTGAGCTGGTCGAAGTTCACCTTGAACTGGTTGGCACCTTCGGACCGGGCTGCCTCGTCGTCTGTCAGGTCTGGTTTGTGGGCGCGGCCCAAGCGGATGAGGTCGCTGCGTTGGCAGCGATAGGACTCGCCCAGATAGGGGAACTCGAACTCCAGCAGGAAGCGCTTGATCCGATCGATGTGGTCGGCATCATGCGGCGAGAAGAGCAGGTGGATGTTGACCGCCGATGCCTTCGCAGTTTCGATCCCGAGCCGCAGTTCGACGTTGGGGAATATCAGACCTACGCCAAGCAAACGTCCACGGCGTTTTTCGTCGACGACCTGCTCGTAGCGTTTAATGCCGAAGTTGTCGGTGATACCTATCGCACGAATCGGCGGGTTCGACGTCTCGATGGCGTCCAGGAACGCTGCCCAAGGATCTGGACCGGCGTACTGGTCGTTCAGGGCGGTGCCGGGCGTGTGGATGTGAGGGTCCCAGCGATGCCAGATCGAGCCTCTTTTGCTTTGTACGGCGAACATGTCGGCCATGGGACCTCTTCAGTGTTCCTCTGAGGAGGGACGTACCTGGCCACGCTCCCGCTGCATAGCGGCAGGAAGCGGGAAGATGCTACCATAAAAGGCCTAAAATATAGGGCATTATCAACTTATTTGCCTACTTTGGCGATTTTCTTTCTCCTGCGCGACTTGTGCTCTATGTGGAAAAAGCCTAATATAGCGGGCGTTTAGTCCGGAGACTGCCTAATTTTATGAGCAAATTCGTGATGCCCCTGCAAGCCACCGAGCAGGTCGCACAGCTGGGCCAGCGCATCCGGGTGGCGCGGATTCGGCGCGGCTGGTCAGTCGCCGATCTCGCTAGTAAGGCGGGTATCAACCGAAACACCCTCACGGCGCTGGAGCTCGGCAAGCCAGGTACGGCGGTCGGCGTGTGCTTCACGGTGCTGTGGGCACTGGGCCTGGACAGGTCTCTGGACACTGTTGCGGATCCCGACAGCGATCTCCACGGCAAGGCACTCGAAGCGTCGCGCCGCCCCACGCGGGCGGGCAAGGCCCGCAAGGCGAGCAACGACTATGACTTCTGAGCGCGAAGCCTATGTCTACATTCAGCTGCCCGGCGCGTTAGAAACGGTGCCGGCAGCGCTGCTCAGGGTGCAGACGCTGCCCGACGGCACACAGATAGGGCGGTTTCGCTACGGCGACCGCTACCTTCAGCGCCAAGAGGCGGTGGCACTCGATCCGTTCCAGCTGCCTCTTGCCAAGGAAGTCTTCGAGTTCACCCAGCTCAAGGGGATTCCCGGTGCGGTTCGAGACGCTGGCCCCGACGCCTGGGGACGGCGCGTGATCGAGCACAAGCTCGAGCGCAGCGCGGCTGACCTCCAGGAAATCGACTATCTGCTACATGGTCCGCAAGACGGGGCAGGGTACCTGAGCTTCGGGCTGAAGGCCGGACCGCCCGCGCCCAAGCGCCAGTACAACCGCGCGCACCAGTTGGCCGAGCTGATCGCGGCCACGCAGGCGATCGAAGAGGGGCGCCCGGTGGCCGCCCATCTGCTCGAACAGCTCGATCCTGGCACCAGCATGGGTGGTGCGCGGGCGAAGGCCACGATCGAGGACGCGCAAAGTCTCTGGCTCGGCAAGTTTCCCGCCAGAGATGATCGCTTCAATCTGCAGCGAGTCGAATTAGGGACGCTCGAGTTGGCACGCAGATGCGGCCTGAACGTCACGCAAGCCCGGCTGGAGGCGGTCGGCGAGAGCGACGTGCTGATGCTGCAGCGGTTCGATCGCGACTACGCCGACAAGGGTTACCTGCGTTTTGGTCTCGTCAGTGGCCTGACCGTGCTCGACTGCGGCGATAGCCACCTGGACCGGGAACGTTGGTCCTACCCGCTGCTGGCCGACAACTTGCGCCGCTGGTCCGACAAACCGGAAGCCGACTGCGCCGAATTGTTCAGACGGATGGTCTTCAATGCCGCCGTGACCAACAATGATGATCATCCGCGCAACCACGCCCTGCTGCGCAGGCAGAAGGGATGGCGGCTGTCTCCGGCCTACGATCTCGTGCCCGCACCCGTGGTTAGCCTGGAGAGGCGCGACCTGGCCTTGACCGTCGGCGACTACGGTCGCACGGCCAGCATCTACAACCTCCTGTCGCAGGCGGGGCGTTTCGGCTTGTCGGCGGAAGAGGCGCGCGGGCAAATCGATCGACTCGTCGATGTCGCCCGGTATTGGCGCGACGGCTTCTTCGCCTGCGGCGTGTCGGCCAAGGACATCGACTACATCGCCCCGGCCATCCTGCCTGATTGCTTCTTCTTCGAGAGGCGTCCCGATGCGTGAGGCGAATTACCGACTTGCACCTGTGGTCAGGCCAGCGCGCCATTCGAGCCCGTCCTCTCGCGACGTGGAGGTGCCATGAGTAGCCCCGCGGACAATTACGTGGGCTTCACGGACTTGGCCAGCGCTTAGGTCGAAGGCACCGACTACCGAGTCCACGTGCGGACGAACGCGGGTTCGACCGTCGCCGTAATAGCCCCCCATGGAGGCAGCATCGAGCAGTACACATCGGACGTTGCACGCGACGTTGCAGGAGCGGATTTCAATCTCTACCTGTTCGAAGGAGTTCGCCATGCCGGAAACTATGCCGCGCTCCACCTGACCAGCCACAGGTTTGATGAGCCTCGATGTCTGGAGTTGCTGTCCAACTGCGATCATGTGGTCGCGTTACACGGATGTGGTGGCGACGTGCAACAGGCTCTCGTTGGGGGCCTCGATGAGCCCTTGAAGGCCGCTGTGGCGAGAGCCATCGCCGATCTCGGTATCGATACCCGACTGTTGGGTCGCAGTCTAAAGCGCAATCCACCGGCAGTTTGGTAATGCTCTTGGCCACCGGGAAGGGGGGCTGGGCGGTGGAGCGGCCAGAGGCAGGCGGCGGTGCGGGCGTGTAGGGGGGAGGTGGCGCAGTGGAGTGCGC
>JANXRW010000140.1 GCA_025356655.1 Betaproteobacteria bacterium | reverse complement strand
CTGGTCTGACCGCGCCCGCGCGGGCCGTCGCGACAAGCGGATGGGCAGCTGCAAAAATGTAGTGCCATACGCACGGCAATAACGCTCTACGTTGTTGCTTTAATTAGGGTTGACGGAGCGTGATGACAAACTCGGGCTAAGCTGCCAGCAAAAAAATGATAGGTTGGGCGACGCTGAGATGACGCGGCGCTTGCAGCGAGGAAGGACGGGGGCACCAGCCTGCTTCCCCACCCTGACCCGACCGGATCACGTCCGGCGGGGATTAATGACATGTAGGCCGTGCGGCTCAGGGGAACGTATGCGCGTGTGGGTGCCTCCAAGTCGGTAACTCCACTGTTGGGATGCTCGCCCGTGATGCGGCCACTCCGTCTCTGCCCCGCCGTCGGCTGCCTGTTAGGTGCCCTGTCCCCTGGCGCGCCTGCGGCGGAGCCACTCCACCTGCACCACTACGAGGTGACGCTGGACCCTCAACTGAGCCGCATCCAGGTGCGTGCCTGCTTTAGCGGAGAAACGCCACGCCGACTCGTCGCTGGCTCCCTGGATGCCGCCAGCGCGCTGCGCGAGGCGCACTGGTCGGGCGGGCGCCGGCCGGCGGAGCCCAACGGCCCGGAGCTGCGGCTGGGTCCTGCGCCCGGGGAGCCCTGCTTCCTCTACGAGGTTGATGTGGCGGCGGCGCGACGGCACCATGAGAAAGGCGGCAGCGACACGCGCCACTACGGACAGGATCTGGTCACGAGCCTAGGCGTGTGGTTCTGGCGTCCGGAAGAACTCGGCCCCGAGGAGGACATCGAGGTCCACTTCACCCTGCCGCCGGGGTTTGGCGTTTCCGCCCCCTGGCCCCCGCTGGACCATGCGGCCGCTGGGGTGCGCTTCCGCGTCGGGCACAGCCCCGCCGACTGGCCCGCAACCGTGGCCTTCGGCCACTTCCAGGAACAGGCGGTAGAAGTGCCGGGCGGCGTTCTTCGCGTGAGCGTGCTCGATGGCAGTCCGACGCTGCACGCCCTGGAGATGGCGAGTTGGCTCCAGGGTGCGGGAACGACCGCAAGCACCGTTTACGGACGCCTACCCCAGGCCTCGGTACAGGTGATCGTGCTCCCCGGTCCACGCTCCGACGACCCCGTACCGTCGGCTTACGTGCTGCGCGGCGGCGCACCCGCGGCGCATTTTTTGGTGAACCCCAGGCGGCCGCGCCAGGAGTTGCTGGCCGACTGGACTCCCATCCATGAACTGAGCCACCTGCTGCTGCCGCAGGTGCGCTCGGAGGATGCTTGGGCCTCCGAGGGGCTAGCGAGTTACTACCAGCACGTGCTCCGCGCGCGCGCCGGCATCCTCAGCCAAGCCGAGGCCTGGGGGCAACTGCACCGCGGCTTCGAACTGGGTCGGCACAGCCTGCCAGGGCTGACACTCGCCGAGGCCACCGAGCGCATGTACAGCGCCGGATCCTTCCTGCGCGTGTACTGGGAGGGTGCGGCCCTGTGGCTGTTGGCGGACTACCGGCTGCGCACAGCCAGCGACAACCAGAAGTCCCTGGACACGGCGTTGGAGGCCTTGCAGGGGTGCTGCTTATCCCCCTCACGGGGCTGGAGCGCAGCCGATCTCTTCGCTCGGCTGGACGAACTGACCGACACCGTGGTTTTCACATCGCTGTACCGCGAGCATGTGAACGCCACGCCCTTCCCCGACCTCACGCCCGTCTACCAGGGCCTGGGCCTCGTGGTCGATGTCGGCGGTGGTGGGCTCAGCCTGCTCGAGAGTGCCCCCGGACTCGGGCTGCGCGAGGCTATCATGTCGGTCCCTGCGCGGCGCTGAAGGACGACACACGCGCGCCGCCCGACCGCCACTGCTCCGGAGACTCGCCTGCCATGACCCGTACCGACCTGTGTTTCCTGCCCGCCACGGACCTTGCCCGGCTGCTGCGGGCCCGCGAGATCTCCGCCGTGGAACTCACACAGGCACACCTCGAGCGTATCGACGAGGTCAACCCGGCAGTCAATGCTCTGGTCACCGCGGTTCCTGATCAGGCCCTGGCCCAGGCGCGCGCGGCCGATGCGGCGCTAGCCTCCGGCCAGCCCCTGGGGCCGCTGCACGGATTACCCGTCGCCCACAAGGACCTCACGCCCACACGGGGCATTCGCACCACCTTCGGCTCGCCCATCTTCCGGGACTTCGTCCCCGCCCAGGACGCGCTCCTCGTCGAGCGCCTGCGTGACGCCGGTGCCATCACGCTGGGAAAGACCAATACGCCGGAGTTCGGCGCAGGATCGCAGACGTTCAATCCCATCTTTGGGGCTACACGCAATCCCTACAACCTGGCCCGCACCTGCGGCGGCAGTAGCGGAGGCGCCGCAGCAGGGCTCGCGTCAGGGATGTTTCCCTTAGCTGACGGCACCGACTTGGGTGGCTCGCTGCGCAACCCGGCGAGTTTCTGCAACGTGGTTGGGCTGCGGCCGTCCGCCGGCCGCGTGCCCAATTGGCCGAGCCTCGCCCACTGGTTCTCCATGGCCGTGGCCGGCCCAATGGCGCGCACTGTGGCCGATGCCGCACTCATGCTGAGCGCCATGGCGGGTTGGGACAGCCGTGTTCCGCTGTCGCTGAAAGAGCCGGGCGCGGTCTTTGCGGCCCCGCTGGAGCGTGAATTCCGTGGCGTACGTGTGGCCTGGAGTCCAAGTCTGGGGGGGCTGCCCATGCAGGCGGGGATTGGCGACGTCCTCACCACTGGCCGGCGTGCTCTGGAGGACCTGGGCCTCGTGGTCGAGGACGCCGACCCCGACCTCAGGGAGGCCGATGAGGCGTTCTCCGTGCTGCGCGCCTGGAATATGGAGTTGTCCCTGGGCGAGACCCTTGCCGCTCATCGCGGGCAGATGAAGGACACGCTCATTTGGAACATCGAGCAGGGCCAGGCCTTGAGCGGCCACGACGTCGGCCGGGCGGAGCGCTTGCGCACCGTGCTCTTCGAAAGGCTGCACGGGTTTATGCAACAATATGAATTCATCGCCTGCCCCGTGGTACAGGTGTTGCCCTTCGATGTGAACCTCCCCTACGTTACCGAGATCGCCGGCCAACCCATGGAAACTTACCTGGACTGGATGAAGTCCTGTTATCACATCAGCGTGACCGGCCACCCGGCCTTGTCCGTGCCCTGCGGCTTCACCGCCGATGGTCTGCCGGTAGGGCTGCAATTGGTGGGACGCTTCCGCGATGACCTGGGCGTGCTCCAACTGGGGCATGCCTTCGAGCAGGCCACGCGCCATTGGGTCCGTCGTCCTGCACTGGGCATGGGGGTGTCGGCGTGAGGCGCGCCAGCGGCACGACCATCCTCGGCGCCGCCTTGTGCGCGCTGCTCGCCGGCACCGCGATCGCTGCAGACGATGCCACTTCACCCGTCACGGCGCCGTCGGCGGCCAAGCCAAGCGCACTACCACCGGCCGTGACGAAATCCGGGCGCCCCCGCGTATGGGTGCGCGAATTGGCAGGCAGTTGGGTGTCCGCGGCGTTCCTCGACGCGCTGCGGGCGGGGAAGCCCCTGGGCGAGGCGGTGCGCGCCGCCCCCATGGTGGCCATCGGGGTGCATCGCGTAGAGGCGGGTTACCACGTCGTGGTGACGGACTTCCGTAAACGCGTCGAACAGGGCGTGGTGGACGTGCAACCGGACGGCAAGCCCGGGCATTTCCGACTGGCACTCGGCCCCGACCAGGCGCTGGTCTCCTTGGACCAGATGAGCTTCATTGCCTTTGAGGGCGCGCGCGGCGCCGAGGGCCGGTTTAGCCAGTTGCGCGTCCGGGAACCCTACGTGCTCAAACGTCCGCTGGAGTTGCGGCACCTGGATGAATCCCTGGACGTGCTAGTGAACCGGGCAGTGATCGCCGGGGGCTACAACGACGCCCAGGGCAAGCGATTCGACTTCAGCGACGCTGGTCAGGCGACGTTACCGGATGGCGCCTTCGCCTACCGCGTGGCGGCCGGCGCGAAGGGGTGTGACCTTCTGCTGGCAGTAGGCGAGGAGGGAGAAGCCAAAGCGCGCTTCGGCTTCGCGGCCAGCAAGGGCGAACTCCGGCTCTACGGGCTCACGGCGACCAAGGGCGGGAAACAGACCTGCGAGGCCCAGCCCCAGTGGGTTCTGAAACGCCAGGAAGACGCACCCAAGAACTGAGCGAAGCCGGAGCCCTGGCAGCGGGGCTTCGGTGCCGGTATCCTCCTCCAGGACGGGACGCCAGCAGGCGCCCCGGCGCAGCCGCCCACGGCGACGACAACTCGGAGGAAGCCTTCATGAAACACCGCATGTCCCCCCATTCACTAGCAGGGCTGCTGATCGCTGGCGCTGCCTTGGCGCTCTCACCCCTGGCGAGCGCCGCCGAAGGCTGTTCCGGCAACATCGACCCGGCGGCGGTGGAGCGGGCCGAGGATGCCCGCTACGCCGCCCAGACCACCCTGGACTACGGCGCGCTCGACCGCCTGCTCGGTGACGACTTGGTCTACATCCATTCCACGGCGGCCGTCGACGGCAAGGCGACCTACATTCAGTCCATGAAGTCCGGGCGCACCCGCTACCGGGTTATGCGCCGCTCGGACACCCAACTGCGCCTCTTCGGGTGCCTGGGAGTGCTCACCGGCCAGGGCAATTTCGAGGTGACCGTCGAGGGCAAGGACATCTCGGTGGCGCTGCGCTTCACCAGTATCTGGGCCCAACGCGGCGAGCGGCTCGAGTTCGTGTCCTGGAACTCCACCCGGCTCCCCCCCAAGCCCTAATTTTTAGAACGCCGGGAGGCCGGCGCCCCCCTCCCGGCGCCCGAACCTTCCGTGCGGAGCCCCGTCTGAGGAACGTGTGCTGCCCTGCCTCGGCGCACCGGCGCTGTAAGGTTCTGGTATCTGCGCCGACCAAGGGGCATCCATCATCCCACCGGGAGACCTTCCATGCTGATCCGCCAGAAACCTGACATCGCCGCCTCGGAAATCACGCCGAGGCACCTCTTTGAAGGACGTCGTGACTTCATCCGTGCGGCTGGCGTGGGGATCGCACTCGCCTCCGCCACTGGCGCCGGCATACTTCTGCGGCCGGCGCCGGCATTGGCTGGCACGAAGCTCCCGGCGCTGCGCCGGAGCCCTCTCTCGGCCACCGAGGCGGCCAACTCGCAGGCCGACATCACCTCCTACAACAACTTCTACGAATTCGGCACGGGCAAGGAAGATCCTGGCCAGAACGCGCACACCCTGCGCACCCGCCCCTGGACTCTGGCCATTGAGGGCGAGGTGAAACATGCCAAGGTCTATGACCTAGATGAGTTGCTCAAACTGGCGCCGCTGGAGGAGCGAATCTACCGGCTGCGCTGCGTCGAAGGCTGGTCCATGGTGATCCCCTGGGCCGGTTACCCCTTGTCGGAACTGATCCGCAGGGCCGAGCCCACTGGGCGCGCGCATTTTGTGGAATTCATTTCCGCAGCCGACCCCGAGCAGATGCCCGGCGTGCGCCGGCCGGTGCTGGAATGGCCCTATGCGGAGGGGCTGCGGCTGGACGAAGCCATGCATCCATTGGCCCTGCTCACACTCGGCCTCTATGGCGAGGTACTGCCGAACCAGAACGGCGCCCCGGTGCGCGTGACACTTCCCTGGAAGTACGGATTCAAGAGTGCCAAGTCGCTGGTGAAAATCCGCCTGGTGGAGCGGCAACCTCGCACGACTTGGTCCAGTGCGGCACCGCGCGAATACGGCTTTTACTCCAACGTGAATCCGCAGGTGGATCATCCGCGCTGGAGCCAGGCCCGCGAACGACGCATCGGCGAACTGGGCAAACGCGCGACGCTGCCCTTCAACGGCTACGCCGACCAGGTCGCTGCGCTGTACACAGGTATGGACCTGCGGGCGAACTTCTAGGAGCCCGGCTATGGCCCGCACCACTCCCGCTGGGGCCCGCAACGCCGCCACCGGCTCGTCTCGCTTCCCCGCCTGGGTGAAGCCGGTGGTGTTTCTGCTCTGCCTCCTGCCACTCGCCCTACTGGCAGGGCGTGGCCTGTGGCACCGGTTGGGCGCGAACCCCATCGAAGCCATCACGCGCTCCACGGGTTGGTGGACGCTTTGCCTTTTGCTGGTAACCCTCGCCGTAACACCCGCACGCAGGCTGACGGGCTGGACGGGGCTATTGCGGCTGCGGCGCATGCTCGGGCTCTACGCCTTCTTCTATGCCAGCCTGCACCTGAGCACCTACGTCTGGCTGGATCAGTTCTTCGACCTGCCAGGAATCCTGGCGGACATCCTGAAGCGGCCCTTCATCACGGTGGGGTTTACGGCCCTCTGCCTGCTCGTGCCGCTGGCGGCCACCTCCACCAACGCAATGATCCGTCGGCTGGGCGCCCGCCGCTGGCAGGGGCTGCACCGGCTCGTCTACGCGGTGGGGATCCTGGGCGTGCTTCACTTCCTGTGGCTCGTAAAAAAAGATCTGCGCGAACCGCTGATCTTCGCCGCCCTATTAGCCGTCCTGTTAGGCCTCAGGCTGCTCTGGCGCCGGGTGCCGAACCCGCAGAGGAGCCCCATCGCCGTCGGTGCCAGCCGAGCTCAGAACGCCTGAGGTCTCCCCGGCGAGCCCGGGCTAGAACGGGGGCGTGCGGTCCAGCGCGCCCAGGCCAATACCCAACAGAATCAGCACAAAGGCGCCCCCCTGCAAGGGGGTCGGCACCTCCGCGAGCAGCAGCCAGGCGAGGAGCGCGGCCCCCACCGGCTCGCCCAAGAGCGCCAGCGCCACGAGTGTCGCAGGCATGTGGCGCAGCGCGTGGTTGATGGCCCCGTGCCCCAGTAACTGGGGCCCCAGCGCCAAGGCCAGGCAGGCCAGCGCCGCGCTAAGAGAGGGCAGGCTGGGCTGCACGCCGGCACCAAGACAAGCGGCCAATAGGAACAGCGTGGCGATACCGTAGACCCAGTTCAGGTACGGCAGCAAAGCTACGCGCCCCCGCAAGCTGTGCCCCAACAGTAAGTAGCCCGCTCCGGACAGTGCACCCAGCAGGGCAAGCGTACCCCCGAGCAGCGGCGCGGGCCCGGCCTGCCCTGCCCCCTGCCCGGCGCCGAGTAGCAGCAGGCCGGCACCCGCGCTGGTCAGAAGGAGGCTAGCGAGTGTCCAGCGCCCCGGGACCTCCCGCAGCAGCCACGCGGAGGCCAGCGCGACCCAGAGTGGATTGGTCGTCACGAGAACGGTAGAGATAGCCACGGTGGTGAAGCGCAGCGAACTGATCCAGGCACAAAAATGCAGCGCCAGCAGACAGCCCGCCGCCGCCATACGCAAGACTTCGCCCCGGCGGGGGAGCGGTGCCGGCGCTCGCATCAGGCTCACCGGAAGCAGCACGCAGGCAGCGATACCCATGCGCAGGAAAGCGATCAGGAATGCGGGGAGTCCGGCCTGAAGGGCTATGCGGATGAGAATACCGGCGCTGGCGACCACGGCGACCCCTGCGGCCAGCACAGCTAGCGCGGCGAGCGTCGGGCGCGCGCTGGGTGTCCCGGCAGCGGCGGGGGTGCCCACCCCTGAGGGCGGTCGCGTCAGTGCGTGCGCTCGGGCGGAACGCCTAGGTCGGGGAGGGCGAGTACATCAATCCCTTCCTCGCGTAGTTCGGCCACTTCCTGCGGCGAGGCCTGTCCGCGGATGGCCCGCTCAGGCACCGCCTGCTGAAAGATGCGGCGGGCCTCCTCGGGGAAGCGTTGCCCCACATCCTCGGAGTGCTCCAAGACATACTCGACGAAACGGCGGCGCAGCTGCTCCATGAGGGCGGGGGTGAGGGCCGAGACGGTTTCGCGTACTTTGGCTTCGCGGGCCCCCGTATTTACGTAGGGCGCGGGCGGCAGGCGCTCAATCACAGCCGAGGCACAGATAGGGCAGGACAACAAACCGCCGGTTCGCTGTCCCTGGAAAGCGTCAGCCGAGGCAAACCAGCCCTCGAAGGTGTGCTGGTTATCACAGGAGAGGTCGTAGACAATCATCGTTGTGTCCCAGCAGGCTTCACGGAAGGATGGACTCCAGCGCCATCAACTCGGCCACGGTCTCACGAACGCGGACGAGGTAGGCCTGGTCACCGTCGACCATGACTTCCGCAACTCGTGGACGGGTGTTGTAGTTGGAACTCATGCTCATCCCATAGGCCCCGGCGGAGAGAATGGCCAGCAGGTCGCCCTGCGCAATATCGAGCACCCGATCCTGCCCGAGGAAGTCCCCGCTCTCGCAAACCGGCCCCACCACGTCATAGGTCCGCGGGCCGGGCCCACCAGCGCCCGCCGCCGACACCGGCCGGATGTCGTGCCAGGCCTCGTAGAGCGCCGGCCGGATCAGGTCGTTCATAGCGGCATCGACCACCGCGAAGTTGCGCGGCCCCGGCTTTAGGTACTCCACACGGGTGAGCAGCGCGCCCGCATTGCCCACGAGGGAGCGGCCAGGCTCGAGGAGGATGCGCTGGTGGCGATCACCCAATTGTCCCAACAATGCCTGCACATAGGCAGCAGGCGCCGGCGCCTGCTCATCGCGATAGCGAATACCCAGCCCGCCGCCCAGGTCCAAGTGGTCCACAGGAATGCCTTCGGCAACCAGGCTGTCCACCAACCGCAGCACCCGGTGCAGGGCATCAAGAAACGGCCCCACCTCCGTGATCTGCGAGCCGATATGACAGTCCACGCCCTGCACTGCAATCCCGGCCATGCGGTGCGCCCGGCGGTAGAGGGCGGAGGCCTGGGAGACGGGGATACCGAACTTGCTCTCCTTCAAGCCCGTGGCGATATAGGGGTGAGTGCGGGCATCCACGTCAGGATTGACCCGCAAGCTGATGCCGGCGCGCTTGCCCATGCCCGCGGCCAAGTGACCGAGCCGCTCCAACTCCGCCTCGGACTCCACATTGAAGCAGAGGATGCCGGCATCGAGCGCACGGCGGAGTTCGGCCTCGCTCTTCCCAACCCCGGAGAACACCACCTTTCCCGGGTCGCCGCCGGCGAGCAGCACGCGCTCGAGCTCGCCGCCGGAGACGATGTCGAAGCCGCTGCCGGCGCGGGCCAGGAGGTTCAGGATCGCCAAGTTGGAGTTGGCCTTCACCGCGTAACAGATTAGATGCTTGCGGTTCCCGAAAGGCTGATCGAAGCTCGCGAACGCGCCCAGGATCGCGGCTCGCGAGTAAACGTAGCAGGGTGTGCCGAAGCGCCGTGCGATGGCCTCGAGGGACACCGCCTCCATATGGAGTTCGCCATCGCGTTCACTAATGCAGTCCAAAGGGGATCCTGCCTACTTCGCGTCAACGGGGGGGGGTTGTACCGCGGAACCCTGCACTGGCTGCGGATCGGCAGGCTGCCTCGCTCCCGCCGCCGGCGTGTCGGGCGTGGACCGGTACAGGGGGCCCTTCAGGCCACACCCGGTCCCGGCAAGGCAAAGAAGGAGCGCGAGCAGCCCTGCGTACCGGTGCAGCAGAGATATCATAGGCAAAGTGTAGCATGTGAAAACCGAACTCAGATCCGCGTCGCCCGACTAGATAGACAGGAGGTGCTGGCTCAGGCGATTGAGTTCGGTGCGCGCATCCGGGTAACTTGGGCACAACTGCTCGACCAGCGCCCAGAAGCGCCGGGAGTGGTTGAGTTCGATCAGGTGCGCGATCTCGTGCGCGACCACGTAGTCGATGAGCGGGGGAGCGGCCTGCACGAGGCGCCAGTTCAGCCGCACCTCGCGCCGCGAGTTGCAACTGCCCCAGCGGGCGCGGGCGTCCGACAGGAACAGCCGCGGCAGGGCAAGTCCCAATTTCGCGCAGTACAGCTCAACGCGCCGCCCGAAGTGCTCGCTCGCGTGACGCCGGTACCAGCGCACCACCGCCGCGCGCACGCGAACCGCGTCGGCCTCGCCAGCCTCCTCCTGGAGTTCCACCTGGAGGACTTCTGCGTCGAGGAGTCGCACGAGGTTGAACCCCGACGCGGGAGCCAAGCGCAGGGTGAGGCCGTGGCCCAGGAAGTCCAGGCGCTCGCCCTCACCCCAACGACGGGGCCCCGGACGCTCTGTGGGGAGGGCATCGAGTTTACGCAACACCCAAGCACTGGCCTCGGTGAGGACCTTTGTCAGGTTCTGCTCGGAGGTTCGCCAGGGCACGTTCACGGTAAGCCCATTGCCATCAACCGTGAGGACGATGCGTCGACGCCTTTGGCTGCGCCTGAGGCGGAAGTCGATCTCGCGATCTCCCAGCAGGACGCGCCGCGGCTCCACGACCAAGCCTGCCGCGGGCGTGTCGATCAGCCCCACCGCGGGTCGCCCAACACCGCCACCTCTTCCTCGATCCATTGTTCCACCCTGGCCAGCAGTTCCTCCGCGCGCAGGCCGACGGGGTTAAGCGCCGGGCCGATGCTCACCGTCACGCAGCCAGGCTGCTTGAGGAAGGCGTTACGACCCCACACCCCGCCCGCGTTGTGCGCGATGGGCACTACCGGCACACCGGTCTGCACGGCGAGCCAGGCGCCGCCCGGGTGGTATTTGCCACGGTGGCCCGGCGCCACACGCGTGCCCTCCGGGAAAATAATAATCCAGAATCCCTGAGCCAGCCGCTCGCGCCCTTGTGTCACCGTCTGCTTGAGCGCCGCGCGGCCTGCGGTACGATCGATGGCGATGGGATTCATCATGGCCAGCCCCCAGCCGAAGAAGGGGATACGCAGCAGCGAGCGCTTGAGCACCCAAACCTGTGGGGGCAGCAGGGCCTGCAGCGCCATGGTCTCCCAGGCAGACTGGTGCTTGCACAGCACGATGCACGGATCGCTGGGCAGATGCTCACGCCCACGCACCTCGTAGCGTATGCCGCAGACCACCCGGGCCAGCACCACCATGATGCGCGACCACTGGCTGATCACCGCGTAGCGTCCGTGCGCGGGCAAAACCACGGTACACAGGGCGAGGAGAGCGAAGATGACGGTGAGCAGGATCTGCAGCAGCAGAAAGACCGTCGAGCGCAATACCGCCAGGCCCTTCCTCATCCGATAATCGCCGCGGCGGCCTCGGCAAGGTCCTCGTAGACCGCCGTCGCCGGCGGTAACCCGCCAGCGGCCAAGGTCTGCCGGCCCTTGCCGGTCAGCACCAGCACCGGGCGCGCGCCGGCAGCGGCGGCGGCCTGCAGGTCGCGCAGGGAGTCCCCGACCATGGGCACTTCCGAGAGATCCGCGTTGAAGCGCTGGCCGATCTCGACGACCATTCCCGGGCGTGGTTTGCGGCAGGCGCAATTCGCCTCCGCTGGGTGGGGGCAATAGAACAGGGCGTCGACGCGACCGCCCCAGGGCGCGAGCGCCTCGTACATTTTGGCGTTGATGGCGTTCAACAGCCCCATATCCAGCAGACCCCGGCCCAGGCCCGACTGGTTCGTCGCCACGACGACGCGGTAACCCGAGTGGTTGAAGCGCGCCACCGCGGCCAGGCTCCCAGGGATAGGCGTCCACTCGTCCGGACGCTTGATGAAGCGTTCGCTGTCCTCGTTGATGACGCCGTCGCGGTCCAATATCACCAGTTTCATGGGCTCGTCCCGTGCGCTCGCGTCAAATCCGGTCGGGCGCCAAGCGCGAAATGTCCGCGACTTGGTTCATGCAGACCTCCAAGCGCTGCAGGAGCGCCAGCCGGTTGTTACGCAGTTCCTCCTCCGGCGCGTTGACCAGGACGGCGTCGAAGAAGGCGTCCACGGGCTCACGCAGGCCGGCCAAGTGCAGCAGTGCTTCGCGGAAGGCGCCCGCCTGCAACTGCTCGGCCACCCGCGGCTCGAGCCGCAGAAGCGTGTCGAAAACCTGCCGCTCGGCGGGTTCCTGCAACAGGTCAACGCGCACGGCTGCCGACGCGCCCGGCGGCGATTTGCGCAAGATATTGCGGATGCGCTTATTCGCGACCGCCAGGGCCTGGGCCTCGGCGAGGCCGCGGAAAGCCTGTACTGCCTCCAACCGGGCGAGCACCAAGTCCATGCGTGTGGGCGCCTCTGCCAGTACGGCGTCGATCTCGTCAGCAGCAAAATCCCGCTCGCGCAGGTAGCCCCGTAGCCGATCGAGAGCGAAGGTGTGCAGTTCCCTGACGACGTCGCCTTCGAAGCTTTGCGCGCCGAAGCCCAGGGCGGCCGAGGAGAGAAGTTCCACCAGATCCAGCGGCAGCGCTTTTTCCACGAGCATGCGCAGAATGCCAACGGCGGCTCGGCGCAAACCAAAGGGGTCCTTGTCCCCAGTGGGGACCAAGCCGATGCCGTAGATGCCCACTAGCGTGTCGCACTTGTCGGCCAAGGCTACAGCCAAGCCGACCGCATCCCCGGGGAGCGCGTCGGCGGCGTGCCGGGGCAGGTAATGGGCCTCGATAGCTGCCGCGACCGCCGCGGGCTCGCCATCGCCCAGGGCGTAGTAATGACCCATCACGCCCTGGAGTTCGTGGAACTCTCCGACCATATCCGTCAAAAGGTCTGCCTTGCACAACCAAGCGGCCCGCTCGGCGGCCGCCACGTCCGCACCCAGGCGCTCGGCCACGGTCCCGGCGAGCTTGCGGATGCGCTCTACACGCTGCAATTGGCTGCCCAGGCGGTTGTGGTAGACCACCTGCCCCAGGCGCTCCACGCGCTGGGCGAGCGGGATGCGGCGGTCCTGGTCGTAGAAGAACTTGGCGTCGGACAGGCGCGCGCGCAGGACCCGCTCGTTGCCCTTGATAATGGCCGCCGGCTGCGCGGTGGGTAGATTGGACACGATCAGAAAGCGCGCCAGCAGGCGTCCGGTGTCCGCGTCGAAGAGGGGGAAGTACTTTTGGTGCTGCTTCATCGAGAGGATGAGGCATTCCTGGGGCACCGCCAGGAACTCCTCGCTGAAGCAGCCCTCATAGACCGCCACCGCCTCAACCAGGGCCGTGACCTCGTCGAGCAAGGCGGCGCAGTCCCCCAGCGACGCACCACCTGCCGCTGCCAGCAGGGCTGCGTACACGCGCTCGCGCCGCTGCGCGAAGGCGGCGACGACGCCGCCTTCGCGCTCAAGCAAGGCCGCGTAGTCCTGCGCGCGGGGCAGGCGGACAGCACCCGTGGACCGAAAGCGGTGCCCACGGGTGCTGTTCCCTGCAGCCAAGCCCAGCACGGTACCGGGAACCACACGATCGCCGTGCAGCATGACGAGGCCGTGGACGGGGCGAACGAATTGGACCTCGCTATCGCCCCAGCGCATGAGCTTGGGAATGGGGAGTTGCTTGAGTGATTCTGCGACGACAGCCGCCAGGTGTGCCGCGAGCGACTCTCCCGCGCGCGTGGAGCGGAACAGGAAGTATTCGGTCTTCCCCTCGGTCACCCGCTCGAGTTGGTCTGCGGCGACGCCGCAGGAACGCGCAAAGCCTGCAAGGGCGGGCGTGGGAACACCGTCGGGCGTGAATCCCGCGGCCACGGCGGGACCGCGCCGACTCACCTGCTGCTCGGACTGGTGTTCCTCCACCGCTTCCACTTGCACGGCGAGCCTGCGCGGGGTGGCAAAGGTGACACTCGCGGCCGGTGCGGCGGCGAAGCCCAGCGCGCAGAGGCGCTGCACCACAGCACGGGCAAAGCTCTCGCCGAGTGCATTGAGTGAACTCGGCGGCAATTCCTCGGTGAGCAGTTCAATCAGAAGCGTTTCAGCCATTTGCTTGCCGGGTCCCTTCGGCGTCGATCGCGCCGGATTTCAGCATGGGGAACCCTAGCGCCTCGCGGGAATCATGGTAGGCCTGGGCCACCAGACGTGCGAGCGCCCGAACCCGGCCGATATAGGTCGCCCGCTCGGTGACGGAGATGGCGCCCCGGGCGTCGAGCAAGTTGAAGGTATGCGAGCACTTCATCACCATCTCGTATCCGGGCAGGGCCAGCCCGCTCTCGATCAGTCGCCGCGCTTCGCGCTCGTAGGCGGCAAACTGCTCAAAGAGCAACTGCGCATTGGAGAACTCGAAGTTATAGCGGGACTGTTCCACCTCATTCTGGTGGTAGACATCGCCATAGCTGACGCCGTCCACCCAGGCCAGGTCGTAGACGTTGTCCTTGCCCTGCAGATACATGCACAAGCGCTCCAGTCCGTAGGTGATCTCTCCCAGCACCGGCCGGCAAACCAGGCTGCCCACCTCCTGGAAGTAGGTGAACTGCGTCACCTCCATGCCATTGAGCCACACCTCCCAGCCCAAGCCCCAGGCGCCCAGCGTGGGTGACTCCCAGTCGTCCTCGACGAAACGAATATCGTTTTCGGTCAGGCTGACACCCAGCGCCGCCAGTGATCCCAGGTAGAGTTCCTGTATATCCAGCGGCGAGGGCTTCAGCACCACCTGGTACTGGTAGTAGTGCTGCAACCGGTTGGGGTTTTGACCATAGCGACCGTCCTTGGGGCGACGGGAGGGCTGGACGTAGGCGGCCCGCCAGGGCTCGGGGCCCAGCGCGCGCAGAAACGTGGCCGTATGAAATGTGCCCGCCCCCACTTCCATGTCGTAGGGCTGCAGCAGTGCGCAGCCGCGCTCACCCCAATAGCGCTGCAGGGTTAGAATCAGATCCTGGAAGTTCATGGCTTGGGCACCTAGTCGCTCCGCTGCGGCGGGGATGCGCTTTGGTTGCTGCGCCGCGGCCGGATAAGGCCGAATTCTACTGGTTTTTTCTGGGTCGTTGCCCGGAGTGAGGCCGCTCCCCCGCGTGACCCATGTGACTCTCTGCCGGAGGCCTCCCCTGAAGACTCTTTCCGCCGCCGTCGTGCTCTGCCTCCTGGCCCTGCCCTGCCCCCCCACCTGCGCAGCGGATACTGCCCCCTGGGGGCGCGCCACGCTGCTCGAGCGCAGCTACGGGCGGCAAAAGGTGGTCTACGACGTGGACGTAAAAACCGTCGGCGAATTGGAACACGTCTTCGACCGCGCCAGCTATCTCAGCACGCTCAATGACGCCGACCCCCTGGACACCCACATCATCCTCGTCTTGCATGGCGACGAGATCCGTTTTTTTGCGGTGGACGCCTACGCGCAGTACCGCGAACTCATGCAGCGCGCGCACAGCCTTTCAGTGGGTGGGGTCGTCGAACTGCGCGTATGCGCGGTGGCCGCACGCCGACGGGGACTGAGGAGCGCCGACCTGCATGGCTTCCTGGTGCCCGTGCCCATGGCAGACGCCGAGATCATCCGGCTGCAGCAGGACGGTTACGCGTACATGCGCTAGGCCACGCTGGTCAAGCTTCGCCCAGGGCTGCCGATATTGACTTCATTCGCAGCAAACAGACCGGTGAGGTGGCGCTCTTGGCCCTGGAATTGACACCCGTAAAGTTGACCGACATCGCAGTGGGAAAACCGCTGCGCTGGCCCGTGTTCGACCAACACCGAAAGCTCTTGCTGCGCAATGGCTACATGGTCGAGACACAGGCCCAGGTGGACCAACTCATTGCGCGCGGCATCTTCCGCCCCGTCGTGTTCCGCCGCGCTGCGGTGAGCATGCCGCAGCCGGAGGAGGAGGAAGAGGACGGCACCCGCGCCGCCCGCGCGCCGGCCGATGAGGGTCCGACGCTGGAGTCCCTGCGACCGGAGATCGGTTCCAGCGTGCAACTGCAGTCCGCGAGTGAGGACAACAAGGACGCTGCGCGCTTCTACGTCCGGCTCATCGGCTACCTCCCCGGCGCGACGGTGATCGTGACTACCCCGCAGGTCGAAGAAAAGTACGTGCTGGTGCGCGATGGACAGGCCTATATTTTTCGGGGCTTCCACGGCACCAGCGCCTTCGCGTTCGCCACCCACGTGCTAAAGGTCAACAACGCGCCAACGCCCTACCTGCACCTGGCCTACCCGAAGCTCATCCAGGGCATCACGGTGCGGAAGTCCACGCGCGTGCGCACCCACATCATCGCCTCGGTGAGCCCGAGCGCGGAAGACCCGGAAGGGCCGACCTTAGCGGCGCAGGTCATCGACATGAGCTTCACGGGCTGTGCACTGGAAGCCCCTCGCGCGCTTGGCGCGGTGGGCGATCCAATGACGCTGGCCATGCGACTGAAACTCGATGGCCCGGAAGCCTACGTGGTGCTCCAGGCCGTCATACGCAGCGTGCGTCCGGCGGCTAACAGCCCGCGCGAGATGATCTTCCACGGAATCGAGTTCGTTTCCATGGCCCCCGCCGACCGGCTGGCACTGCAGAATCTCGTCATGTCGAAAATTATCGCCGGCGAGCAGGCTGGTTAGGGCTCGGCCGCCAACCCCGCCAGCCGCACCTCGAAACAGGATCCGCCTCCGGCACGCTCACGGTAAATAACGTCCCCGCCGTGGTGCCGGGCGATCTGCCGCACGAGCGCCAAGCCAAGGCCGACCCCGTCCGCTCTGCCCTGCCCCGGCACCCGGCAAAACGGCTCGAAGACCCGCTCCCGATGTTCCGGCGCGATGCCCGGGCCAGCGTCTTCCACGCGCAGCAGGGCACCTCCGCCGGGCAGGGCAACGAGTCCAGCCTGCACCGGGGTCCCCAGCGTGCCGGCGGGCGTTTTCGAAGAGATTGCGCAGCATACGCCGCAACATCCGAGCGTCCCCGCGCAAGCAAACCCGCTCCCCGGTCACGGCCGCATCCGCCCCGGCAGCCTCTTCCGCCATCAGGTCCAACAAATCCACCTCGCCCGGCACGGGGGCACCACCGGCCTCCAGACGACTGGACAGAAGCAACTCCCCGATCAGATCGTCGAGTTCGACCCTATCGCGCGCCACCCGGGTGCGCAGTTCCGGCCGCTCCGATCCGGGCAGCAGTTCAAGGGCCAGGCGCAGGCGCCCCAAAGGCGTGTGCAACTCATGTGAAACGTTCGCCAATAGGGATTTCTGCGCGCGCAGGAGCTGCTCCAGGCGGTCAGCGGCCCGGTTGAAACTGCGTGCCAGGTCCGCCACCTCGTCACACCCCTCCACCTGCACGCGCGCCCCCAGGTCGCGCGCTCCCAGCGCCTCCACCCGAGCGCGCAGGCGCTCTAGCCGGGCAGTGAGGTGTCGAACCGCGGGATAGGCGCCGGTCCCCACGGCCGCTGCGAGCAAGACCCGTGCGGCCAGCAGCCCGAGGCCGCGATGGCGATGGTCGAAGCGCAGCAGCAGCCAGCGGCCGTCGGACAGGTGCAGTCCAAGGATGCCGGCCCTGGCGTC
>JANXRW010000100.1 GCA_025356655.1 Betaproteobacteria bacterium | reverse complement strand
GCATGCGACGACTTTTTCCGGGGCCAGCGGAAGTTGTTCCAGTCCCTGATGCAAATCGAACAGGTCGCGGCTCGCGCGTCGCTGCAGCAACGCGCGCAGCTTCGTACCGAACAGCTCCTCAGGTTCGAAAGACGCGATCTCGGTCTTTCCTCGGTACCAGTCATTTGCGAATGCAAAGGGATACCGCTTGATGCCTAGCAGGTTCGTGTGCTCCGGGGTGTTGATCTCGACCTTGGGCTTGAGCGTTGCCTGGGAATCGACCTCCGGTGTGAACTTGAACACCAGATGCATCGAGTGACCTGCCTGCTCCCTTTGGCATCGTCCAAGCCAAGACAACGATTCCCGAATTGCGTCGACCGTCGCACCGATGGGCCCATGCCCCCCAAAACCAACCAAGCACTGACGGTTCGCGACGTCGCCGCGTACTTGAACGTCGACGAGAAGACGATCTATCGCCTCGCACAGCGCGGAGAACTGCCCGGATTTAAGGTTGCAGGCGCTTGGCGGTTCCAGAGTGCGGACCTGCAGCGCTGGATCGATCAGCGGAAGCGAGTCTCAGCCAAGCCGAAGGGGAAAGGCGTCAAAAGCAAGCGGTAAGAAGGCCCGTCATGGAGGCCTCGTGAAGTACGCCGGTTGCGCTTACTGCAGCACGTTCTTCGAGGCTCGGCGCCATTCCCATGAGGGAATAGGGTTCGCGTCGTGCCACAGGCCGAGGTGGGCAGTCCTGGCGCGATCCTCCGCGGCGGCATAGAGCCCACGGTCGCTTGTTGACTGCTCCTTTGCGTATTGCTTGTAGTGCCAGGCGAGGCCTACCTCGACATGTTGCAGGTCCATATCGACCTTTTCGTAAAGCACTTTGCCGACGACCCGGCCATACCGATCGTGCTTGCTGACTTCAACGGTCACCGTCTTGCCGAAGACCAGGTCCGAGAGACTTTTTTTCGACCGCGCCCCGTAGGCCTGTTTGCTTTCCGGCGCATCGATGCCTGCTAGTCGGACCTTGAACTGAACGTTCTGCGCATCGAGAACCCTGATGGTGTCTCCATCAGTGACCGCGATAACCCTGCCTGTGATCGTGTCGGCCCATGCGCTGACGCCTACCAACAGCATCAAAGCGAGAGCGATCCATTTTTTCATTCAGTGTCTAGCCAGACTGCGAGTCTCATGCTACTCGGTCCCGATCTCGGGCATACGAAACATTTGCCCCGTTAAAGGTGTTTCTTGTAGTACACCCACTGCAACCGGGCGAGAATTCCCAGCGTCGCTGCAAGCGGCAGTCCAATCCAGCGGACGTCAACGGACGCCGGCCAAAGCAGACCGGTAAGCAAGCCGATTGCGATCAACGCAACCTGAAGGTGCTTGGCGCGGCGGTAAAGGCTCGCCGATTCCCGCCCGCCAGAGGCGCGGCGTATCGCACGCTGCGTCAGCCCATCGACGCCTGCGACGACGTAGATGAGCACGAGTAGTGGCGCAATCAGAACCAGCGTCGCAAGGCGGACGCCGAGCAACTGCGTTCCGATCATTGCCACCTCGATTGCTTCGATGTTGGCCAGATAGGTGTTGCGCACAATCGTGTCCGGAATGGAAAGCGCCGCACCTTCCGCGAATCGCATTCCCATGTCGTGGATTCCCGTGAACCGGAAGACCAGCGCATAAAGAAAGTTCGCCGTCCCTGTCACGGCGCCCGGCACACCGCCCTGCCACGTCGCGAGGTCGCGCGCACGCGCGAGGTCTGCGGCCAGGATGCTCCGCAACCGGTCGATTCCGTCCGGCCAGACCTTGAAAACGAACATCCAATCGACAGTCCAGGCTGCAACGAGAATTCCAAGGAATGTCAGCATGAGCGCGAAGGCAAGCTTGAGCGGCGCAAGCAGAGCGCCGGCAATGCCACCCTCGTGAAACGATGCATTCCTAGAGGCCAACTGTCACCTCCGATCCTGTTTCGTCGCGCCGCGCCCAGTGCGAACGACTGTCCGTCCGGCCCCTCACCTCGCTGCCAATCACGTCGAGGCTCGCCGGCATCAGCGGGTCGTGGCTGGCATCCGGCAACGGCATGCGGATCTTGTGGAGCTGTCCGCCGTGGATGAGCGCGAAGGCCTGTCCCTTGGGTAGTTGAACCAGATCGCTCGGGGAAAGCATCTGGGCGCTTTCCGTCGTGATGCGGTCCTCGTTGCGGCTGGCGAAATCGGCGAAGTCACCGGGATCGTTGGTGTCGGAAACCGAGGATGAAACGAGCGTCGAGACGACGCGTACTTCCGGGAGCTGGCTGGTTAGTAGCTCCGCCGTCGCGACTTCCTTGACGCGCAGCATGATGAGGGTATTGAAGTTGCCGGCGATCTGCCCCGCCTTCGCCCGGGATCCGATGCGCGCCTCCACGTCGGACCACGTCTGGGTGTACGCGGTCACCTGGAAACCCGCCCCGCCCGCCTTGTTGAGGAGCGGAATGAATTCGTCCCCGATCAGTTCGTTGAACTCGTCGGCGTGGATCGCGATGCGCCGCGCCACCGTTTCGCCAGGAAGCCCCCTAGCAGTCTTTGCAAATGTTTATGGGCCAGACGGCAAGTGCTGACGTATTCAAAGATGTCGTCGGCGACGAGACGAGATGGGGCGCGGCCGACTCGCTATGCTTGCCAGGTGCGAACCATACGTTCGCACATGCGGTCACGACTCTCTCCGATTCGCCCTTGAGGCGCATTGATCAGTCCACTACGGCGACTATGCCCAGCGCAATTGCGACGCCGAGGCCGGTGGGAAGTCCGTAGCGCTCGAATTTTGAGACCGCTTCGCCAGCGATCACCTCGACCGGTATCGATGTCTTCTCGAGCACCTTATTCGTTGTGGAATCCTCCAGCATGCGGGTCACGGAATTTTTACGCGCGGTGCTCATTACTATTCGCTGGCACTGCAGACGATTCGATTCTTCCACGATCATGTCAGCCTTGTTGCCAACTTTTATGTGTGCTTTATAGGGCACGCCGAACTTCTCGACCAGGTCCTTGGCCGGTCGCAGCGCTTTCTCCGCTTCATCATGGCGGAATGAATCTCGCGTGTTCCTGCCGATAAACTGCGAGATATGGCGCGAGAACGGCGGCTGAACATTGAGCAGATGGAGCTCCATCGCGGGGTTCTTGATGAATTCGTTGATAACCTGCCGCACCGCGTACTGGGAGTTACGTGAGCCATCGACAGGAACGAGTATTTTCAACATGGTGGCTTCTCCTTGCGTTGTGAAAAAAGGGTTGCGTTCAGGGATGCGTTCCCCCTCGATCTGGCGGGACAGCAGCGCCAGGTGTGCCGTGATGCGCGAGTCGAGCTTGCGATGGTTTCTGACGAACCCGATCCACAGCACGCTGCCAATCGCCGCGAAGTAGGCGAGCGCGGTCGCCGCGCCGTTCGCGGCGAACACGTCCTTCAGAAACGGTTCGCTGATCATCATCTTGGTGGCTGTCCAGGCGAGCACGGCCGCGCCGAAATAGACGATCACCGGATATCGCTCGACCCAGCGCAGCATGAGCGTGCTGCCCCAGACAACGATCGGCACGCTGATCAGCAGGCCGAGCACGACCAGCAGGTAGCTGCCCTGGGCTGCGCCGGCGACGGC
>JANXRW010000080.1 GCA_025356655.1 Betaproteobacteria bacterium | reverse complement strand
CAGCAGTTGCTGTACACGGCCGAACGCGACCTGGCGAAGGCCTACTACACGGCGATCCTGGACCAGTTGCGCCTGAAGGCGGCCACCGGCCGGCTGGTGGAGAGCGACCTGGGCAACGTCAACGCGCTACTGAGCGCGGCGCGCTGAGCCCGGCGCTGGGATTTCTCTGGTTTACCCTCTGGGGATTTACGATGATTGTTCTGCATGCGTTTAGCGCGAGGCGGGTTTGCCTCGGCCTGGTCTTGCTTGCCCTGGCGGCGTGCTCGCCGCCACCGGCCCCCCCACAGCCGCTAACCGCGGTGCTGGTCTTCACGGCCCAGGGCTCCCGCGCGGGCTCTGGCGGGAGCTACACCGGTGAGTTGCGCCCCCGGTACGAATCGCAGTTGGGGTTCCGGGTACAGGGAAAGATCGTCGCACGCCTGGTGGAGGTGGGTGAGCGCGTGCACCGTGGGCAGGTGTTGGCGCGACTCGATCCGGCCGACACACAGTTGAGTGCGCAATCCGCCCAGGCGCAGTCGAGCGCGGCGCAGGCTGATTTTATGCAGGCCAAGGCGGATCTGTCCCGCTACGCTGACCTGCGTGACAAGCACTTCATCAGTGACACCGAGTTCGATCGTCACCGCAATACCTTCGCGGTCGCTGAAGCGCGGCTGCAACAAGCCCGTGCACAATCGGACCTAGCCCGCAACCAAGCCCAATACACCACGCTGCTTGCCGACGCGGACGGCGTGATCACCGCCGTGCAGGCCGAAGCGGGTCAGGTGGTGAGTTCCGGGCAGGTGGTGCTGCGTCTGGCCCGATTGGGTGAGGTCGAACTCGCCATTAACCTGCCCGAAACGCAGGTGGTGGCGCTTCGCGCCGGCGCCCCGGCGCAGGTGAGCCTGTGGTCTCGCCCCGACCTGCATTTCGCCGGGCGGGTGCGCGAGATCGCGCCCGTGGCTGATGCCGTGACCCACACCTATGGGGTACGCGTGAGCCTGCTCAATCCGGGGCCCGAGGCGCAGCTGGGCATGACCGCCGCGGCCGTGCTCGGCGGTGCGACGGATGGGCAGGTGGTGCGCGTGCCGATGACCTCGCTCTATCAGACCGGACGGGAGCCCGCGGTGTGGCTGGTGGACGCGAAAACACAGACCCTGCAACTGCGGCCGGTGACGGTACGCGACTACGGCCAGGACTTGGCGTCCTTGGCCAGCGGCGTGACCCCAGGGGAACTGGTGGTGCGCGCTGGGGTGCACAAGCTCCACGCGGGCGAGAAGGTGCGGGTGCTGCAGGAAACCGCGCCATGATGGGGCGCTTCAATCTGTCGGAGTGGGCGCTCTCGCACCGCTCCTTCGTGCTCTACCTGATCATCGCGTTGGGGCTGGCGGGCGTTATCTCCTACACACAACTGGGCCAGGCCGAGGATCCGGATTTCACCTTTAAAGTGATGGTGATCCGCTCCTTCTGGCAGGGTGCGAGTGCGCGCGAGGTGGAGCAGGAACTCACCGAGCGCATCGAGAAGAAAGTGCAGGAGGCGCCCTGGTTCGATTACGCCCAGAGCTATTCCAAGCCCGGCGAGTCCTTGGTGTTCGTCACGCTGAAGGACTACACCCCGCCCAAGGAGGTTCCCAACGCCTGGTACCAAGTGCGCAAGAAGATCGGAGATATCCGCACCAGCCTGCCGGAGGGGGTGCGCGGACCGTACTTCAACGACGAGTTCGGTGATACCTTCGGCACGATCTACGCGTTCACCACCGACGGACTTAGCTTCGCTGAATTGCGCGAGTACGTGGATCGCGTGCGCAGTGAGCTCTTGCGCATACCCGGGGTGGGGAAGGTTGAATTCATCGGTGACCAGGATGAGAAAATCTACCTGGAGCTCTCCCACCGCAAGCTCACAACGCTGGGGCTCGATCCCTTGCAGTTCATTGCGGCCCTGCAGGCGCAGAACACCGTGGCGCCCTCAGGGAGCTACGAGACCGCCTCGGATCGGGTGCACCTGCGCGTGGCGGGGAATTTCTCCACGGTCGAGGCCGTGGCCGAGATTGGTGTCACCATTGGCTCGCGCACCTTCCGCTTAGGCGACGTGGGCAGCGTGCATCGCGGATACGTTGACCCCCCGGTGTTGAAGTTTCGCTACCACGGGCGCGACTCCATCGCACTGTCCATCTCCATGGCCAAGGGCGGCGACATCATCGCCCTCGGGCGCGGCCTGTCCTACGCCATGACCCAACTGCGGGCCGCCCTGCCCGCCGGCATTGAAGTCCACCAGGTAGCGGACCAACCGAAGGTCGTTGGCCGGTCCATCGCAGAGTTCATGAAAACCCTGGCCGAGGCGGTGATCATCGTGCTGGGGGTGAGTTTCCTCAGCCTGGGCCTGCGCACCGGGATCGTGGTGGCTTTGAGCATCCCCTTGGTGCTGGTAGTGACCTTCCTGTGCATGAAGATATTCGGCATCGACCTGCAACGCATCTCCCTGGGGGCGCTGATCATCGCGCTGGGCCTGCTCGTCGACGATGCCATCATCGCCGTGGAGATGATGGCCATCAAGATGGAGCAGGGCTGGGACCGGGTGCGCGCGGCGAGTTTCGCCTACACCTCGACGGCGTTTTCCATGCTCACCGGCACTCTGGTTACGGCGGCGGGGTTCCTGCCCGTTGGCCTCGCCCGTTCCGCTGCCGGCGAGTACACCTTCTCCATCTTCGCCGTGGTCACCATCTCGCTGCTGGTGTCCTGGGTGGTGGCCGTATTGTTCATTCCCTACCTGGGCTTTCGCTTGCTCCCCGAGCGCAAGGCCGGTGCGGGGGCCCATGAGGATGTGTACCAACGGCCGTTCTACGCGCGCTTTCGCCGTCTGGTCACCGGGTGCGTGACCTACCGTAAGACCACCATCGCCTGCACGGTCGGCGCCTTCGTGCTGGCCCTGGCAGGATTCGGCCTGGTGCAGCAGCAGTTCTTTCCGTCCGCCAATCGGCCCGAACTGGTGGTGGACCTATGGCTTCCCAACGGCGCTTCGTTCTTCGCCACGGAGGAGCAGGCCCGGCGCTTCGAGAAGGAGCTGGCTAAGGACGCCGACGTGGAGGACTTCGTGGCCTACGTGGGCGGCGGCGCACCGCGCTTCTATCTGCCGCTGGATCAGCAACTGTCGCATGCGAATCTGGCCGAGTTCGTCGTCACCGCGCGCGATTACCACCTACGCGATGCGCTGCAGGCCCGTATCCAGCAGACGCTCGATACGCGCTTCACGCTCCTGCGGGGGCGGGTGAGTCCGCTACAGAACGGGCCGCCGGTTGCCTACCCGGTGCAATTCCGCTTGAGCGGGCGTGACACCGACCAACTCCGGGTCTTCGCCCAGGAGGTTGCTGCCGTGATGCGGGACAATCCTCACCTGCTGCACGTGAACATGAACTGGAACGAACTCGCCAAGAGCGTGCGCCTAGACGTGGACCACGCCAAGGCGCGCATGCTGGGGATCACGGCACCGGGATTGGCGAGTGCGCTGCAGTATGTGTTGAACGGCTACGGCATCACGGATTATCGCGAGCGCGATAAACTGATCGAGGTCCTCGCGCGCGCCGAAGGCGACGAGCGGCGGCGCCTCGAGGACCTGAAGGACATCAATGTGCCGACGCAGAGCGGGCGCTGGGTGCCCCTGGCACAGGTGGCCCGGCTGAACTACGGCCTGGAGGAGGGCATCATCTGGCGGCGCGATCGCTTGCCCACCATCACCATCCAGGCCGACATCGCCGATGATATCCAGGCCCCCGTGGTTTCGCAGCAGGTGTTGCCCAAGCTCGAGCCCATCCGCGCGCGCCTTCCCGCAGGCTTTCGCCTAGAAACCGGCGGCGCCATCGAAGAAAGCGTCCGCGGCCAGAACTCGGTCAATGCGGTCATGCCGGTCATGCTGCTGGTGGTGATCACCTTGCTGATGATGCACCTGCAGAGCATGCAAAAGACCATCTTGGTACTACTCACTGCGCCGCTAGGGCTCATCGGAGTGACGCTCTTCCTGCTTGTGCTGCACGTGCCTTTCGGTTTCGTCGCCATGCTGGGCGTCATCGCACTCTTTGGCATGATCATGCGCAACTCGATCATCCTGGTGGACCAGATCGATCAGGATCTCGCCGCGGGGCATGCGCCCTGGGATGCGGTCATCGAGTCCACGGTGCGCCGCTTCCGTCCCATCGTGCTCACTGCGGCGGCGGCGATCCTTGCCATGATTCCCCTGAGCCAAAGTAATTTCTGGGGCCCCATGGCCGTCGCCATCATGGGGGGGCTATTGGTGGCCACCGTGCTCACCTTGCTGTTCCTGCCCGCGCTCTATGCCGCCTGGTTCCGGGTGCGCAAGCCCGCCTGATGCGAGGGAGCGGGCGACGAGGTTCGTGATAGAGTTGTGTGCGTTAGGCCGGGGTGGACCCCCTGCCCGGCGTTTTCGTTCTTTAGCTCAGGAGCATCACCCATGGTCACGTCACCGGCGCGCTACCGGCCCGGTCCCCTGCTGGCCCTGCTGCTGGCCTGGGTTCTGCTCTCCACGACGCAGCCACCAGCGCACGCCGCCCCGGCTGCAGTCGCTTCTGCCCACCCGCTGGCTACGGCTGCCGGCGAGGCGGTCCTGGCACAGGGCGGCAACGCCTTCGACGCAGCCGTCGCGGTCAGTGCCGCGCTGGCCGTGGTGGAGCCCTATGCCTCGGGGCTGGGCGGCGGCGGGTTCTTCCTACTGCACCGAGCCTCGGACGGCTTGGAACTCATGGTCGACGCACGCGAGACCGCGCCAATGGCTGCCCGCCCGGAGCGCTTCCGAGCCGCAGACGGCAGTCTGGACCCCAAGGCATCGCTCCTGGGCGGGCGCGCCGCCGCTATTCCTGGACTGCCTGCGGGCCTGGACCACTTGGCGCGGCGCTACGGACGGTTGCCCTTGGCGACCAGCCTCGGCCCGGCGCTGCGCCTCGCGCACGAGGGCTTCCCGGTGGACGCACGTCTGCTCTCGGCGATTACTTTTCGGCAGGAACTGCTGCGCGCGGACGCAACCCTGGCGGCCCGCTTCCTGATCGACGGGCGGGTGCCCGAACTGGGCGCGCGCCTGCACCAGCCGGAACTGGCCGCTACCCTGGAGGCGCTGGCCGCGACCGGCGCGCCGAGCTTTTACCAGGGGCCGCGCGCGCAGCGGATGATCGACGCGGTGCGGGCAGCGGGCGGCTGGTGGGAGGCGGCGGACCTGTCCAGCTACGCAGTGCGCGAGCGCGAAGCGCAGCATTTTACCTACCATGGGGCCTCGATCACCTGTGCGAGTCTGCCCTCGGCGGGCGGCTTGAGCCTGGCGCAGGCGCTGCAGATCCTGGAGCGTTTTCCCGTGGCCTCGCTCGCCCCGGCTGAGCGCGCCCACCGAGTGATCGAGGCGCTGCGCCGCGCCTATCAGGATCGGGCGCGCTACCTGGGAGACCCGGATTTTGTGCAACCGCCGGCCTGGCTGGCGCGTGCGGACTATGCCCAGCAACGCGCGGCGTCGGTCGACCTGGCCCGAGCCACGCCGAGTGCTCAACTCGACGCGGCCCCCACTTTCCACGAGGGCGACAACACGACCCATCTGTCGGTCGTCGATGCTCAGGGTAACCGCGTGGCGGCAACCTTGAGCGTGAACTTCCCCTTTGGGGCGGTGCTTCTGGCTGGGGACACCGGGGTTCTGCTGAACAACGAAATGGATGATTTTTCTCTCGATCCGACCGCGCGCAATGCCTACGGGCTGGCCGGGTCGGTGGCGAACCTCGTGGGGCCTGGCCGCCGTCCGCTGTCGAGCATGACGCCGGCCTTCGTGGAGGACGCCCGCGGCGTGCTGGTATTGGGCACCCCAGGCGGCTCACGCATCATTAGCATGGTATTGCTCGGCATCCTGGATTTCGTGGACGGGGGTAAGGACGGGCTTGAGCGCGTGGTGAGCGCCCCGCGCTTTCACCACCAGTTCCTGCCTGACCGGGTGGAGTACGAGCCGGAGGGGTTTGGGCCGGAATGGGTTCGCGCCCTGGAGGCCAAGGGCCACGTGGTTCAGGTGGGCCGTCGCCGCTGGGGTAACATGCAGGCTGTGTTCTGGGACCGCGCCACCGGCGAGGCCCAGGCGTACTCGGATCCGCGTGGCAAGGCCGGCCTGCTCTTCTAGGCGCAGCCGGCCACCCCAGCGGGGGCCCGGTTTACTACGGAACCATCATGGACAGACGCACATTTCTTTGGACATCCGGGCTCGGTGCCTTCGTAGCCGCGGGGCCGTCCTTTGCCGAAGTGCCGGGGCAGCCGGCGGGATTGGGCGAGGGCGCTCGCGCGTCGGCCGTGCTCGAAGCCCTGCCGGGCAAGCGCGCATTGATCAAGCGCAGCTACCGGCCGCCGAATTTCGAGACGCCCCTGGAGGTCTTTCGCGACACGATCACACCGAACGACGCCTTCTTCGTGCGCTATCACTTGGCGGGCATTCCCGACCCAGACCCGGCGCAGTGGCGCCTGTCCTTGGGTGGTGCAGCCGCGGGCAAGTCCCTGTCGCTCAGTCTGGCAGACCTTCAAAGCGGCTTCGAGCAAGTGGAACTGCCGGCCGTGTGCCTGTGCTCGGGTAATCGCCGCGGTCTGTCCAGCCCGCATGTGGCGGGCGTGCAGTGGGGCTACGGTGCGATGGGCAATGCCCGCTGGGGCGGCGTGCGTCTGCGCGACCTGCTGGCGAAGGTTGCCCCGGCGGCCGAGGCGATGGAGGTGCTCTTCGATGGCGCCGACTCCCCCGTGCTTGAGCGCACGCCAGACTACGTGAAGAGCTTGCCCCTGTGGAAGGCGCTCGATGAGAATACGCTCCTTGCCTTCACCATGAACGGCGAGCCCCTGCCGCGCTGGAATGGCGCCCCGGTGCGCCTGGTAGTGCCTGGCTGGACGGCCACCTATTGGGTCAAGCACCTGGATTCCATCCGGGTGGAAACGCAGCCGCTGAAGAACTTCTGGATGGCATCGGCCTACCGCATCCCAAAGGGCAAGTTTCCGGTGGTGGACCGTTTTCTGACCCAGGAGACGGAAACCACCACGCCCATCACGGAGATCATCGTGAATTCCCTGCTCACCAGCCCGCTCGAGGGGCAGCGCCTCGCCCCGGGCGACCCACTGCTGGTGGAGGGAATCGCCTGGGACGGCGGCTTCGGCATCGCCTCCGTCGACGTGTCCACCGATGGGGGCGTTCACTGGAGCCGGGCGGAACTCGCCCCGGAGCTGGGACGTTTCTCCTTCCGTGGATTTCGCCAAGTGTTCCCGGGGCTCTCTGCAGGGCGGCACGTGGTCATGGCTCGGGCTAGCAACCGGGCGGGCACGACGCAGACCCTGGACCTTATTTTCAACCCGGCGGGCTACCACAACAACGTGGTCCAGCGCATCGCCGTGGATATTGTCTAAGGAGACGCCATGAAATGGGTCGCCCTGTTGGGGCTGCTGGCCGTTGTGCCTGCCGTGGCGAGTGAGGAGCAGGTGAGGCTGCAGGAGGCCGAGGGCCGCACGCGCGCGGAGGCTCATTGCTCCATGTGCCACAGCCTCGACTATATCCCGCTCAACGCCGGCATCCTCGACCGCAAGGGTTGGGAGGCGTCCGTCAATAAGATGATCAAGGTGATGGGCGCGCCGATTCCGGCTGGGGAGGTCCCTGCCTTAGTCGACTATTTGACGAGGAACTATGGCAAACAGTAACGGCGCGCCCCAGAAGACGACATTCTTGGAGTTCGAGCAACCCATCGCGGAACTCGAAGCGCGCATCGACGAACTGCGTTACGTGCAGGACGACTCGGCCGTGGATATCTCCGAGGAGATCGGCCGTTTGCAGAAGAAGAGCGCAACGCTCACCAAGGCGATCTACGCCAAGCTCAACGCTTGGCAAATCTCCCAGGTGGCCCGGCACCCCCAACGCCCCTACTCGCTTGACTATATCCAGGCGCTATTCACGGACTTCGAAGAGTTGCACGGCGATCGCAGCTTTGGCGACGACCCCTCGGTGGTGGGCGGGCTGGCGCGCTTTTCCAATCAGACCGTCATGGTGGTAGGGCACCAGAAGGGCCGCGACACCAAGGAGAAGTTGCTGCGCAACTTCGGTATGCCGCGGCCCGAGGGCTATCGCAAGGCGCTGCGGCTATTCCAATTGGCAGAGAAATTCGGCGTGCCGGTGCTCACCTTCATCGATACGCCTGGGGCGTTCCCCGGTGTGGGCGCCGAGGAACGGGGCCAGTCCGAGGCCATTGGCCGCTGCCTCTACGCACTGGCCGGGCTGCGTGTCCCGGTGGTGTGCACGGTCATCGGCGAGGGCGGCTCCGGCGGTGCGCTCGCCATCGCTGTGGGGGACTTGGTTCTGATGTTGCAGTACTCGACCTACTCGGTGATCTCGCCGGAAGGCTGCGCCTCGATCCTCTGGAAGAGCGCTGCTCGCGCGGCCGACGCGGCCGAGAGCCTGGGGATCACGGCTTCGCGGCTGAAGACCTTGGGTGTGATCGACCGTATCGTGACCGAGCCTTTGGGCGGGGCGCACCGGGATCCCAATACGGCGATGCAGACCGTGCGGCGCACGCTCCAGGAAGCGCTTGCCCAGGTGCAGGCAAAGCCCTTGGAGGAGCTTCTGGCAGCCCGCCATCAGAAGCTCATGGGGTTCGGCAAATACAAGGAAAACACCAGCCGTTGAGGCCGCCCCCCCCGCCCGCTCACGCGGGGCGAGTGCGCGCCTGCGTCCAAGAGTCCGTACGGCGGCTCCACGTGGCTGCGCCCACGTTGGAGGTCGCCTTCAGCGGCGGCTTGGACTCACTCGTGCTGCTGCATGTGCTCCGCGACCTAGCTGCGGAACAAGGTTTCGGTCTGAGCGCCGTCCACGTGAACCACCGCCTCCAGCCGCTCTCTGACACTTGGGAGGAGGCTTGCGCGGCGCTTTGCGCAGACTGGGGGGTGCGGCTGCGGCGCGAACGCTTGGCACCCTTTGCCCGCGGGGTGAGCATCGAGGCGGAAGCGAGGCGCCTGCGCTACGCCTGCTTCGCGCGCACCCAGGCTCAGGCGGTGGTTCTTGCTCACCACCAGGACGATCAGGCCGAGACCCTATTGCTCGCCCTGGTGCGCGGCGCCGGTGGTCCGGGACTCGCGGCCATGCCGCCGCTGCGTCCGCTGCAGGGCGCGCTCGGGCCGCTGCTGTTTCGTCCGCTGTTAGGACTGCAACGGCGCGACTTGGCCGATTACGCGTGCCAGCATGGGCTGAGCGCCCTGGAGGATCCGTCCAACGGCGATCCTCGCTTTGATCGCAACTTCCTGCGCCAGGAGATCCTGCCGCGTCTGCACGCGCGCTTTCCCGGCACACCCGCAGCGCTGGCCCGCTCGGCCGCACATTGTGCGCAGTTGCAGGCGCTCGCCTACGCCCTGGCGCGCATCGACGCTGGGCCGGGGTTGGAGCCCGGTCGGCTTGCGCTGGCTTGCCTGCACGGGCTCGATGCTGGCCGGGCGGCGAATCTGATGCGGTTCTGGCTGGGCGAGGCAGGGCATCGGTTACCGCGCACGGCTGAACTCGCCGAGGCGCTGCGTCAGTTAAAGGATGCTCGACCCGAGCGCGCGCCGCTCGTGCGCCTTGGCGATGTCTGGCTGCGCCGCCGGAGCGGATTCGTGGAATTGGTCCCGGCACCGAGCGCGCCCCCCGAGGCCTGGCAATTGCCCTGGGCAGGTGAGGCGACGCTTGATCTTCCGCAGGCCCTGGGGCGCCTGCACTTTGCACCGGTCACCGGCGCGGGCTTGCGTCTGGCAAGCCTGCGCGGGGCGCTCGTTCACGCCGGCTCGCGCGGCGGCGGCGAGGGCCTGCGGCCGGGACCGGGCGCGCGGCGGCGAAGCCTGAAGAACCTGTTGCAGGAAGCACAGGTACCTGCCTGGGAGCGCCCACGCCTACCCCTGTTGTTCGTGGGCGGCCAACTGGCCTGGGTGGCGAGGGTGGCGCAGGAATGGGTACTGTCCGCAGGCCCGGAGGAGCCTGGTCTGGAACTGCACTGGGAAGCGGGCGCCGCGGCGAGCCCCGCCTGAAGCCCGCGGCCCTCGAACCACGCGGGCGGGCTATCATCGCTATTTTTTTGCTAGGGGCGCGTCCTGCAGACAATGGATGCGCGTTCAGGCTGGGGGAGGCGCGCGATGAGGTCGGTGCGAGTTCTGGTGGGGCTGTGCTGTCTGGCGCTGGCGCCGTGGGCGATGGCGGATCAACCCATCATCATCAAGTTCAGCCACGTGGTGGCCCGGGATACCCCCAAGGGCAAGGCGGCTGACTACTTCAAGAAGCTTGCCGAAGAGCGCACCAAGGGGCGGGTGAAGGTGGAGGTCTACCCCAATAGCCAACTCTACAAGGACAAGGAGGAACTCGACGCACTGCTGCTGGGGTCGGTGCAAATGCTCGCGCCCTCGGTGTCGAAATTCGGGCCAATGGGAGCACGAGAGTTCTAGGCCTTCGACCTTCCTTACATCTTTGGCAGCTACGAAGACCTGCACAAGGTCACGGAAGGCCCCGTCGGCGCCGGCCTGCTCAAGCGGTTGGAGACGCGTGGGCTGGTGGGGCTGGCCTACTGGGATAACGGTTTCAAGGTCATGAGTTCGAACCGTCCGCTGCACAAGCCGGAGGACGTCAAGGGATTGAAACTGCGCATCCAGTCCTCCAAGGTTCTCGACGCGGAGATGCGCGCCTTGGGGGCGATTCCCCAAGTCATGGCCTTCTCCGAGGTCTACCAGGCCCTGCAAACCGGGGTGGTCGACGGGAACGAGAACACCATCTCGAATATCTATACGCAGAAGATGCACGAGGTACAGAAGTACCTGACGATTTCGGACCACGGCTATATCGGTTATGCGGTGGTGGCGAACAAGAAGTTCTGGGATGCGCTGCCGGCGGACCTGCGTACGACCCTGGAAGGCGCCATGAAAGAGGCTACCCGGTATGCCAACGAGATCGCGCAGAAGGAGAACGACGATGCGCTGGAGGCGATTCGCAAGACCGGCAAGACCCAGGTGATCGTGCTCACCGCCCAGGAGCGTGCGGCTTGGCGCAAGGCGCTCCTGCCGGTGCACAAGCAGGTCGAGGACAAGATCGGGCGTGATTTGATCCATTCCATCTATAAGGCCACCGGCGTTGACCCCACCAAGCCCTGAGCGCGCAGGCGGCGGCCTGCTGCGCTGGCTCGATCATCTGGAGGAGTGGTTCATCGCTGCCCTCATGGCCAGCGCCACGGTGGTGATCTTCGTGGCGGTGCTGCACCGCTATGCCTCGGCGCTGCCCATCCCCGGCCTGCAAGACTGGCTGCTCCGGCAGAATCTTAGCTGGGCGCAGGAACTGTGCATCTACTTGTTCGTCTGGATGGCGAAATTCGGCGCCGCCTACGGGGTTCGCACGGGCATTCACGTGGGCGTGGACGTGCTCGTCAACCAGCTTCCCGAGCGGCAGCGCCGCACGATGATCCTCTTCGGCCTGCTCGCGGGCGCGTTCTTCACCGGCGTGGTTGGGACCATGGGCGCCCGGTTCGTCTGGGAGATCGGCCACACCGAGGAGGTTTCGGCGGATCTGGAGGCACCCATGTGGATCGTCTACCTCGCTATCCCCTTGGGCAGCTTCTTGATGTGCTTCCGCTTCCTGCAGGTCGCTTGGCGATTCCTGCGCGGAGGGGAACTCCCGCACCACGACCACCATCACGTCGAGGGCGTGGAGCCGCCCGCTGGCGCCGGCGCTGGGGGCGCGGCGCTGTGACGACGCTAGTCATCTTCGGCTTGCTTGTCACACTTATGCTCACCGGCATGCCGATCTCCATCGCGCTTGGCCTGACGGTCCTCACCTTTTTGTTCACGCTGACACAGGTGCCCATCGAGTCCGTGGCGCTGAAGTTATTCACCGGCATCGAGAAGTTCGAGATCATGGCGATCCCCTTCTTCATCCTGGCGGGGAACTTCCTCACGCGCGGCGGTGTTGCGCGGCGGATGATCAATTTTGCATCCTCGCTCGTGGGTCACTGGTACGGTGGCCTGGGCCTTGCCGGGGTGGTGGCCTGTGCGTTGTTTGCTGCCGTCTGCGGCTCCAGTCCTGCAACAGTCGTGGCCATCGGATCCATCGTGATGCCCGCCATGGAGAAGCAGGGGTTTCCGAAGCGCTTCGGCGCGGGCGTGATCACCACGTCCGGGGCGCTGGGCATCCTCATGCTGCCTTCCATCGTGAAGGTGATCTACGCGGTGTCCACGAACACCTCCATCGGTGCGCTCTTCTTGGCCGGGGTCCTGCCCGGGCTGCTGCTCACGGGCTTACTCGGGACGACGACCTGGTTCATCGCCAAGCGCAACAACTATCCCCGGCTGCCCAGGGCGAGTTGGCTGGCGCGCTGGCGGGCTTTCCGCGAGAGCATCTGGGGCTTATTCCTCGTCGTGGTGGTGATCGGCGGCATCTATTCCGGCGTCTTCACGGCCACCGAAGCGGCGGCCATGAGCGCCGTCTACGCGTTTTTTATCGCGGTATTCGTCTATCGGGATCTGCGCCTGTCCGAGGTACCCAAGGTGTTGCTAGCCTCGGCCAGCCTAAGCGCCATGATCCTCTACATCATCACCAATGCGGTGCTGTTCTCCTTTCTAATGACCTCGGAGAACATCCCGCAACTGATGGCTGAGTGGCTGCTCAACAAGGGGCTCGGGCAGGTGGCCTTCCTGCTCATGGTCAATGTGCTGCTGCTCGTGGCTGGCAACGTCATGGAGCCGTCCTCCATCGTGCTGATCATGGCGCCGATACTCTTCCCGGTGGCCGTGCGGCTGGGTATCGATCCCGTGCACTTCGGCATTATGATCGTGGTGAACATGGAGATTGGGCTTTGCCACCCGCCCGTGGGCCTTAATCTCTATGTCGCCAGTGGCATCACGCGCATGGGAATCACCGAACTCACCATAGCCGTGTGGCCCTGGCTGCTCACCATGATGGGTTTCCTGGTGCTCGTCACCTTCTGGCCCGGCCTCTCGCTGGCCCTGCCGAAGGCGCTCGGCATGATGTAGGGCCGCTAGTGCGGGGTGTTGAGCACGCCCCGTAATCCCTGGACGCGCAGGGTTTGACGCGCCTTCTCTGCTTCTGCACGGTTCTTGAACGGGCCCACCAGGACGCGCGTCTCTACATAGCTGGGTACCCCCAGGGAGGCCAGCCTGGCCTGTAGGGCTTGCGCGTTTTCGGTCGTCGCGAAGACTCCCACCTGCAGCGTGAAGCCCTTGGCCGGGCGCGCGGCCTCGGCCCTAGTCTCCCGGGGCGGGGCGTCGGCGCGTGCGGACGCCGCGGGTGCTGTCGGTGGCGGCGTCGGTGGGGAGGCGAGGGCGGGCGCGGACGCGGTTGCGGGCGTTGCAACCTTGGCCGGCGGGGGCGGTGCCGGCCAAGGTGGGGCGGCGGCGTCGGCTCCGGGCCGCGCGGGTGCCGCGGCTCGCGGCCGCGGACGCACCGGCGGTGCTGAATCCTCCGGTACCGCCGGCCCGTTCGCCTTCGAGCCCGGGGCGGGTGGCGTGGGCGCGCCCAATGCCGTCGGGGGCTCGTTGAGCACCTGCGGTGGCGGCGGCACGGGGGGAGAAGAGATGGGGGGAGGGGAGACGGGCACCGCCGGGGCGGATTTAGGTGGGGACGGAGGTGCCGCCGGCAGTTCCACCATGGGCGGCGCGGAGGACACCTGCGTGTGCTGGGGCCCGTAGCGATCCACCGCCACGAGGGCGGCGGCCGCGGCACCGATCAAGGCCATCGCAGCGAGCATCCGGCGTCGAGCGCGCCGGCGCAGTTTGTGTTCCTCGGTATTTACCTGAGTATTTACTTGAGGGTTTTCTGCCATGCCATTGCCCCTGTTCGGTTTCCTATCGGGAAAATCCGTCGATTCCCCACCAAGGCAACAGTATCACTGTTTGGCTGTGCCAACTGCCCGGGGCGTTGGTCACCCTACAGGCTTGACGCCGGAGGAGGGACTTTCTCTTCTGGCCGAAATGTGCTATCCTAATGAATTGTCTAAAAAAATAACGCATCGTTGGAGAAACTAACGTGTCCGTTGAAAGAACCCTCTCGATCATCAAGCCCGACGCAGTTGCGAAGAACGTGATTGGTCAGATCTATTCTCGCTTCGAAGCGGCGGGGCTGCGCGTCATCGCCGCACGCATGACGCAGCTCTCCCGGGCACAAGCGGAAGGCTTCTACGCCGTGCACCGGCAGCGCCCGTTTTTCAACGACTTGGTGGCCTTCATGATTTCCGGCCCCGTCATGGTCACGGCCCTCGAAGGGAATAACGCCATCCAAGTTCACCGTGATCTCATGGGCGCCACGGATCCCCGCAAGGCTGCACCGGGCACCATCCGGGCCGATTTCGCCGATAGTATCGATGCCAATGCCGTTCACGGCTCCGATGCACCGGAGACGGCCGCAGTGGAGATCAGCTACTTCTTCCCCGCCGTGGAGGTCTGCAGCCGCTGATGGCCGTCAACCTGCTTGGTCTCGACCCCGCCGGTATGCTGGCGTTCCTCGAAGGTGTTGGGGAAAAGGGCTTTCGTGCCCGCCAGTTGCTGCGCTGGATCCACCAATTGGGCGAGGGCGACTTCGCGGCCATGACGGACGTCTCGCTCAGCCTGCGCGCACGCTTGGCGGAAATCGCCGTGGTGGAGGCGCCCGGGCTGCTTCGAGAGGCTACCGCCACCGATGGAACCCGTAAGTGGCTCCTTGATGTGGGGGCTGGTAACGGTATCGAGACGGTGTTTATCCCGGAGGAGGGAAGGGGTACGCTCTGCGTGTCGAGCCAAGTGGGGTGCGCGCTGGGGTGCACCTTCTGTTCCACGGGCAAGCAAGGTTTTAACCGCGACCTCACCGCGGCGCAGATCCTGGGCCAACTCTGGTGGGCAAATCGAGCCCTGGGGCGCGATCCCAAGGGGGAGCGCGTCATCAGCAACGTAGTATTCATGGGGATGGGCGAACCCCTGCTCAACCTCGATGCGCTCCTGCCCGCACTGCGTCTCATGCTCGACGACCGTGCCTACGGGCTGTCCCGGCGGCGGGTGACCGTGAGTACCTCGGGTATCGTGCCCGGCATCGATCGGCTGGCCGAGGAGTGTCCGGTGGCGCTTGCCGTTTCCCTGCATGCGCCCGATGACGCGTTGCGCGACGAACTCGTGCCGATCAACCGGAAGTACCCGCTCGCGCAGCTGTTGGCCGCCTGTCGGCGCTATCTCGAGAAGGCGCCGAGGGACTTCATTACCTTCGAGTATGTGCTTCTCGAGGGCGTCAATGACACCCTCGCGCACGCAGCCCAGCTGGTTCGCATCGGTCAGGAAGTCTCCTGTAAGTTCAACCTGATTCCCTTCAACCCCTTCCCGGGTTCTGACTACCGGCGCCCCTCGACGCTGTCAGTGCGCCGGTTTCAGGATGCGCTGGTGCAGGCAGGCTACGTGGCGACCGTGCGCCGTTCCCGCGGCGGCGACATCGACGGGGCCTGTGGCCAGTTGGCCGGGCAGGTGCAGGAGCGCGAGCGCCGCTCCGCGCGATCGCCGGCAGCGGCACCCGAGGCGCAGGAGGCTTCCTGGTGAGACGCTCGGTGGGGGTTTCGGTTCTGGTGTTGCTGCTCAGTGCCTGTGCCGTGAAGCCGCTGACCCCCGACGCTGAGGGCGATCGACCGGTGGCCAACTCAAGGGAGCGCGCGCGTGCGCACACGGAGTTGGGGGTGAACTACTACCAGGCGGGGCAGACGGCGGTGGCGCTGGAGGAACTGGGCATCGCGGTAAAAGCCGATCCCGGGTTCGCGCCTGCCTTCAATGCTCTGGCGCTGGTGCACATGGATCTGCACCAAGATGCCGCGGCGGACGCCAACTTTCGCGAAGCCCTGCGCCTGGATCCCCATTCCGCCGACACCAAGAACAACTACGGGCTCTACCTCTGCCAGCGTGGTCAGGGCAGGGAGGGTCTGCAGCAGATGGTCGCTGCCGCCGAGGATCCGCTGTACAGCACACCCGACGTGGCGTACAAGAATGCCGGGGTGTGTGCGCGTAAACTCGGCGACGGGCCTGCAGCGGAGGATTACTTCCAGCGCGCGCTGCGCAGCAACCCCAATCAGTCACAAGCGATCTACAACCTTGCGGACATCAGCTTTGGGCGGCGGGATTTCAAGGCTGCGGCGGAGCTGCTTTCGCGTTATTTCAATCTTGTGCGCGAACCAGGCGCCGAAGAACTCTGGCTTGCTGCGCGGGTGGAAGCCTTGCGAGGCGCCCGCGAGTCGGCGGCGAACTACGGTCAGCGGTTGCGGCGCGGTTTCCCGGATTCGGCACAAGCTAAGGCCTTCGAGGCAGGGCGGTTCGAGTGAACGACGCAGTGCCAGTTGACGTACCAGTTCCCGCAACGCCGCCACCGGCCCCCGCGCCCTTCGTGGGCGCCCGCCTGACCCAAGAGCGGGTGCAGCAGGGGCTGAGCCTGGGCGAAGTTGCCCGCCAGCTCAAACTTTCGGTGAAGCAACTCGAGGCCCTGGAAAACGACGATTACGCCGTATTCCCCGGGCCCGTATTCGTGCGCGGCTTCCTTCGGAACTATGCTCGCTTCCTGCGCCTGGATCCGGACGACTTGGTCGCGGCGGCGGCGGAGCGCCTCGGCCCGGCGGTGAAGCCGGCCCCACAGGGCGTGAGCATGCCCTCGGCGGTGTCGGTGCGCGGCGAGCCCTTCAGCGAGGGCCGGCGCCGATGGTATTTCCTCGCCTCGCTGGTCCTCCTGGCGGTGGTGGCCTTTGTGTTGGTGGGCACCCGCGCGTCGCGTCAGCGGGGAGAACCCAGCGAGCTCGCCGTGCCCATTGCCCCGGTACCGCAGGCGGGAGGGCCCGCGCCTACGGCGCCCCCTGCTGGGGCAACCCCGCAACCATCGAGCCCACTGCCCGTGGGCGCGCAGGTCCCCGCCAGCGAGCCATCGATGCCTGGGGCGCTGCCTGCGGGCTCCGCCCCGTTGGCTGCACCGGCCGCGGGCCTGCCGCTGGCCCCGGTGCAACCCGGGGCTGGCCTGCCGCTTCCGGCACCGGTGCAGGCCACGCCTACCAAGTCCGGGACGGCGGCGGCACCCGCCGGCACACCGGCGCCGCGGCCCACGCCACCCGCCACGGTGGGGGCTGAGCTACGTCTGAGCTTTAATCGGGAGTGTTGGGTCGACGTCCGTGATCAGCGTGGCGAGGTTTTGGCGCAGGGGATGCAGCAGGCCAGCACGCAGCGGGTGCTCTCGGGTATGCTCCCGCTCTCCTTAGTGCTGGGCGATGCTCGGGCCGTGAGCGTGGTGTTCCGCGACCAGCCCGTGGATCTGGCGCCGCACGTTCATGGTGACGTCGCGCGCCTAACGCTCCAGTAGGCGCCCCAGCTTCTCCGGTCCTCAGGAACCCGTCCATGTCCGCCGCCTCGCTTCCCCGCCGCCAAAGCCGGGCCGTCACTGTTGCCGGCGTGCGCATCGGTGCCGGCGCGCCGATCGTCGTTCAGGCGATGACCAATACGGATACTGCCGATTCCGCCGCCACAGCGCGCCAAGTGGCCGAATTGGCAGCCGCCGGGTCCGAACTCGTGCGGATCACGGTTAACACGCCGGAGGCTGCCGCTCAGGTGGCCCCCATTCGTGACCTGCTCGCCCGGCAGGGCGTGGAGGTGCCGCTGGTGGGCGACTTCCACTACAACGGACATCGCTTGCTAACCCAATTTCCGGACTGCGCGCAAGCGCTAGCCAAGTACCGCATCAACCCGGGAAACGTTGGGCGGGGCGCGAAACGCGATGAGCAGTTCGCCACCCTGATCGACACGGCCTGTCGTTACGCCAAGCCGGTGCGCATCGGGGTGAACTGGGGCAGCTTGGATCAGGAGTTACTGGCTGGGCTGATGGACGAGAACAGTCGGCGCACGCAGCCCCTGGAGGCCGGTGCGGTGATGCGGGAGGCGCTGATCGTATCGGCGCTGGAGAGCGCGGCGCGTGCCCGGGAACTGGGGCTCGCCGCGGAGCAGATCATCCTGTCCTGCAAAGTGAGCGGGGTGCAGGACCTGATCGCGGTGTACCGGGATATCGCGCGCCGTTGCGATTATCCCCTACACCTGGGGCTGACCGAGGCCGGCATGGGCAGCAAGGGTATCGTGGCTTCCACCGCGGCGCTCGCCGTCTTGCTCCAGGAGGGTATCGGTGACACGATCCGTGTGTCGCTCACGCCGGAACCCGGTGGGGACCGCACGCGCGAGGTATTGGTCGCGCAGGAGATCTTGCAAACCTTGGGCCTGCGATCCTTCGCACCCATGGTCATCGCATGCCCCGGCTGTGGTCGCACCAGCAGCACCTATTTCCAGGAACTGGCCGGAAGCATTCAAACTTGGCTCCGCGCGCAGATGCCGCTGTGGGCAGGGCGCTATCCCGGAGTGCAGGACATGCATGTGGCGGTCATGGGCTGTGTGGTCAACGGCCCGGGCGAGAGTAAGCAGGCCAACGTGGGCATCAGTCTTCCGGGTTCGGGTGAGAATCCGGTGGCACCGGTTTACGTGGATGGTGAGAAAACCGTCACCCTCAAGGGCGAACGCATCGCGGAGCAGTTCCAGGCCATCGTGGCCGACTATGTTCACCAGCGCTATGGCGCGCGGCGCGAGGAGGCGGCTGTCGTCGCCGAACCCGCGCGGTGAAGCGATCCGCTGGCCTACACCTCAATCCCGTCCACTCCATTCCATGAGCGAAACTCTCCAAGCCGTCCGCGGGATGAACGACATCCTGCCGGAGGATACGCCCGCCTGGGAGTACTTTGAGCAGACGGTCGCGAAGTGGCTGCGTGCCTACGGCTACCGCAACATCCGCACGCCCGTGCTGGAGCGAACGGAGCTCTTCGTGCGCTCGATCGGTGAGGTGACGGACATCGTCGAGAAGGAGATGTACAGCTTCGTCGACGCGCTCAATGGCGAGACATTGACCTTACGCCCGGAGGGCACTGCCGCCTGCGTGCGCGCGGTGCTCCAGCACAACCTCTTGTATCCGGGGCCGCAGCGACTGGCCTACGCGGGCCCCATGTTCCGCCACGAACGCCCGCAGAAGGGCCGCTACCGACAGTTCCATCAGGTCGGGGTTGAGGCGCTCGGCTTTGCCGGCCCGGATGTGGATGTGGAGCACATCGCCATGTGCGCGCGCCTGTGGAAGGCGCTGGGCCTGGACGGCATTCGCCTGCAGATCAACACGCTGGGCGGGCCGGTGGCACGGGCGCGCTACCGGGGGCGGCTGACGCAGTACCTCGAAGCGCACCAGGATCACCTGGACGAGGATGCGCGCCGCCGACTGCACACCAACCCGCTGCGGGTACTGGACACCAAAAATTCGCACCTGGCGGCTGTGGTGGCCGGCGCACCACGGCTGCTCGACGATCTCGAGCCGGAGTCGCTGGCGCATTTCGAGCAGTTGCAGGAAATGATCCGGGCACTGGGGCTGGAATTCGAGGTGAATCCACGCCTGGTGCGCGGCCTGGATTATTACAACTTGACTGTTTTCGAGTGGATTACCGACCGCCTCGGCGCGCAGTCTGCCGTGTGTGCCGGCGGGCGCTACGACGGGCTGGTCGCGCAACTCGGCGGCAAGCCTCAACCGGCCTGCGGGTTCGCCATGGGGGTTGAGCGACTGCTCGCGCTCATGCAGGACGCTGGCCAGGTGGCCGCGCCCTGGCGCCCGGAGATTTACCTCGCGCACAGTGGTGAGGGCGCCCAGGCGCACGCACTGCGGGTGGTCGAGCAGATGCGGGATCAGGGCTTGAGCGCGGTATTGCACTGTGGTGGCGGCAGCTTCAAGTCGCAGATGAAGAAGGCCGACGCGAGCGGGGCGCTGTTCGCGCTTATCGTCGGGGAAGAGGAGGCGCGCGCGGGCAAGGTATCGCTCAAGCCCCTGCGCGAAGGGGGCGAGCAGGTGTCACTGGACGCCGGGGAGGCCGCTCGTCGGATCCTCGCCGCGCGTCCCGCTGACGCCCGCTGACAGCCAGATAGATCCAAGCAACCAGCACTGGGCGAACAATTCCCTATGTACGATCTGGAAGAACAGGAACAGATAGACGCCCTTAAGGGGTGGTGGAAGGAGAACCGGCGTAGCGTGTTCACTGCCGTCCTTGTCGGCGGGCTGGTGGCTGCGGGCATTTACGGCTGGCGCTACTACCAGCACGCCGAGGCAGAGCAGGCCGCGATGCTCTACGATACGTTGGAGAAAGCGGCGCGTTCGGGCGAGACCAAGAAGGTCAAAGACTTGGCGGTGCAGTTGACCCAGCATTACGCCTCTACCGCTTACAGCCCCATGGGAGCCCTGGTGGCCGCGAGGGTGAGCTATGAGGCAGGGGATGCCAGGCAGGCCGAGGAGCAATTACGCTTTGCGCTGGAACACGCCCGCGACGACGAGTCGACCTCCGCCGTGCGGCTTCGCCTAGCGGGGTTGCTGCTCGACAGCAAGCGCTTTGACGAAGGCCTCAAACTTCTTGACCTGCCGCATCCCGAAGCCTTCCATGCGCTGTATTCGGAGCGCCGCGGGGACATCCTGGCGGCACAGGGAAAGGCGGCCGAGGCGCGCAGCGCCTACAAGCTGGCCTTGGACAAGCTCACCGCGGGAAGTGACTACCGTATGGTCGTGCAGCTTAAACTCGACAGCCTAGGTGGACAATGAGCATCCTTGGCCGCGGGCCTGTCCTGCGCACCCTGGCCCTGGTCGCATTGGCGGCCTTGGGGACCCTTCCCGGTTGCGGCTCCGACAGCGTAAAGCCGGCCGAACTGAGCGCCATCAAGCCCACCGCCAAGGTCAAGGTGTTGTGGCGCGCGTCAGTAGGAGGCGCGGGTGCCTACGCGTTCTCACCGGCGGGTTCGCCGGAGCGCGTGTACGCAGCGGCCGAGCGGGCCGAGGTCTCTGCCTTCGATCGCCGTAGCGGCAAACTTTTGTGGCGTAGCGATGTCAAGGAGCCACTGTCAGCGGGCGTGGCTGCCGATGGGGATCTCGTGCTCGTGGGCAGCGAGAAGGGCACGGTGATCGCCCTGGGCACCGACGGCCGGGAGCGCTGGCGCACGACGCTCAGCAGCGAGGTATTGGGTTCACCGCGGCTCGCGGGCAGCGTTGTGGTCGTGCGCAGTCATGACGGTCGTATCTTCGGGCTCGACGCCGCGACCGGGCAGCGCCGGTGGGATTACGCAACGACCTTGCCGCCGCTGATTCTGCGTGCCTTCGGCAGCGTCAGCATTGCCGGCGAGTTCGCCTTGGCCGGCATGGCCGGAGGCAAGTTGGTGGCGCTCAACGTGGACACTGGGGCCCTGGTCTGGGAGACCACCGTGGCGCAGCCCAAGGGGTCCAACGAGCTCGAACGGATCACCGACGTCGCGGCGGCACCGCTAGTCGAGGGCGCACAGGCCTGCGCGGCCAGTTTCCAGGGGCGCGTGGCGTGTTACGACCTGACGCGCGGGTCGCTGCTGTGGGGACGTGATGCATCCTCCGCAGCTGCGCTGGGAGCTGACCCAGGGACGCTCTATATGACCGACGAGAAGGGTACCGTATGGTCGTTCGACAAGACCTCCGGGGCGACCCTCTGGAAGCAGGACAAACTGGCCGCCCGCCAAGTGAGCGGGCCACTGGTTGCTGGCGGCTTTGTAGTCGTGGGTGACTATGAGGGTTACATCCACGTACTTAATCGCGAGGACGGCTCCTTTGCGGCCCGGCTCGCCACGGACGGGAGCCCGATCCTCGTGAAGCCGGTACGCCTCGGTGGCGAAGTGCTCGTCCAGACCCGAGCGGGAGGGCTTTATGTCCTGGATATCCAGTAGTCCGCGCACCTATCGGCCGAGGGTTCGCCACCCCGGGCGGCCGGCTTGAAGCCTACTTTCGCACTAGTGGGTCGTCCCAATGTGGGGAAGTCCACGCTCTTCAACCGACTCACCCGCAGCCGGTCGGCGATCGTGGCGGATATCCCTGGGGTATCCCGCGATCGGCACTTCGGCCACGGCAAGGTCGGCAGCCGGCCGTTCCTGGTGGTCGATACCGGGGGGCTCGATCCACAACCCGACGACCAGATCTACCAAGCCATGGCGCGGCAGACGCTGCTTGCTGTGGATGAGTCCGACGTGGTGCTGTTCATGGTCGACGGACGCCAGGGTCTCACCTCTCAGGATCGCAGCCTAGGCCAGGACCTGCGCAAGCGGGCACGCCGGCTGCTGCTGGTGGTGAACAAGGCCGAGGGTGTGTCGGCCGCGCATCTGGCGGAGTTCCACGAGCTCGGCCTCGGCGATCCGCTTGCCATATCTGCAGAGCATGGCCAGGGCGTGCGCGAATTGATGGAACTGGCGCTCGAGGGCATCCCGCCTGATCCAGAGCCGGCCGATGACGGCACGGGAGGTCCGAAAATTGCCGTGGTGGGGCGGCCCAATGTGGGCAAGTCCACACTGGTCAACTCCGTGCTTGGCGATGAACGCGTGATCGCACTGGACCAACCCGGTACCACGCGCGACAGCATCTACATTGATTTCGAGCGCTCCGGTCGGCCCTATACGCTGATCGACACCGCCGGCATGCGCCGCCGCGGCAAACGCGACGGGATGATCGAGAAGTTCTCGGTGGTGAAGACCTTACAGGCCATCGAGGATGCCAATGTAGTGATCCTACTGCTCGATGCCCGACAGGGTATCTCGGATCAGGATGCGCACATCGCCGGATTTGTCCAAGAATCTGGACGGGCGCTCGTGGTCGGAATTAATAAATGGGACGGCCTTAGCCCCGACGATCGGACGAAGGTCAAACGAGACTACGCCCGCAAGCTCCAGTTCCTGGATTTTGCGAAGGTGCACCATCTTTCTGCGTTGACGGGCAAGGGGGTGAGCGAAGTGCTGGTGTCGGTGGACCACGCCTATGCCGCTGCCTTTGCTAAGCTCTCCACCCCGCGCCTGTCGCGCACGCTGGCCCAAGCGGTCGTGCGGCAACCGCCGCCCCGGTTGGGCATGTTCCGGCCCAAGCCTCGTTACGCCCACCAAGGCGGCTCCAATCCGCCGCTCATCGTCATCCACGGCAACCAGCTCGAGGCGTTGCCGGATAGTTATCGCCGCTACCTCGCGCGCTGTTTCATCGAAGCGTTCGAACTCGTCGGCACCCCATTGCGCATCCAGTTGAACCGAGGGCGGAACCCTTATGCCAAAGAGGATTGACCGGATGGTGGAAGCGGCGGCCGAAATGCAGTACAGTAGCGACTATTGAATCCCTAAGAAAAGGAGCGCTGCATGAGCGCGAAAGGGCAACTTCTACAGGATCCGTTCCTGAACGCCCTGCGTAAAGAGCATGTGCCCGTGTCCATTTATCTTGTGAACGGCATCAAGCTCCAGGGGCAGATCGAGTCCTTCGACCAATACGTGGTGCTACTCAAGAACACCGTGACGCAGATGGTATACAAGCATGCCATCTCCACCGTGGTACCTGGGCGGGCGGTCCACTTTTCCGTCGACACCCCGACTGAGAGCTGAGTCCACGAGCGAACCCCCCATGCGCGGGTCCGTCGGCGCGGCTTCGTGCTGGCGACTTCGCGCTCTGAGTGCCAGTCATGTTTGACCGACCAGTGGGCGGGGAGCGGTGTGTGCTCGTCACTCTGGATTTCGGAGTGCAGGGGCTGGAAGCCCGGTTCATTGAGTTCACCGAACTCGCGGTTAGCGCCGGCCTCCAAGTCACCGCCCACTTGCAAGGCAAGCGCTCTGCGCCCGATGCGGCTACTTACGCCGGCTCGGGGAAGGTCGCGGAACTGCGCGAACTGCTGCTCGCCCAGCAGGCGTCAGTGGCGCTCTTCAACCATGAACTGAGCCCCGCGCAAGAGCGTAACCTCGAGCGCGTCCTTCAGTGTCGGGTGGTGGACCGTGTCAGTCTCATCCTGGACATTTTTGCGCAGCGTGCCCGTAGCCATGAAGGCAAGCTGCAGGTGGAGCTTGCCCAGTTGCAACACTTGGCGACGCGGCTGGTTAGGGGGTGGACGCACTTGGAGCGGCAGAAGGGCGGCATCGGTCTGCGCGGACCGGGCGAGACGCAACTGGAGACGGACCGCAGGCTGCTGGGCAAGCGGGTCAAGGTTCTCAAGGAAAAGCTCCTGACCGTGCAGCGGCAGCGGCAGACGCAGCGGCGCGCCCGTCGGCGCGGTGAGGTACTGAACTTGGCGCTGGTTGGCTACACGAACAGTGGGAAGTCCACGCTCTTCAACCGGGTGACCCGGGAGAACGCCTACGCCGCCGACCAGCTCTTCGCCACATTGGATACCACCACGCGCAAGCTGGCGACGCCGCAGGGGGGGCGCGCCATTATCTCGGATACGGTGGGATTCATCCGTAACCTGCCCCACACGCTGGTGGCCTCCTTCCGCGCTACCCTTGAGGAGACGCTCTTCGCTGACATGCTGCTGCACGTGGTCGATGGTGCTAGCGCGGACCCGGCGCAGCAGATGCGTGCGGTGGACGGGGTTCTCGAGGAGATCGGGGCACAGGATATCCCCCGGCTACTGGTGCTCAACAAGTGCGACCTATCCGGCCACGCGCCCGGGCTGGAGCGGGGCGCCTGTGGTAACATACAAGCCGTGCGGCTGAGTGCGCGGACTGGAGCCGGAGTCGATCTGCTGCGATTGGCTATCGATGAATTCCGCACGACCTTAGCCGTGTCCGCGGGCCGTGCGGTTGCTTGAAGTCCCAGCCGCCTCATCCCGATGAGTTTCGATCGCGTACCGCCCACCCCCGAGCCCATTCTCTTATGTCATTGAACGACCCGAATTGGGGCCGCCGCGGAAACGACGGGCCGCCCGATCTTGACGAAATGTGGAACCGGCTGAAACAGCGTCTCGGTGGGCGCCCCCGCCCGCCAAGCGCGGGCGGCGATGGCGGGTTGCCCTTGCGCAGTGGACTGTGGCTCGCCGTAGCGCTCGTTGGCTTCATCTGGTTTGCCAGCGGGTTCTACATCGTCGATGCCAGCCAGCGCGGCGTGGTGCTGCGCTTCGGCAGCTACGCGGAAACGACCCAACCGGGCCCACGCTGGCACATCCCTTATCCTGTCGAGAGTGTGGAGATCGTCAACCTCAGCCAAGTGCGCACGGTGGAGGTCGGGTACCACACCAACGTGAAGACCAAGGTGCTGCAGGAATCGCTGATGCTCACGGATGACGAGAATATCATCGACCTGCAGTTCGCCGTTCAATACGTCCTGAAGGATCCCAAGGATTTTGTGTTCAACAATCGCTCCGCAGAGGATGCGGTAAAGCAGGCCGCCGAGTCCGCGATGCGCGAGGAGGTGGGCAAGCAGCGCATGGATTTTGTGCTCTACCAGGGGCGCGCTGAGCTAGCCGTCGCAGCTCAGGCCACCATGCAGAAAATTCTTGACCGTTACTCCACCGGCATCAGTGTGAGCAGGCTCACCCTACAACAGGCCCAGCCTCCGGAGCAGGTCCAGGCAGCCTTCGACGACGCGGTGAAGGCCAATCAGGACCGTGAGCGGCAGAAGAGCGAGGGCCAAGCCTATGCCAATGACGTGGTTCCCAAGGCGCAAGGTACGGCCGCGCGCCTGCAGCAGGAGGCCGAGGGCTACCGCCAGCGAGTTACGCTGAACGCCACGGGTGAGGCCTCGCGCTTTTCCCAGATCGCACGTGAATACAAGCGCGCGCCTGCGGTGACGCGGCAACGAATGTACATGGATGCTATGCAGCAAGTGCTCAGCAGTACCACCAAGGTGGTCGTCGACGATCGCGCCGGCGGTAACCTGCTCATGCTGCCCCTGGACAAGATTCTACAGATGGGCGCGGCCAGCCAGCCCCCGGTGGTCGAGGGGCCGAAGGAGCCGCCACCACAGGTGGACCTGAACGCAGCGCCGCCAGCGGCGGAAGCCGGCGTGCGCTCGCGTGACGCGCTGCGCACTCGGGATAGGGAGGCACGCCCATGAAAGCCGGAACTCCAGCCATGATCCTGGTGGCCCTGGCTGCGGCCCTGGTGCTCGCCAGCCTGAGCCTGTTCACGGTGGACCAGCGGCAGAACGCGATCGTCTTCCGCCTAGGCAAGCCGGTGCAGGTCATCACCCAGCCGGGTCTCTATGGCAAGGTGCCGCTTGTGGACAACGTGCGTTTCTTCGACGTGCGCATCCAGACGCTGGATTCCGAGGAGCCCGAGCGCTTCATCACCTCGGAGAAGAAAAACGTCCTCGTCGACTCGTTCGTCAAGTGGCGCATTTTTGACGTGCTGCAGTTTTACCTGAGCGTGAACGGCGATGAGGCCAGGGCGCGAATCCGACTGGCGCAAACGGTCAACGACGGGCTGCGGGCGGAATTCGGTCGAAGCACCATCCACGACGTCGTATCGGGTAAGCGAGACGAGATCATGGATCTTATGCGGCAAAAGGCCGACTCGGACGCCAGGGCCATCGGGGTTCAGGTGCTTGACGTGCGCCTCAAGCGGGTGGATCTTCCCCAGGAAGTGAGTGAGGCGGTTTACCGGCGCATGGAGGCCGAGCGAAAGCGCGTGGCCAACGAACTGCGCTCCCTGGGCTTTGCCGAAGCGGAGAAGATCCGCGCCGAGGCAGATCGCAAACGCGAAGTCATCATCGCCGAGGCCTACCGTGACGCTCAGAACGCGCGCGGCCGCGGCGACGCCGAGGCGGCGGCTACCTACGCGAAGGCCTTCGAGGAGATGCCTGAGTTCTACGCCTTCTACCGCAGCATGGATGCCTACAAGCAGAGCTTCAAGAACAAGAGCGACGTGCTGGTACTGCAACCCAATTCGGAGTTTTTCCGGTACCTGAAGGACCCCTCCGGCGGTCGGCATGAAGCCGCAGGCGGCGGCAAGAAGAAGTAGCACGGGTTAAGTGGATATGCTCAAGGTCGTCCGGGTCCTAAACCCGCGTGGAGAGGCCGGGCGCCGTGTCGGCTAGCCTCTGGACTGCGCTGGCGTTGATGTTGGTGCTGGAGGGGATGCTGCCCTTCCTAGTTCCGCACATCTGGCGGCAGACCTTTCGCCGCCTCACCGAGTTAACCGACGGGCAATTGCGTTTCATCGGGCTGACCTCCATGCTGGCAGGGCTCCTGCTCCTCCTCCTGCTCCAGCCCGGCTGAGCTATGCTGCCACCCATTGCGTCGCCCGCTGGCCGGGCGTGAAGGCGATCCCCATGCCACGCTGGCTGCTTCCCGAATACATCGAGGACATCCTGCCGCAGGAGGCCGGATGCATCGAGACTTTGCGCCGCGATATGCTCAGCCTCTTCCGCTCCCACGGCTACGAACTGGTGGTTCCGCCGCTGCTTGAGTACGTGGAGTCGTTGCTCACGGGTACTGGGCACGATCTGGACCTGCGTACGCTTAAGTTGGTGGACCAACTCTCCGGGCGGCTTCTCGGCCTTCGCGCCGACATCACCCCGCAGGTGGCCCGCATTGATGCGCACTTGCTCAACCGCCAGGGAATAACCCGCCTCTGTTATGTCGGCAGCGTACTCCACGCGCTGCCCTCGGGCCTGAACTCCACGCGCGAACCCCTGCAGGCCGGCGCGGAGCTCTATGGGCACGCGGGCGTAGAGAGCGATCAGGAGATCCAGGCGCTGATGCTTGGATCGCTCGCGGCTGCGGGCATTGCCGACTTGCGACTGGATCTGGGGCACGTGGCCGTGTTCCGCAGCCTCGTGCGACACGGGGAGATCGGTCCGGAGTTGGAGAGAGAACTCTTCCAGGTGCTGCAATATAAGGATGTGCCTGCGCTTAAGGACTTGGTGCGGCCGCTGGGAGCCATCTCGCGCGAGGCTCTGCTGCTGTTGCCGGAACTCTATGGCGGACGCGAAGTGCTGACCACTGCGGCCCAGCGTTTGCCCGCCCACCCGGAGATTGGCCGTGCCCTGGAGGATCTGCGCGTGCTCGGCGCGGATCCGGGAATGGAGGTGGGGCTGCGCTGCTTCGATCTAGCGGAACTGCATGGCTATCATTATCACAGTGGGGTCGTGTTCGCGGCCTACGCGCCGGGGCACCCCAACGCGATCGCGCGTGGCGGGCGCTACGACCACGTGGGCGTTGCGTTCGGTCGCGCGCGTCCGGCCACAGGCTTTTCCGTTGACCTGCGCGTGCTCGCCGGCCTCACGCCTGCGCTGGCGCCCACGCGTCGGGTGCTGGCACCGCACCGACCGGATGACGCTGCTTTGCAGACACGAATTGCGCAGTTGCGCGCCCAGGGTGAGGTGGTGATCGTGGATCTGCCCGGACACGAGGCCACGCGCGGTGAATTGGGTTGCGACCGGCGCCTTGATCGCGTGCAGGGGCGTTGGGAAACCGTCGATGAGGCGCCGGTACCGGTATCGGTGCCGGGGACCTCCAAACAGAATTGAAGGATCCGATAATGGGCCGAAATGTCGTTGTAGTGGGCACCCAGTGGGGTGACGAGGGTAAGGGCAAGGTGGTGGACTGGCTGACGCCCCGCGTGCAAGGTGTGGTGCGCTTCCAAGGCGGTCACAACGCCGGTCACACGCTGGTGATCAATGGCCGAAAGACCGTGCTCCACCTCATCCCCTCAGGGATTCTGCATCCGGGAGTTGAGTGCTTCATCGGCAATGGCGTGGTGGTGTCACCCCCAGCCCTGCTCGAGGAGTTAGAGACGCTGGAGAAGGCCGGTGTAGAGGTGCGCAGCCGCGTGCGGCTGAGTGAGGCCTGCCCGCTTATTCTGCCGCACCACGCGGCGCTTGATCGCGCGCGCGAGGCAGCCAAGGGTGAGGCGAAGATCGGCACGACAGGTCGTGGCATCGGGCCTGCATACGAGGACAAGGTCGCGCGGCGCGCGATTCGCGTGCAGGACCTGTTCCACCGCGAGCGCCTGGCCGCCAAGCTGGGCGAGTCGCTGGATTTCCACAACTTTGTGCTGCAGCGTTATTTCAACGCCCCAGGCGTTGATTTCCACCGTACTCTGGATGAATTGCTTGCGCTTGCCGCGCCGCTGCGTGCACTGGCTGCGGACGTGCCTCAGTTGCTGGACCAAGCGCAGCGTGCCGGAAAGAACCTGATGTTCGAGGGCGCCCAGGGTACGCTCCTCGATGTAGACCATGGGACCTACCCCTACGTCACCTCGAGTAATTGCGTGGCCGGCGCGGCCGCGGCGGGAAGCGGGGTCGGGCCCAGCGCCTTGCACTACGTCCTGGGTATCACCAAGGCCTACACCACGCGGGTGGGCTCTGGCCCGTTCCCCACCGAACTCGACGACGAAACGGGGCGCCATTTGGCGTCCCGGGGTAACGAGTTCGGTTCCGTCACGGGGCGCCCGCGCCGGTGCGGCTGGTTCGACGCGGCCGCCCTGAAGCGCTCCATCCAGATCAATGGCGCCTCAGGGCTGTGCGTCACCAAGCTCGACGTGCTCGACGGCATGGAGACGCTGCAAATGTGCGTGGGCTACCGCGTCGCGGGACAGGCGGTGGATCTGCTTCCCGCAGGTGCAGAGGATACGGCGGCATGCGAACCCATCTACGAGGAGATGCCCGGTTGGACGCAGAGTACGCTGGGTACACGCTCCATCGACGCCTTGCCGGCGGCCGCAAGGGCCTACCTGGAGCGCCTGGAGGGCATCTGTGGCGTGCCAGTGGACTTGGTGTCCACCGGCGCCGAGCGTGACGACATGATCGTACGGCGCGACCCCTTCGCGCTCTGACTCAAGCACCCGGGGCCCCGGGCTCGCCGCGTTGAGAAAGAAAAAAAGCCGCGGAGTTCGCGGCTTCAATCACTACTCAGGTCATCGCGCCCAGTGGGCGCGGCTGGTGCCGAGAAGAGGACTCGAACCTCCACAGTGTTGCCACCGCCAGGACCTGAACCTGGTGCGTCTACCAATTTCGCCATCTCGGCACAGCGGACGCGAAATTTAATGGGAAACTGGTAAGTTGTCAATTCAATGCAACACCCTGAAGCGGAGAAAGTCATGAGCGAGCCCATCCCGAGTTCCCCGGAAGTCCTGTCAGGCGGGGCCGGCGTACGCTCGCGCGACCCCTTCCTGGAGCGCGAGCGCGGGCGCTACGGTGAGCCGCTTCCGAGCCGTGAATGGATCCTGCAACAGCTCTCCGAGGCGGGTGTGCCCCTCTCCGCCGACGCCTTGGCGCAGCGCATGGAGATCGCGCAGGCGGAGTCGGAGTCCTTCGATCGGCGGTTGCGTGCCATGGAGCGCGACGGCCAAATCATGCGCAACCGCCGCAACGCCATCTGCGTCGTGCAGCTGATGGGCCTGATCACTGGACGGGTTCAGGGTCATCCGGACGGCCATGGCTTGCTGCTCTCAGAGGCCGGGGGGGAAGAACTCTTCCTGGGTCCCTGGGAGATGAGCAAGGTGCTGCATGGGGACCGCGTGGTGGTCCGGCGCACGCGGGTGGATCGCCGTGGCCGTCCCGAAGCGGCCATCGTGGAGGTGCTCGAGCGGGCGAACGCGCGCGTTGTCGGGCGGCTCCAAGAGGAGCACGGCATTCGCTTCGTCGTGGCAGAAAACCGGCGCATTAGCCAGGACATCCTCTTAGCGCCGGAGCCGCGCGAGCGGGCGCAGCCCGGACAAGTCGTTCTGGTGGAAATCATCGAGCAGCCCAACGGCCACGTGAAGCCCATGGGGCGCGTGGTGGAGGTACTGGGCGACTACGGCGACGCGGGCATGGAGGTGCGCATCGCGCTGTTCAAGCACGACCTGCCACACGAGTTCTCGCCCGAGGCCCTGGCCCTTGCGCGCAAGTTGCCACAGGCCGTCCGGCGCACGGATTTGGACGGACGTGTGGATCTCCGCGAGTTGCCGCTGGTGACGATTGACTCGGAGACGGCGCGCGATTTCGATGACGCCATTCACTGCCGACCGGAAGGCGACGGCTTTCGCCTGTGGGTGGCTATCGCCGATGTGAGCCATTACGTGGCGCCCGAAGATGCCCTGGACCTCGAGGCCCGCGAACGGGGGAATTCCGTCTATTTCCCGCGCGAGGTTATCCCCATGTTGCCGGAGAAGCTTTCCACCGGGCTTTGTTCGCTAAACCCCGACGTGGAGCGCCTTTGTCTGGTTTGCGAGATGGAGGTAGGCGGCGACGGGGAATTGGGCGACTACCGCTTTTACCCGGCGGTCATCCGCTCGCATGCCCGCCTCACCTATACCGCGGTCGCACGTGCCCTGGAGCGCGACCCCGTTCCCCTGGAGCCGGCGCAGGCGGGCCTGTTGCCCCACTTGTTGGCCCTGCACCGTCTCTACCGCTGCCTGATCAAGGCCCGTGTGCGCCGGGGTGCCCTGGACTTCGACAGCGGCGAGACGCGCATGGAGTTCGACGACCACGGCAAGATTAGCGCCATCGTTCCGGTCCAGCGTAACGATGCGCACCGCATCGTGGAAGAGTGCATGCTAGCGGCAAACGCGACCGCTTCGCACTTTCTTGATGGACGCGAGCATCCCTGCCTGTACCGGGTGCACCTGGGACCCACCCCGGAAAAACTGCGCTCGCTACGCACCTCGCTAGCGGAGTTCGGACTGCAGTTGGGCGGGGGCGAGCGCCCGGTGGCCAAGAACTACGCCAACCTGCTCCAGCGGGTGGAGGGCCGGCCCGACGCGCCGCTGCTGCGGACCCTGCTGCTGCGGTCTTTGTCGCAGGCCACTTACACCACGCGCAACGAGGGGCACTTCGGCCTGGCCTTCGATGCCTACACGCATTTCACGTCGCCGATCCGGCGCTACCCTGACCTGCTGGTGCACCGCTGCATCCGCGCGGCGCTGGCGCAGGAGCGCTACGAGCCGGGTGACTGGGAGGCGATGGGCGCGCATTGCTCGCAGACCGAGCGCCGCGCCGACGAGGCCACACGCGATGTGGAGGCCTGGCTGAAGTGCTATTACCTGCGTGACCGGGTGGGCGAGCATTTCACGGGGAGCGTGAGCGGCGTGGCCCCCTTCGGCGTGTTCGTTGCCCTCGATGCGGTGTACGTGGAAGGTATGGTGCACATTTCGGAACTGGGCGCGGACTACTTCGTCTACGACGCAGCGCGCCAGCAACTCCTCGGTGAGCGTACCGGCAAGCGCTATCGGCTGGGCGACCGGCTCGCCGTGCGCCTGGTTCGGGCAGACCTGGAGACGACCCGCATCGACTTCGTGCCCGAGGGCGCCTAGGCATGAGCACGCGGCTCGTCTACGGGTTCCACGCGGTGGCCTCACGGCTCTCCCACGACCCCGGTGGCGTGCAGGAGATCTGCCTACAGGCGGGCCGGCAGGACGTGCGGCGGCAGAAGCTTGAGCAGGCCGCGCTGGCGGCTGGCGTGCGGGTGGTGTCAATGGAAGGCGCTCGTCTGGACGGCCTAGTCGGGCACGGCAAACACCAAGGGGTCGTGGCGAGGGTGACGCGCGAGGCGCAGCAGGCGAGCCTCGAGCCGCTACTCGAGCGGGTAGGGCCAGACACGATCCTGTTGGTGTTGGACGGGGTCAAGGATCCACACAACCTGGGCGCCTGCCTGCGCGTGGCCGATGCCCTCGGGGCGGCGGCAGTGGTGCTCCCGCGCGATCGCTCCGCAGGGCTCACCGCCACGGTGGAGAAGGTCGCCAGCGGCGCCGCGCAGACGGTACCGCTGGTCTACGTCACCAACCTCGCGCGCAGCTTGGATGACATGAAGGAGTGTGGGTTACGCCTATGGGGCGCCCACGAGGACGCGGAACTGGCGCTGCCGCAGGCGGATCTGCGCGGGCCTATCGCCTTGGTGATGGGCGCGGAGGGCGAGGGCATGCGCCGGCTCACCCGGGAGCGCTGCGACGGGCTGCTGCGCATCCCGATGCTCGGCACGGTGGGGAGCTTGAATGTTTCGGTGGCCGCGGCGCTGTGCCTCTACGAGGCCCGGCGTCAGCGCGCGAGTTGACCTGGGCAGGTTCTCTAGCCTCTGCCCTCACGCAGTGGGGCGTGGCGAAAACACCCCGTCAGGTGGTCGTTCACCAGCCCACTGGCTTGCATGAGTGCGTAGCAAATAGTCGGGCCTACGAAGCGAAAGCCCCGCCCACGTAACTCCCGACTGAGCCGCTCGGAGCTTGGCGTATTGGCGGGCACGTCGGCGGGCGTGGTCCAGTGGTTGTGTAACGGGGCGCCTGTGTTGAAGTCCCAGAGCCAAGCGGCGAAGCTACCGTGCTGCGCAGCGACCCCGAGCAAGGCGCAGGCGTTGGCGACGGTGGAGGCTAGTTTGAGGCGGTTACGCACGATACCCGTGTCGCAGAGGAGCTCAGCCAGGTTCTCGGGGCTCATCGAGGCGACGGCAGCGGGGTCGAACCCCGCAAACGCCCGCCGGTAGCCCTCGCGCTTGCGTAGCACGGTGGACCAGCTCAATCCTGCCTGGGCCCCTTCGAGGGTCAGTAATTCGAGCAGCGCCCGATCCTCGCGCAGGGGCACGCCCCATTCCGTGTCGTGATAGATCTGGTCCAGCTCAGGCGCTGCGGTGGCCCAAGCGCAGCGTGGGGGCGGGAGGCTTGAGCGCATGGGCTGCTTCCTGTTAAAATAAGTGGTTAAACGACGGGATCGCCCGCTTTTTGGCTCGCTTTGAGGGCAGCCGGATGGGCGTCCCGGAGTTACTTCCCACATCTGCCCCACGGTTAGGGTGCCTGTCCCGCGTTCCGGCGTTTGCTGGAGTGGCGCGGCGGGCTCACGGCGGATGGAGGCTTAACCTTAACTTGCAACCGGAGAAGAACCATGGCAGTCACCATGCGCGAAATGCTGGAGGCGGGCGTCCACTTTGGACATCAGACCCGCTTCTGGAACCCGAAGATGGCCCCCTATATTTTCGGGCAGCGCAACAAGATCCACATCGTGCATCTGGAGCGCACGATGGTTATGTATCAGGAGGCCGTGAAGTTCGTCAAGCAACTGGCGACCAACAAGGGGAGCATCCTCTTTGTGGGCACCAAGCGCCAGGCCCGGGAGATCGTGCGCGAGGAGGCCGCCCGGTGCGGTTCGCCCTACGTGGACTATCGCTGGCTTGGCGGCATGCTGACCAACTACAAGACGGTCAAGGGATCCATCAAACGCCTCAAGGACATGGAAGCGATGGTGGCCGACGGGTCCATCGAGCGCCTGTCGAAGAAGGAAGCCCTGGTGTTCCAGCGTGACCTCGTCAAGCTGCAGCGCAGCCTGGGCGGGATCAAGGACATGAACGGCCTGCCCGATGCGATCTTCATCATCGACGTGGGCTACCAGAAAGGTGCCGTGGCCGAGGCGAACAAATTGTCTATTCCTGTGGTGGGCGTGGTCGACAGCAACAATTCGCCGGCCGGCGTGAATTACGTGATTCCGGGCAACGACGACTCCAGTCGCGCCATCCGCCTGTATTGCCAGGGGATGGCCGATGCGATCCTGGAGGGGCGCAGCCAGATCATCAAGGAAATTATCACCGACGAGTTCGTCGAAGTCGAAACGGCCGACGCCGAACCCTCGGCCTGAGGCTGCGCGCCCCGTACCGTGCCTACCGGCATGGGCGCGGCGCGGCCAGAGCGCCGCCTTCCTGCGGGCCGCGGCGCCTGAAGAAACTTTTGCGGTACACGATTACTGGAGGCATTGATGGCTGAAATTAGCGCAGGCATGGTGAAGGAATTGCGCGAGCGCACCGGCATGGGAATGATGGAATGTAAGAAGGCCCTAACGGAGACCAGCGGTGACCTCAAGGTTGCCGAGGATCTGCTACGCGTGCGCAGCGGCGCCAAGGCGAGCAAGGTGGCAGGGCGCGTGGCTGCCGAGGGCGTCATCAGCCTGCAGGTGTCTGCCGACGGGCGTACCGCCGCCATGGTGGAAGTCAACTGCGAAACCGACTTCGTGGCCAAGGACCAAAGCTTTCTTGCCTTCGCCCGCAACGTTGCTGAGACCGCGGCTGCGCAGAAATTGAGCGACGCGGATCTGTTGGGACAGGCAGTGGGCGCCGACGGTGCTACGCTCGAAGCCACGCGGGCCGCGCTGGTGATGAAACTGGGCGAGAACATGACGGTGCGCCGGGCCTTCGTGATCGATGCGCAAGGCAAAATCGCCTCCTACGTGCATGGCGGCAAGATCGGCGTACTGGTGGACGTCGAAGGCGGCGACGACACCCTCGGCAAGGACCTCGCCATGCATATCGCGGCGGCCAAGCCCGTGGCGCTCGACCGTAGCGGCGTACCCGCCGAGAGCTTGGAGCGCGAGCGCGAGATCGCGCGCACCCGGGCGATCGAGAGCGGAAAGCCCGAGAACCTTGTGGATAAGATCGCCGACGGGACCGTGGCCAAATACCTCGCGGACGTCACTTTGCTCGACCAGCCCTTCGTGAAGGACGACAAGCAGACGATCAAGGCACTGCTGGCTTCCAAGTCTGCCAAGGTCCACGCCTTCCGCCTCTTCGTGGTGGGCGAGGGTATCGAGAAGAAGTCCAATGACTTCGCAGCTGAAGTGGCTGCACAGGCGGCCGCCGCCAAGGGGCAGGCATCGGCCCCCCTGGCGTCCTGATGGGCGAAGGCAGCCCCTCCGTGGCTGATTCGCCCCAACCCGCCTACAAGCGCGTGCTGCTTAAGTTGAGCGGCGAGGCGTTGATGGGCGAGGATGCCTTCGGGATCAATCGCGCCACCTTGGAACGGATCGTTGCCGAGATCGGCGAGGTTGCCCGCATGGGCGTGGAAATGGGCGTGGTGATCGGCGGAGGGAACATCTTCCGGGGGGTGGCCCCGGGGGCTGCCGGGATGGATCGCGCCACTGCCGACTACATGGGAATGCTCGCCACCGTGATGAATGCGCTCGCACTGCAGGACGCCATGCGGCAGGTGGGGCTGGTGAGCCGGGTTCTCTCCGCGTTGAACATCGAGCAGGTGGCCGAACCGTATATTCGGGGAAAGGCGATGCGCTACCTGGAGGAAGGAAAGATCGTGATCTTCGCCGCCGGTACCGGGAACCCGTTCTTCACCACGGATACGGCTGCGGCGCTGCGTGGGATGGAGATGAATGCGGAGATCGTTATCAAGGCCACCAAGGTCGACGGGGTATACACGGAGGACCCCCGGCTCAATCCGGCGGCCACGCGCTACGACCGGCTCAGTTTCGATGAGGCCATCCAGCGCAATCTCAAGGTAATGGACGCCACGGCGCTTACCCTGTGCCGTGACCAGAAGTTGCCCATCAGCGTGTTCAGCATTTTCAAGCAAGGCGCGCTCAAGCGGCTGATCCTCGGCGGCGACGAGGGGACCCTGGTCTCCTGCTAGGCGAGGGCGTGGCGCTCAAGGCGCCCTCCCGCCGCAGCCACTGAGGGGCACGCGGCGGGGAGGGCTGGGTTGTAAAGAGATTCAGGAGTGACGAGATGATCGCGGACATCAAGAAGTCGGCCGACCAGAAGATGCAGAGGACGATCGAAACACTCAAGGCCGACCTAGGCAAGATTCGCACGGGGCGCGCACATACTGGCATTCTCGATCATGTGATGGTGGACTATTACGGGACGCCCACAGCCATCGGCCAGGTGGCCAACATCAGCTTGCTCGACGGACGGACCCTGCAGGTGGCGCCCTGGGAAAAGAAGATGGCGCCGGCCATCGAAAAAGCCATCCGTGAAGCGGATCTGGGGCTAAATCCCGCTTCCATGGGCGATACGGTCAAGGTGCCCATGCCCGTGCTCACGGAGGAGCGCCGTCGCGACCTTATCAAGGTGGTCAAGCACGAAGGCGAAACGGCGAGGGTGGCTATTCGCAATGTGCGTCGCGATGCAAATGCCCACTTGAAGGACCTGCTTAAGGCCAAGTCCGTCGCCGAGGACGAAGAGCGGCGCGGCCAGGAAGACGTGCAGAAGCTCACCGACCGATACATCGGGGAGGTCGACCGGGCGCTGATGGCGAAGGAAGCTGATCTCCTGGCGATCTAGAGTGGCCTTTTTTAGCTCCACTTCGGCAGTTCCGCCGCAGCGCGTGGTTCCCCGCCATATTGCTGTGATCATGGACGGCAATGGGCGCTGGGCGCGCAAGCGATTACTGCCGCGCGTGGCTGGGCACCGGCGCGGGCTGGAGACGGTGCGCTCCATGATTCGCAGCTGCATCGAGGCGGGAGTTGAATTCCTGACGCTTTTCGCCTTCAGCAGCGAAAATTGGCGACGGCCTGCCGAGGAGGTTTCTTTCCTCCTGGATCTCTTTATCCGTGCCCTGGAAAACGAAGTTGTGAAACTCGACGACAACGGCATCCGCCTGCGCGTGCTGGGTGATCTGGGCGGCTTTGAGCCGCGCTTGGTTTCGCTCATCCGCGCCGCCGAGGCGCGCACAGAAGGCAACACCCGCCTGACGCTCAGCATTGCGGCCAATTACGGTGGGCGCTGGGATATCCTGCAGGCGGTGAACCGCATGAGTGCGGAGCATCCGCCGAGGCCGGAGGGCTACTCTGAGGAACTGCTCGGGGGCTATCTCGCGCTGTCTTTCGCTCCCGAGCCCGATTTGTTCATCCGCACCGGGGGCGAGCAGCGGGTGAGCAATTTCTGTCTCTGGCAACTCGCCTATGCGGAACTGTATTTCACCGAGATCCTGTGGCCGGATTTCGATGCGCAGGCCTTCTCCCTAGCGTTGGAATCCTACGCCCAGCGCGAGCGGCGATTCGGCCGAACCAGCGAGCAGGTCACGGCTCAAAAGGGCCAGACCCCGCCTCGCGCCATTGAGCCCGAGTAGACGGGCAGCGCCAGGCGGCTCCGACGAACATGCTCCTGCCACGAGTCATCACCGCGGCGATTCTGATCCCCCTGTTTCTGGGCGCGCTGTTCTTCCTCGGCAACGGGTCATTTGCTTGGCTCATGGCCCTGCTGCTGGGACTGGCCGCCTGGGAGTGGGCAGGGCTCGGGGGGTTCCCGCCGGCCGCGCGTGCGCTCTACGCAATCGCGCTACCCACGCTCTGCCTGGGCGTGGCCGCCGCCCAAGGCGGCGCTCCGGGGATCGCGCCCCTTTGGGCGGGCGCAGCCGGTACGGCATTCTGGGTGTTCGGGGCGAGCACTTGGCTGGTCCGGGGATGGGAAATCCGCGCCCAGTGGGTGCTGGCCGGTGTTGGTGTACTGGCTTTGGTGCCGCTGTGGGTGGCCTGCGTTTGGCTACAGCAGGCGCCGGGGTCGCTGCTGGCGGTGATGGCGGTAGTCTGGGTGGCGGATACTGCGGCTTACTTTGCGGGCCGACGCTTCGGCCAGGCACGCCTGGCGCCGCGGATTAGCCCGGGGAAGACCTGGGCAGGACTGTGGGGAGCGCTCGTCGGGGTCGGTTTGTACGCCGCTGCCCTGGGCCTCTTCGGACTCCTACCCGAGGGCGCGCCGAAGCTGAGCGTGCCGCTCGCTTGGGTGCTGGCGATTTTCAGCGTTGAGGGCGACCTCTTCGAGTCCTGGTTGAAGCGCACCCGGGGGGTGAAGGACAGCGGACGCATCTTGCCCGGCCATGGCGGCATCCTCGATCGGATCGACGGCTTGACGGCGAGCCTACCCGTTGCGGCCCTATACTACGCGTTGGCGCAGCCCACCTGAGCGCCGACTGACTCGCAGATGACTTCCCGGCAAAGGCTTACCCTACTCGGTGCAACGGGCTCAATCGGTGCGAGCACGCTCGACGTGCTTGCCCGCCATCCGCAGCGATTTGAGCTCGTGGCGGTGACCGGACACTCGCGGGTCGCGCCTATGGCTGCCCTGTGCTCAGCCCACCGCCCGCGCTGGGCGGTCATGAGTTTGCCCGAGGGTGCCGAGGCCCTGCGTGTGTCCCTGCGCGGTACCCCTGGCGCGGACACCGAGGTCCTTTGCGGCCCTGCAGCGCTAGAGCAGGTGGCTTGTCTGGACGAGGTGGACGTGGTGATGGCCGCTATCGTCGGGGCGGCGGGTTTGCCATCGGCGCTGGCCGCGGCGCGGGCCGGGAAGCGCGTATTGCTTGCCAACAAGGAGGCGTTGGTGATGGCCGGGCGGGTCTTTCTGGAGGCGGCGCGGGTGGGCGGCGGCCTGCTGTTGCCCGTGGACAGCGAGCACAACGCCATCATGCAGTGCCTGCCGCCAGACTTCGCGGGGGACTTGCGCGCGGCGGGCGTGCGCCGCTTGGTCCTCACGGCCTCCGGAGGGCCGCTACGTCAGTGGCCTTTAGAGTCCCTGGCAACGGTCACCCCGGCGCAAGCTTGCGCGCATCCAAACTGGGTGATGGGCCGGAAGATTTCCGTCGACTCTGCGACCATGATGAACAAAGGGCTGGAGGTAATCGAGGCGAGCTGGCTGTTCGGCGCCCGGGCCGGGGAGATCGACGTAGTGATACATCCGCAGAGCGTGATTCACTCCATGGTGGAATATCTGGACGGCTCGGTGATTGCGCAGATGGGCAACCCCGACATGCGAACCCCCATTGCTCATGCCCTGGGATTTCCTGAGCGGATCGAGTCGGGCGTGCGGCCGTTGGATTTCCTGAGCTTAGGGGCGCTCAGTTTCGAGCAGCCGGACCGGGTGCGCTTTCCCTGCCTGCGTCTGGCCTACGAGGCACTGGCCAGCGGTGGGACGGCGCCGGCGATTCTCAACGCCGCCAATGAGGTGGCGGTGGCGCGCTTCCTCGATGGCGAACTCTCCTTCACGGGGATCGCTTCGCTGATCGAGAAAGTATTGGAGCGACTGCCTGCGGCCCCCGTGGCGCAGCTTAACGATGTTCTGGCGGCCGATAGGGCTGCCCGCGATTTGGCCCTGGGCCTGGGAGGGGGAGCATGAGCCTCATGACCACCGCGGTTGCTTTTATCTTGGCCCTGGGGCCGCTCGTGGTGTTCCACGAATTGGGACACTACTTGGTTGCGCGCGCCTGCGGCGTCAAGGTGTTGCGCTTCTGCGTGGGCTTCGGCAAGGTGCTGGTGTCGCGGCGGGTGGGCGCGGACCGAACGGAGTGGGCCGTCGCGGCCATTCCCTTCGGTGGTTACGTGAAAATGCTCGACGAGCGCGAGGCACCCGTGGAAGAAGCCGAGTTGCACCGGGCCTTCAACCGTCAGAGCCTAGGTCGGCGCGCGGCCATCGTCGTGGCCGGGCCCCTGGCCAACCTGCTCCTGGCCGTGCTGCTTTACTGGGTGGTGTTCCTGCATGGGGCTTCTGAGTCCCGCGCACTGCTCGCGGAGCCCCCGGCGGGAAGCGCTGCGGCCGTCTCCCAGTTGCATGAGGGCGACGAGGTGGTCAGGGTTGGCGCCGCTGCGGTGCGCAGTTGGCAGCAACTGCGCTGGCTGTTGCTGCCGCACGCGGTGGACGGGGATCGAGTCGAACTGCAGTTGCGCCGCGCCGATGGGACCGCACGCGTGCGCAGTCTGGATCTCTCCGGGCTGGGCAGTGACGACATCGACGCTGACTTTCTGCGCCGCTGCGGCCTGCTGCTCTACCTGCCGCCCATCGATGCGGTGGTCGGCACGGTGCTGCCGGGCAGCGCAGGAGAGGCGGCAGGGCTGTTGCCCGGGGACCGCATCCTCGCCGCGGATGGTCAGGCTGTGCGGCAGTTCCAGGATTTGGTCGCGCGGGTGAGTGCATCGGCCGGCCGACCCTTGGTGCTTCAGATCGAGCGCGCTTCCCGCCGCATGGACGTCACCGTGACGCCGGCGCCCGTGCGCGAAGGGGCGCAAACCATCGGCCGCATCGGCGTGCGGCCGCGTCTGGATGAACATTTCGGGGAAAATCTGCGCAGCTTCGTGAGCTACGGGCCGGTCGAAGCGCTGGTGGCGGCCGCGCAACGGACCTGGGATACCTCTCGTCTCACCGTCGAGATGATCGGCAAAATGGTGCTGGGGCGCGTGTCCATGAAGAATCTGAGCGGCCCGCTCACCATCGCCGATTACGCGGGCCAGTCGGCCAAGCTAGGCTGGCTGCCCTACATCGCCTTCATCGCCATGATCAGCATCAGCTTGGGCGTGCTCAACCTCTTGCCGGTGCCAGTGCTCGATGGGGGACACTTGATGTATTATATTGTGGAAAGCATACGTGGGCGGCCCCTCTCGGAACGCGCGCTGGCACTCGGGCAGCAGGTTGGCCTAGCCGCGCTGCTTACCCTGATGGCATTCGCAATCTATAACGACATACATCGCCTCTGGGGCGGCTAAGAGCGGATGAAGTTCTCTCGATTTTCGCTCCTCCTTGCCGGTCTTCTCAGTCTATCCGCCTCAGCCTTTGAGCCGTTTCCTGTCAAGGACATCCGGGTCGAAGGCGTTCAGCGCACCGAACCCGGCACGGTATTCAGTTACCTCGGGGTAAAGGTGGGTGAGGTGTTCACCGACGAGAAAGCCTCGGCTGCTGTTAAAGCGCTTTTCGCCACAGGCTTCTTCCGGGATGTGCGACTGGAGGTGGACCGCAACGTCCTGGTGGTGTACCTGCAGGAGCGACCTGCGGTGTCCACAGTTGAGTTTATAGGCCAGAAGGAATTCGACAAGGACAAGCTCAAGGATGCGCTCAAGCAGACAGGCCTGTCCGAGGGTCGCATCTTCGATCGGAACCTGCTGGACAAAGCCGAGCAGGAACTGAAGAACCAGTACCTGAGCCGCGGGAAATACGGGGTAGGCATTGCCACCACGGTCACTCCGCTGGAACGCAACCGCGTGGCCCTGACCTTCAACATCACTGAGGGTGAGGCGGCAAAGATCTTCAAGATCAATTTTGTCGGCAACAAGGTCTTCAAGGAATCCGAACTGGTCGACCTGTTCGTGTTGCGAACGCCCGGCTGGCTCACCTGGTACAGCCGCAACGACCAGTACTCCAAGCAGAAACTTGAAGCGGACTTGGAAAGCTTGCGTTCGTTCTACCTCAATCAGGGTTATCTCGAGTTCGCCGTGGAGTCCACGCAGGTCTCCATTTCTCCGGACAAGAAAAACATTTTTCTCACGGTCAACGTGAACGAGGGAAAGCGGTTTACCGTCTCCGAGATCCGTTTTGGGGGGGAACTGATCCTTCCCGAGGCGGAAATGCGCAAGGCGCTCAAGCTGAAGAAGGGCGACGTGTTTTCTCGGGAAAAGATGACGGAGTCCACGAAGACCATCGTCGATCGCCTGGGCAACGACGGCTACGCCTTCGCCAACGTCAACCCGGTGCCCGAGACCGACCCTGCGACGGGTCAGGTGGCCTTCACACTCTATGTCGATGCGGGCCGGCGCGTCTACGTGCGTCGCGTCAACATCTCCGGGAATGCCAACACCCGCGACGAGGTCATTCGCCGCGAATTGCGCCAGCTCGAGGGCAGTTGGTATTCAACGGACCAGCTTAAGCGCTCCAAGCAGCGCGTGGATAAGCTGGGTTACTTTTCCGAGGTAAACATCGACACGGTTAACGTGGCCGGTGTCCCCGACCAGGTCGATGTGGAAGTGAAAGTCGTCGAGCGTCCGACGGGCCAACTCCTTTTGGGTGTGGGGTTCTCCACCGCGGAGAAGGTGATCTTGAGCGGTTCGATCTCGCAGAACAACCTGTTCGGCACGGGGAACGCACTCTCGTTGCAGGTCAACAGCGGCAGCATCAACCGCGTGTATGCGATCTCCTATAACAGCCCCTACGTCACCGACGACGGGGTGAGCACCGGGTACGATTTCTACAAGCGCAACGTCGACGCTACCGGCCTGTCCGTGTCCCAGTACAAGACCGCTACGCTGGGAACCGGTATCCGGTTCGGCGTGCCCGTGACCGAGTTCGACACGGTGAACTACGGGTTGGCGGTGGAAAGCACGAACGTCGAGACCTTCAGCACCAGTCCCCAGCAGTACATCGACTTCGTCAACACCTTCGGTCCCCGGAACAGCGCGCTGATCACCACGGCCGGGTACACGCACGATCTGCGTGACAGCGTCATCTACACGACCCGCGGGAGCTTGCAGCGAATAAACCTAGAGGCCGCCGTGCCCCCAGCGAAGCTGCAGTACTACCGTTCCACCTATCAGGTGCAGTGGTGGCTGCCAGTTGCACGAGAAGATACCCTGCAACTGTCTGCCTTGCTGGGCTACGCCGATGGTTACGGTGCCAAGCCGCTGCCTTTTTATAAAAACTACTACCTGGGTGGTGTCGGCACCGTGCGCGGCTTCGAGACCAGCTCCATTGGGCCGAAGGACACCCAGGGAAACGCGCTGGGCGGCCGTACCGAACTGGTGGCCAACGCAGAATTCTTCTTCCCCTTCCCGGGGTTGGAGAAGGACAAGTCGGTGCGCCTGTCGGCTTTCCTGGATGCGGGCTCCGTGGGTGATACCTTCACTTTCGTTGATGCACGCTACGCCTCGGGACTGGCGCTCAGCTGGTACTCGCCGGTGGGTCCGATCAAAATCAGCCTGGGTTTCGCGCTTAACCCGAAGCCCGAAGACAAACTGCAAAAATTCCAGTTCTCGCTGGGTACGGTATTTTGAGTGCAAGAGGCTCTCGCTGGCGAGCAATGATGGTTCGGCGGGGGATGCCCGTCGGGTTAGAGGAGAAACGCCATTGAAATCCCTAGGTATAGTCCTGGGCCTACTCATGGCTCTGGGCTCGGTCAGCGTGCTGGCCACCGAGTTGAAAATTGGATTCATCAGCCTGGATAAACTCCTTAAGGAGTCGGTCCCGGCCCAGCGTGCGATGAAAAAGCTGGAGAAGGAGTTCACGCCGCGGGCGCAGGAAGTGGAAAAGATGGTGAAGCAGGCTAAGGATCTCCAGACGCAGTTGGAGAAGGAGGGCCTGACCATGGGCGAGTCCGAGCACCGGGCGAAGGAGCAGGATCTGGCGCGCATGAATCGGGATATCAAACGCGTCCAGCGGGAATTGAACGAAGACCTGAACCTGCGCAAGAACGAGGAGTTGGCGCAGGTTCTTGAGCGGGCGAATAAGGTCATTGGCCAGATCGGCGAGGCAGAGAAGTTCGACCTGATCCTCCAGGACGGCGTCTACCACAGCCCTCGCATCGACATCACGGACAAGGTGCTCAAGGCCTTGACGGACAAATAGGGCCGTGCCGGCTGCGGGCTTCCGGAGCCATCTCGGGCGTACGGTAAGGGGTGAGAGCGTGTCAGCAGTGAACGAGCCCAATGAGCGCTCCTTCACGCTCGCGGAACTCGTGGAGCGCTTTGGCGGTGAATTGCTGGGCGACCCGGAGGGCCGTGTGTGGAGGGTCGCGACGTTGGAGTGCGCCGCGGCAACGGACGTTTCCTTTTTCACCAACCCGAAATACCGCCGCCAGTTAGAAGCAACGCGGGCGGGCGCGGTTATCCTGGCCCGCCACGATGCGCACTATACCGAACGGTCGCGCATCGTAAGCGCCAATCCCTACGCCTACTTCGCGAAGGTCTCCGCCCTGCTGAACCCACCCCGCCACTGGGCCGCGGGCGTTGACCCCAGTGCGAGCGTGCACCCGAATGCGCAGATCGACCCTACCGCCACCCTGGGCGCGTTCGTGCGGGTTGGCGAGGGCGCCCGAGTGGGCGCGCGCACGGTCATCGGCGCGGGGTGCGTCCTAGGCGACGGGGTGAGCCTCGGCGCGGACTCCCTGTTGCACCCGCGCGTGGTCATTTACGACAATTGCGCGCTCGGCGATCGGGTCATCCTTCATTCCGGTGTGGTCATCGGGGCTGACGGCTTTGGGCTGGCGATGGACGAGGGGCGCTGGCGCAAGATTCCCCAGGTGGGGCGGGTGCTGGTGGGAGACGACGTGGAGGTAGGTGCGAACACGACCATCGATCGGGGCGCCGTCGAGGACACGGTTATCGAGGAGGATGTCAAACTCGACAACCAGATCCAGATCGGCCACAACTGCCGCATCGGTGCTCACACGGCTATCGCCGGCTGCGTTGGGATCGCCGGCAGCACCCGTATCGGCCGCTACTGCCGCATCGGCGGCAGCGCAATGATCGGTGGCCACCTGGAAATCGTGGACAACGTCGAGATCTCTGGGGCTGCAGCCATCGCGAAGTCCATACTCAAGCCGGGAACCTACACGGCGCTGTTCCCCGTGTCGCGGCACGAGGACTGGCTGCGCAACGCTTCCCACCTGCGGCACCTGGACGCTCTCGCCGGGCGCATTCGCGAACTCGAGCGGCACCTGGCCGAACTGGAAAGGACAAAATCTTGAATAGCATGGAGATCAAGGAAATCCTGCGCTACCTCCCGCACAGGTTCCCGTTCCTACTCATCGATCGCGTGATCGACTGCCAACCCGGCCACCGGATCCTTGCCTTGAAGAACGTGTCGATCAATGAGCCGTTCTTCCAGGGGCATTTTCCGGAGAACCCCGTGATGCCGGGCGTGATGATCATCGAGGCCTTGGCTCAAGCGGCGGCAATCCTCTCGTTCAAGAGCTTCAACCACACCAGCACGGATAACCTTATCTATTACTTCGTGGGTATCGACAACGCGCGGTTCAAGAAGCCGGTACTCCCCGGCGACCAGTTGACGCTGGACGTGACCATGCTGCGCACGGTGCGCGGAATTGGGAAGTTCGCCGCCAAGGCTCTGGTGGGTGAGCAGGTCGTGTCGGAAGCCGACATGCTGTGCACCATCAAGCAGCAGTGACCGAACGCGCTGGGCGGGAAGGGGGGGCTGGTGAGCGTTAGCATCCACCCGAGCGCCGTGGTGCATCCTGGGGCACGGCTGGCGCCGGGGGTGTCGATAGGGCCGTTCACGGTGATCGGCGAGCATGTGGAGATCGGCGAGGGAACCCGCATCGGCCCCCACGCCGTCGTCACGGGACACACACGGATCGGTCGCAATAACCGGATCTTCCAGTTCGTGTCGCTGGGGGAAATCCCACAGGACAAGAAATACGGCGGTGAGCCTACCCGTCTGGAGATCGGTGATGGCAATACCATCCGGGAGTTCTGCACGTTCAATACCGGTACCGTCCAGGACGTGGGCGTGACCCGGCTCGGGGACGACAACTGGATGATGGCCTACGTGCACTTGGCGCACGACTGCCAGGTGGGAAATCACACGATCTTTGCAAACAATGCCCAACTCGCGGGGCACGTGCAGGTGCATGATCATGCCATCCTCGGCGGCTTCTCCCAGGTCCATCAATACTGTCGTATCGGCGCACACAGCTTCGTCGCCGCTTCCTCGCTGGTGTTGAAGGACGTGCCGCCCTACGTGATGGCCGGGGGAAACTCCGCGCAGCCCCACGGTATCAACACCGAGGGGCTGCGTCGGCGCGGTTTCTCCGCGGAAACCATCCGTGCCATCCGAGGTGCCTATAAGACCCTCTACCGGGACGGCCTCGGGTTTGCCGAGGCCTGCGAGGCGATCCGGGCGCAGGCGTTATTGTTGCCCGAAGTGTCGCTGCTCGCGGAGTTTCTGAGCGGATCGGAACGCGGCATCGTCCGCTGATACCCATGATGGAACCGCGATCGAACAAGGCTCGGGCTCCCCGCATCGCCATGGTGGCTGGGGAGGCCTCGGGGGACATGCTGGGAGCTCACCTCATCGAGGCGGTGCAGGCAGTGCTGCCGCAGGCCACCTTCCAAGGCATTGGTGGCGCGCGCATGCAGGGGGTGGGTTTTGATGCGTGGTATCCCTCCGAGGCGCTCGCTGTGCGCGGATATGTGGAGGTGCTGCGGCGTTTGCCGGCCATTCTTAAGATTCGCCGCGAACTGCGCAGGCGCTTGCTGGCAGACCCGCCGGACTTGTTCATCGGCGTGGATGCGCCGGACTTCAACCTGAGCCTGGAAGAACAACTGCGCGGTCGCGGCATTCGTACCGTGCAACACGTAAGTCCCTCTCTGTGGGCCTGGCGTGGGGAACGCATCCACCAGATGAAGCGTGCTTGCGACAAGGTGCTCGTGCTCTTTGACTTCGAGGAGCCGATCTATCGCGAGGCGGGTATCGCCGCAAGTTTCGTGGGCCACCCTTTGGCTGACTTACTGCCCGAGGTTCCGGATCGTGGCGCCGCGCGAGAGCAGTTCAAGCTGTCCGACTCGTTGAAGGTGATTGCGCTGCTCCCGGGCAGCCGCGAGAGCGAGTTGCGAGCGCTCGCCGACCTCTTCGTACAGACGGCGATCCTGATCGCCCGAGCGCAGCCGCAGGCGCATTTCCTGGTGCCGCTAGTGAGCCGCCACACGCGCGAGATGTTTGAGGAGGCCCTCTACCGGCAAGGGGGGCAGGACCTCCCGATGACCCTGCTCTTTGGTCATGCCCACCTGGCCATGACGGCTGCGGACGGCGTGCTGGTGGCCTCCGGCACCGCCACCCTGGAGGCCGCGTTGCTCAAGCGTCCCATGGTGGTGACTTATCGCATGCCCGGCTTGTCCTGGCGCATCGGGCGGCCCAAGGTGAAGGTTCCCTGGGCGGCCTTGCCGAACATTTTAGCGCGCGAGTTTTTGGTGCCGGAAATCTTCCAAGATGATGCCCGTCCCGAGATCCTTGCTCAGGCCTTGCTCAACTTGCTCGCCGACAAGGACGTCCGCTCGCGGCAGGAGTGCGCCTTCGCCGAGATCCATGCGCGCCTGCGTCAGGACGCCACGCGACGCATCGGGGAAGCCCTACTGCCGCTGCTGCGGGGCTGAACCGAGGCGTCGTTTCAGCGCTGGACGGGCACTGCCTTGAACACAGTTACCACCAGTACGGCACAGAGAAAGAAAAATCCCGCGAGCACGTAGAGCGCGTTGGCAGGACTGCCGGTGAGGTCTTTCACCACACCGATCAGATACGGACCAAAGAACCCGCCTAGAGCGCCGAAAGAATTGATGAGAGCGATGCTGCCCGCCGCGGCGCTGCCGGAGAGGAACGCCGTGGGCAGCGACCAAAACACGGGCGAGATGCACAACGACCCGGCGGTGGTGACCGTAAGCGCGGCGATGGCGAGCACGGCAGGGGAGGCGCCCACGTAGGCAGCGCAGGCCAACCCAAAGCCCGCCAGAACGCCCGGGATGGCCACATGCCACCGCCGTTCCAGTTGCCGGTCGGAGTGACGCGCGTTGATCACCATGGCCACGGCCGCCACGGACCAGGGGATGGCGGAGATCAGCCCATTCATGGCCAGGTCCGTGACGCCCATCTCCTTGATGAGTTGAGGCAGAAAAAAAGACACGCCATAGAAAGCGATCACATTGCAGAAGTAGACCAACGCGAGGACCCAAACTTTGTAGTCCCGGGCCGAGTCGAGGAATCCCGAATGTCCGCCCAGGGCGTCCTTGCTGCGGCAGTCCTCGGCTAGTTGTGCCGCTACCAGATCCTTCTGCGCTTGGCTGAGCCAGCGCGCGCTCGCGGGACCATTGTCGAGATAGAAAAAGGTAATGATGCCGAAGATTACGGCGGGCGCGCCTTCGAGCAAGAAGAGCCATTGCCAGCCGGCCAGGCCGTAGATCCCGGCGAAGGCTTTCATGATCGCGCCCGAGAGGATCCCGCCGATGACCCCCGACACGGCGATGGCCGTCATGAACGTGGCGACCATGCGGGCGCGGCGCCAGCCCGGGAACCAGTAGGTGAGGTAGAGGATGATGCCAGGAAAAAAGCCGGCCTCGCCCACGCCGAGCAGGAAGCGCATGACGTAGAACTGGGTGGGCGTGCTCACGAACATGAATGCCGCGGAGATCAAGCCCCAGAGCACGAGAATCCGAGCGATCCAGATGCGTGCACCCACTCGCTCGAGGATCAGGTTACTGGGGATCTCCAGGAAGAAGTAGCCGATGAAGAACAGCCCCGCGCCCAGGCCGTAGACACTCTCGCTGAAGTGCAGGTCACCCGACATCTGCAGCTTCGCGTAGCTCACGTTCACCCGGTCGAGGAAGGCGATCACGTAGAGGATGAACAGGAAGGGAATGATCCGCCAGCTGATGCGCTGGTAGGTCTCGGTCTCCAGGGCGTCCGCTGAGGCCTCGGTCTGCGCTGCGTGTTGCACGGTCTGCTCCTCCGGTGCCCCCTCGAGGTTTCATGACTTTGGCCGGGGTGCGTCGTGGCAGCATACTCCAGCTTCCGCCCGCGCAGGCGTGCACCCTTTCCTGCGCGTACAATCCGCGCAGGCGGCGCGAAGGCAGAGGAAACGGCATGGTAGGTGGCAGTAGCGCTCACGCGGCGCAGGGTTCGCTCGATCTGGATCTGCGCACGGCAGGCGGGGGCCGCGTCGTCGCAGGCGTGGACGAGGCGGGGCGCGGACCATTGGCTGGTGAGGTGTTCGCCGCTTGCGTAATTCTCGATCCGGAACGGCCTGTGGCAGGCTTAGCTGATTCCAAGCAATTGAGCGCGTCGCGTCGGGAGGCATTGGCGCTGCTCATTCGCGAGCGCGCGCAGGCCTTTTGCATCGCCGTTGCGAGCGTTGAGGAAATCGACCGGCTTAATGTTCTACAGGCCAGCCTCCTGGCCATGCGGCGGGCCGTGCTAGGCCTCACGCTGGTGCCGGCCGAGGTGTTCGTCGACGGCCTCCATTGCCCGCAACTTCCCATGGTTGCCCGGGCGGTGGTGCGGGGAGACAGCTTGGTCGCGGAGATCTCTGCGGCATCGATTTTGGCCAAGACCGCGCGCGACGCTTACATGCGGCGCTTACATCTGGAGTATCCGCAGTACGGCTTCGACCGACACAAAGGTTATCCCACGGAAGCCCATCTGGCGGCCTTGGCGTGCCATGGTGTCACGATCCATCATCGACGCAGTTTTGCGCCGGTGCGCGCGGTCCTCGCGCGCACCGGCGCGTAAGCTTAAGGGGTAGACCTATGAACATCTGGCGGTTGGTACACGTGCTGGCGGTGGTGATCTGGGTGGGGGGCATGTTTTTTGCGCACCAAGTGCTGCGGCCGGAGGCAGGTACTCTGGAGCCGCCCCAGCGCCTAGCGCTCTGGCATCGGGTCCTCAAGCGGTTTTTTCGGTGGGTGACACTGGCGATCGTGCTGATCCTGGGGAGCGGCTTTGCCATGATCCCGCTGCTGGGAGGGATGCACGCGGCGGGCGGGGGTGTTCACGCCATGCTGGGGCTGGGATTGCTGATGATGGGCATCTTCGCGCACATCAACTTCGCGCCACTGCGTCGCCTGGGGCGCCAGGTCGAGGCCGAGCAATGGTCGGAGGCGGCGAGTTCCTTGGCCACCATTCGTCTGCTCGTTGGCCTGAACCTGATCCTGGGGGCACTTACCATCGCGCTGGGGGTGGTGGGGCGCGGGTTGTCCTGAGTCCGGCGACACCCGCCACTGCTGTCAGAATAGCGTGCGCTGAAGGTTCGCATGTTTCAGGATGGTGCTGGCCAACTCCTCGATGGAGCGGGTGGTGGTGTCCAGGTAGGGAATGCCCTCGTTGCGCAGCAGGGCCTCCGCCTCGCGGACCTCGGAGACGCAGTTGACCAAGGTCGCGTAGGTACTTCCCGGTCGGCGCTCGGTGCGAATCTGGTGCAGGCGCTCGGGCAGGATGGTGAGGCCGAAAATCTTGTGGCGTAGCTTGGACAGGGCAGAGGGTAGTTGCATCTTCCCGAAATCTTCGGGGATCAGCGGGTAGTTGGCGGCCCGGATGCCGTACTGCAGGGCCAAGTAGAGGCAGGTGGGTGTCTTCCCGCAACGCGACACCCCGCACAGAATGACGTCGGCGTTATGAAGATCTTTAGAGGCCTGACCATCGTCGTAGGAAAGCGAGTAGTTCACCGCCTCGATGCGCCGGAAATAGCCGGTGGTGTTGGCTTGACTGTGCGAGCGACCCACCGTGTGCGAGGACTTGACGCCGAGCTCCGCCTCCATGGGCGAGATGAACACGCCGAAGCAGTCGAGTATCCGCGCGTTCGCCCCTGCAAGCACCGCGCTCAACTCCGGGTCGACCAGAGTGCTGAACACCAGCGGGCGGGCGCCGTCGCGAAGGGCCGCTTGGTTGATCTCCTGGACCGCCTCCTCGGCCTTGGCCACGCTATCGACGAAGGGGAGGGTCGTTTCCGTGAAAGTGACCTGCTCAAATTGCGTGAGCAGGCTGTGGCCCACCATTTCCGCCGTCACTCCGGTGCGGTCGGATATAAAAAAAGCGCTTCGGCTGGACATCTTCCGGCGGATCCGTCCGTGAGAATTTTGATTCAGGTCAAGGAAGCTGGTGCGCGGCAATTGCAGCGCCGGTAAAATAGCATGCTTTTGGCGGCCGAGCAGTCTGGCGGGTTGACAGCCTGGCGGCGATCGAGTGGCACTTCACCATCTATCAGGGGTAAGCGATGTCAGCGGAACCATACGTCCTGCCGTTCGAAGAACTGGGCATGCACGACGTCGCCCGGGTTGGCGGCAAGAATGCCTCGCTAGGCGAGATGATCAACGGCCTCTCCCATCTGGGGGTGAGGGTTCCCGGTGGTTTTGCCACGACCGCCGCCGCCTACCGTGATTTCTTGACGGCGGGTGGACTCGAGGGACGCATCGCCGATCTGCTCTCGGGCCTGGATGTGGATGATGTGGAACGCCTAGCCCAGGTCGGGGCGCAGATCCGCGCATTGGTGATCGCGGCGCCGCTGCCCGTTGCGCTCGAGGCGCAGATCCGCACTGGCTACGAGGCGCTATCGGCCGGCGACGCGCAGGCGTCTTTCGCCGTACGCTCCTCAGCCACCGCGGAGGATCTGCCCGATGCCTCGTTCGCCGGGCAGCAGGAGACCTTCCTGAACATTCACGGCGCGGACAACCTGATCGACGCCGTTCGGCATGTGTTCGCCTCGCTATACAACGACCGTGCCATCGCCTACCGCGTCCACAAGGGCTATGCGGACACGCCTGTGGCCCTGTCGGCGGGCATTCAACGGATGGTGCGTAGCGACCTGGGGGCGAGCGGCGTTATGTTCTCGCTCGACACGGAGTCCGGCTTCGATCAAGTGGTGTTCATCACCGCTTCCTGGGGCCTGGGCGAAACGGTGGTCCAGGGTGCGGTCAATCCAGATGAATTCTACGTCTATAAGCCGGCGCTGCGCGCCGGGCGCCCGGCCATCCTGCGCCGTTCCCGGGGTAGCAAGCTCATCAAGATGGTGTTCACCGACAGCCGCGAGGCGGGCCGCTCCGTGCGCACGCTAGACGTCGCGGAGGCCGACCGCGTGCGCTTCTCCATCACTGACGAAGACGTGCTGGAACTCTCGCGCTATGCCCTGCTCATCGAGGAGCACTACGGGCGGCCCATGGATATCGAGTGGGGTCGCGACGGCCTGGACGGACGCCTCTATATCCTGCAGGCGCGTCCGGAGACGGTGCGGGCACAGACTAACAGCATGGACACGCAGAAACGCTACAACCTGAAGGAGCGTTCGCAGATCCTCGTGACCGGACGCGCCATCGGCAGCCGTGTGGGCACCGGTCGCGTGCGCTTGGTCATGGACGCCTCCGAGATGGCCCGTGTGCGTCCCGGCGACGTGCTGGTCACCGACATGACCGATCCAGACTGGGAACCGGTTATGAAGCGCGCGGCCGCTGTGGTCACCAACCGCGGCGGGCGAACCTGCCACGCGGCCATCATCGCGCGGGAACTCGGCATCCCCGCGGTGGTCGGGTGTGGCAACGCCACCTCCATGCTTCCCGAGGGCGAGGAAGTCACCGTGTCTTGCGCGGAAGGGGACACCGGCTACGTCTACATCGGCAAACTCGAGGTCGAGGTCATCGACCTGTCGCTGGACGCGATGCCCAAGCCGCCCGTGAAGATCGCCATGAACCTGGGCAACCCGGAACTGGCCTTTGACTTCCAGCGCCTGCCTAACGCGGGCGTGGGCTTGGCGCGGCTGGAGTTCATCATCGCGCGCATGATCGGCATTCACCCCCAGGCCGCGCTATCCTATCCGAATGTCCCCCCCGATCTGCGCCGCGAATTACTCGCAGCCAGTGCGGGCTACCCAGACCCCGTGAGCTTTTATGTGGATAAGCTCACCGAGGGTGTGGCCACGCTGGCGGCCGCCTTCAGTCCGAAGCCGGTGATCGTGCGCCTGAGCGATTTTAAATCCAACGAGTATTCAAGCCTGCTGGGCGGGCAGCGCTATGAGCCCCATGAAGAAAACCCCATGCTGGGCTTCCGTGGCGCTTCGCGCTACATCGATCCCAGCTTCCGCGACTGCTTCGCGCTCGAGTGCCGTGCGCTCAAGCGCGTGCGCGACGACATGGGGCTCACTAACGTGGAGATCATGGTCCCTTTCGTGCGCACCGTGGCCGAGGCTCGCGAGGTTATCGCGTTGCTCGCCGAGCATGGCATCGAGCGCGGGAAGAATGGGCTGCGCATCATCATGATGTGCGAGATCCCCGCCAACGCGCTCCTGGCCTCTCATTTCCTGGAGTATTTCGATGGCTTCTCCATCGGTTCGAACGACATGACCCAGCTCGCCCTCGGGGTGGATCGTGATTCGGGTATCGTGGCAGGCTCCTTCGATGAGCGCGACGACGCGGTGAAAAGCTTGCTGCATATGGCGATTCAAGCCTGTCGGGCCGCCGGCAAATACGTGGGCATATGCGGGCAGGGGCCTTCGGATCACCCCGATTTCGCCAAGTGGCTGGTGGAGGAGGGCATCGACACCATCTCGCTTAATCCGGATACCATCGTGGAGACTTGGTTGTTCCTCGCCAAGGAAGCCACAGCACCAGGGGCGGGCGCTTGAGCGCGCGGGCGGCCAAATTGCCGGCACCGGCCTTTTGCGGTATCCTTGTCAATCAGTCGCATTGGTGCGGGCATGACTAAATTCATCTTTGTCACCGGCGGCGTAGTCTCTTCGCTTGGCAAAGGCATTGCGGCCGCGTCCCTTGCAGCCATACTAGAGACGCGGGGTTTCAAACTCACCCTGCTGAAGCTCGATCCCTATATCAACGTGGATCCGGGCACCATGAGCCCGTTCCAACACGGCGAAGTCTTCGTGACCGAAGACGGCGCCGAGACCGACCTGGATCTGGGGCACTACGAGCGCTTCGTCAGCACCCGCATGACGCGCCGTAACAACTTTACGACCGGGCAAATCTACGAGACCGTGATCCGTAAGGAACGCCGTGGCGATTACCTCGGCGGCACCGTCCAGGTCATTCCGCACATCACCGACGAGATCAAGAACCAGATCCACCTGGGCGCAGGCGATGCGGATCTTGCCATCGTGGAGATCGGCGGGACGGTAGGGGACATCGAGTCGCTCCCGTTTCTGGAGGCCATCCGCCAGATGAGCCTGCAACTGGGGCGGAAGAATTCTCTCTTCATCCACCTGACCTTGCTTCCCTACATCGCGTCGGCCGGCGAGATCAAGACCAAGCCCACCCAGCATTCGGTGAAGGAACTGCGCGAGATCGGCATCCAGCCGGACATCTTGCTGTGTCGGGCGGACCGGCCGGTGCCGCCGGAGGAGCGCAAAAAGATCGCGCTCTTTACCAACGTGGAGGAACGCGCTGTCATTTCGGCGGTGGATGCGGACTCGATCTACAAGATTCCCGGCCTGCTGCACGCGGAAGGGCTCGATGAGATCGTGTGCGAGAAGCTGGAACTCGACGCTCCCAAGGCCGACCTAGAAATCTGGGAAAAGCTAATTTACGCCCTGGAACATCCCGAGCACGCGGTCAACGTCGCCCTGGTGGGTAAGTATGTCGACCTGACGGAGTCCTACAAGTCGCTCTCCGAGGCCTTGATCCACTCGGGTATGCACAACAACGCCCGGATCAGCATCCACTACATTGACTCCGAACTCATCGAGCGTGAGGGTACGGCGGTGCTCGAAGGGATGGATGCTGTGCTGGTGCCTGGCGGCTTCGGCAAACGCGGCGTCGAGGGCAAGATCAGCGCCATCACCCACGCCCGCACGGAACGTGTGCCCTACCTGGGCATCTGCCTGGGGCTGCAGCTCGCCGTCATCGAGTACGCGCGCAACAGGGCGCAGCTCGATGGGGCGCACAGCACGGAGTTCGATCCCGACACGCAGCACCCAGTCATCGCGCTCATCAACGAGTGGCACGGGCGCGATGGGCGCGTGGAGTCGCGCAGCGGTGATTCGAACCTCGGCGGTACCATGCGCTTGGGCGGCCAGGATTGCATGCTGCTCCCAGGAAGCTTGGCGCGCCAGGTCTACGGCCAGGAACGCATCACGGAGCGCCACCGCCACCGCTACGAGGTGAACAACCGCTACCTGCCGCACCTGATGGATGCCGGCATGCGGGTTTCGGGCATCTCCGCCAACGAGGATCTGTGCGAGATGGTGGAATTGCCCGACCACCCTTGGTTCGTCGCCTGTCAGTTCCACCCCGAGTTCACCTCCACGCCACGCAAGGGCCACCCCTTGTTCAGCGCCTTCATCCGTGCGGCCATGGAACATTCCCTGCGGCGTGCTGCACCGGCCATTCCGGCTAAGAAAGTTGTTTAGGGGCGCGGTGGGCCGCCGGGCCGGGGGGCGACCATGAAGCTCTGCGGTTTTGACGCGGGGTTGGAGCACCCACTGTTCCTCATCGCGGGGCCCTGCGTGATCGAGTCGCGCGCAATGGCCCTGGATGTGGCGGCCGAACTGGCGGCCCTGTGCCGGGAACTGGGTATCGCTTTCATCTTCAAGGCGTCCTACGACAAGGCGAACCGCAGTTCCGGACACTCTTTCCGGGGGCTCGGCCGCGAGGCAGGCCTTGAGATCCTGCGCGAGGTGCGCAGTCGAATCGGGGTGCCCGTGCTCACGGACGTGCACAGTGTGGAGGAAATCGCAGAAGTCGCCGCTAGCGTCGACGTGCTGCAGACGCCTGCGTTCCTCTGCCGCCAGACAGACTTCATCCGGGCGGTCGCCAGCGCGGGCCGGCCGGTGAACATCAAGAAGGGCCAGTTCCTGTCGCCCTGGGAAATGCACAATGTCATCGCCAAGGCACGCGAGGCCAGCGGAGAAGACAATATCCTCGCCTGCGAGCGCGGTGCGAGCTTTGGCTACAACAATCTGGTCTCCGACATGCGCTCGCTCTCGGTGATGCGCCAGACCGGTGCGCCCGTAGTCTTTGATGCCACGCACTCGGTGCAGTTGCCCGGCGGGCAGGGCCACGCGAGCGGGGGGCAGCGCGAATTCGTCCCCGTGCTGGCGCGTGCAGCGGTAGCCGCGGGTGTTGCGGGCGTCTTCATGGAGTCCCACCCCGACCCTGAGCGTGCGCTGTCGGACGGACCCAATGCATGGCCGTTAGGTCTTATGCGGCCTCTGCTCGAATCGCTGAAGGAGATTGACCGAGTGGTCAAGCGCAGCGGTTTTGCCGAGGACCTGCTGAAATCCGAGGCCCCTAAATCCGTCGTAAATCAGGAGTCTTCCCAATGAGTTCCATCGTCGACGTCGTTGCCCGTGAAATCCTCGATTCGCGCGGCAACCCAACCGTGGAGGCCGATGTGCTGCTGGAGTCGGGGATCATGGGCCGTGCGGCTGTCCCCTCTGGTGCATCGACCGGTACCCGTGAAGCCGTAGAGTTGCGCGATGGGGATGCGCATCGCTACCTGGGCAAAGGCGTTTTGAAGGCGGTTGAGAACGTCAACACGGAAATCTGCGAAGCCATCATCGGGCTCGACGCCACCGAGCAGACTCTAGTCGACCAGACGCTCATTGATCTCGATGGCACGCCCAACAAGAGCAGGCTTGGTGCCAACGCGCTGCTAGCGGTGTCCATGGCGGTGGCCCGGGGAGCCGCCGAGGAGTCCGGCCTTCCCATTTACCGCTACCTGGGCGGGGCCGGTCGGATGCAGTTGCCGGTTCCCCTGATGAATGTGATCAACGGCGGCGCGCACGCCAACAACAGCCTGGACCTGCAGGAGTTCATGATCATCCCCCTGGGGCTGCCCACCTTTCGCGAGGCGCTGCGCTGCGGCGTGGAGGTGTTCCACGCGCTGAAGAAGCTCATCGACTCCCGGGGCATGTCCACCACGGTGGGGGACGAGGGCGGCTTCGCCCCCAGCTTGCCCAGCCACGAAGCGGCCATCGAGTTGATCCTGGAGGCCATCGAGCGCGCGGGCTACCGCCCGGGCGAGCAGGTGGCGCTGGGCCTGGACTGCGCCAGTTCGGAGTTCTACAAGGACGGGCTCTACGTGCTCTCCGGCGAAGGCAAAAAACTCGAGCCCCAGCAATTCGTGGAACTGCTCGAGAGCTGGACCCGAAAATATCCGGTGATCAGCATCGAGGACGGCATGGCCGAGGACGACTGGGACGGCTGGAAGCTACTCACCGACGCCCTGGGCAAGCGCGTGCAACTGGTGGGTGATGATCTCTTCGTCACCAACACGGCCATCCTGCGCGAGGGTCTGCGCCGCGGGGTCGCCAACTCCATCTTGATTAAGGTGAACCAGATCGGGACCCTGACGGAAACCTTCGCGGCCATCGAAATGGCCAAGCGGGCGTCCTACACGTCGGTGGTGTCCCACCGCTCGGGTGAGACCGAGGACAGCACGATCGCTGATATCGCCGTGGCTTCCAACGCCCTGCAGATCAAGACCGGCTCGGCCTCTCGGACCGACCGTATGGCCAAGTACAACCAATTGCTACGCATCGAGGAAGACCTGGGAGACTCGGCTAGCTATCCCGGCCGGGACGCGTTCTACCAGATCAACTGACTTGAGACTGCTCGCGCTGCTGCTGCTGACGCTGATCCTCCTGGTGCAGAACCCCCTGTGGTTCGGCAAGGGGGGGGTAGCCCGGGTGCGCGAGCTCGAGCGTCAAATATCCGCCCAGCGAGAGGTCAACGGCCGCTTGCGCGCGCGCAACGGCGCGCTCGATGCCGAGGTGCGCGATCTCAAGGCGGGCTACGGTGCCATCGAGGAGCGCGCGCGGGCGGAACTGGGCATGATTCGGCCCGACGAGTTGTACTATCAACTGGCGGAGTCGGGGACGCTGCCACTTGCCGCCCCGTCGCCACCCCGCTAGCCCCGCGCGATTGAGGCCAGACGCTCTAGTTCGGCGGGGCTGTTCGCGCCCAGAAAGGCATCGGCCACGTCATTGAAATCCACGCGCGCCAGGGGCAACTCGGCAAACCATTGCTCCACCTGACGCCCGCCCCTCCCCAGAAACCGCAGCAGATCCGGCAACAGGGCTTGGCGCAGCAGGCAGTGCACGGGCTGCAGTCGGCCGTACGTCTGGGCCACCGCCGCTGCCTGCTCCCCGAGCCCTGCGCGCAGGCGCTGCGCCAAGTCGCGGGGAAGCCACGGCGTATCGCAGGGGCTGACCAACAGCAATTCCGAGCGGGTTCGTTCGAGGCCTGCGGCGATCCCGGCAAGGGGCCCGGCGAAGTCGGGGAAGCGGTCTGGGACCACTTCGTGGCCCCAGGCAGCGTACTGGTCCTGGTGGCGATTGGCATTGACCAGCACGGGGTCCGCCTGGCCCGCGAGGCGCTCTAGCACCCAGGCCACTAAGGGCTGCCCCTGCAGCGCCAACAGGCCCTTGTCCGCGCCACCCATTCGCGTCGCTCTCCCCCCCGCGAGCACCAAGCCCGTGGGAAGCCCGCCGGTCATTGGGACAGCAGCTCGCGAAGTCGGTTTTTTTCTACCTTTCCCATGGCGTTGCGCGGTAGCGCATCGAGCAGGTGTACGCGTTTGGGTACCTTGAAGCCAGCCAATTGGCCCTTCACGTGAGCGATCACGTCCTCGGGGCGCAAGGCGGACCCAGGCCGCGGCACGACGGCAGCAGTGACGGCCTCGCCTAGGTCCGCGTGGGGGAGGCCGACCACGGCCGACTCCAGCACACCCGGCAGTTGGTCGATGGTGAGTTCGACCTCCTTGGGGTAGACATTGAGTCCGCCGCTGATGATCAGGTCGCGCGCCCGCCCCACGATGCTTAGGTAGCCGGCTTCGTCGAACTGCCCCACGTCTCCTGTGCGGAACCAGCCATCGGTGGTGAACTCCTCGCGCGTCTTCTCGGGCATGCGCCAGTAGCCGGCGAAGACATTGGCACCGCGGACCTCAATCACCCCGGGCTGCCCCGGGGCCGCCTGGCCGCCTGCCTCGGCGGCTAGGCGCACGTCGACCCCTGGCAGAGGGCGGCCGACGGTGCCCGCCCGCCGTTCTCCCTGCAGCGGGTTGGACGCAATCATGCCCGCCTCGGACATGCCGTAGCGCTCGAGGATTACTTGGCCTGTGCGCTCTGCGAACGCGGTGAAGGTTTCGGGGCGCAGTGGCGCTGAACCCGACACGAAGAGCCGGATGCTGGCACACCGGGTGCGATCGAGCAGCGGGCTCTCCAGCAGGCGCGTGTAATAGGTGGGCACGCCCATAAAGACGGTGGCGTGAGGCAGCGCTGCGAGCACGGCGGCGGGGTCGAACCGTCGCTGGAAGAGCAGGCCAGCGCCGGAGAGCAGGACCGTGTGCAACGCCACAAAAAGTCCGTGCACGTGGAATACCGGCAGGCAATGGACCAGTCGGTCCGCGGCACTGAAGCCCCAGGTCTGAGCCAGTGCTCGTCCATTGGCCACGAGGTTCTCGTGGGTGACCATGGCTCCCTTGGAGCGCCCTGTGGTCCCCGAGGTATAGATAAGGGTTGCCAGGGTTCCTGCCGGCAGTGGGGCAACCGTCGCATCGCCCGCGCAGCGCGCTGCCCCCGAAGGCAGTGTCCCACGGCCATCGGCATCCAGCGTGAACAGGCGGGGCGTGCCCGCTGCGGCGCCCAATTCCTGGAAAAGGACGAGCGAGTCCGTGGCACACACGGCCACTCGCGGGGCGGCGTCCTGCAGGAAATAGCCCAGCTCACCGCGTTGATAGGCGGGGTTCAGTGGGACGAAGCAGTACCCCGAGCGCAGGCAAGCGAGATAAAGCCAAAGCACCTGTGGAGACTTCTCTACTTGGGCCAGTACTCGATCCCCGGGTTGTAGCCCGCAGTCTGCGAGCAGCGCTGAATAGGCCGCGCTCTCGCGCTCCAGGTCCGCGTAGGTGTGGCGGCGTCCCGTCTCGTCTTCCAGGAAGATCTGTTCCCGGTCAGCCGGGAAGCATTGTGCAAAGGCAGCGTAGGCGTTCATTGGAGGGGGGCGGTGTTGTCGAGGGCGCCAGTGGCGCGGGGTCTCATTATGGTCTGCCTGGGCCACGCTGGACAAACCCCATTCCGGCAGAGCCTCCTGGCCCGGCTTGGGCTGTGCTCTGCGGACGACCTTAGGCTTGAATGTTGATGAGGCTACCCACCGCGCGCGCCCCGGCGAGCGCCTGTTGTAACAACCGGGCCTGGCCCTGGGCCGGGTCTTGCTGCGACTGCAGCCCGATCAGCACCATCGCAGCGCTGTCGCTTCCGGGCGCGCCAGCACTTGCCAGTTGCCCCAGGAGCGCGGCAAAGGCATTCGACCCGGCGCCACGGGTGGAGCCGAAAATCGCCGCATCGGCGATTAGCGAGACCAGATCCGTGGTGTTGGCCGTTGCGCTCAGGGAGGCAATTCCTCCGGAGGCGAGGCTCGACGCGTCGCTAGCGGCACTGCTTGTCAGTGGGTTTAGCAACTGGCTGACCAAAGCGGCAAGCACCGCCTGCAGCGAGCTTGTAGCCGACGGCGCTAGGGCGCTGGCCGCCTGCTCGGTGGGCGGTTGAGCCAGGGGTGCGGCCGCCGACTGGACTAACACTTGGCGCGGGTCGAAGGACGTAACACTGCGCACCACAGGGAGCGAAGCCGGGGTGGTGAATAGCGCCGAGGCTACTGCGGTGATCGCCAAGGTGGTTTATCTTCCCTGGGGTCGCTCAAGCGGCCTTCAGTGCGGGCAGGCGGATCTCCACCACCAGCCCGCGCGGGGCGCGGTTCAACAGGTGCAAGGTGCCCCGGTGCCCCTCAGCGACGCGTGATGCGATCACCAGACCAAGCCCGCAGTGGCCGGTGCCCCCGCGCGAAGGGTTGAGCCGAGAGAAGGGGCGTAGCGCCAATTCCATCTGACCCGGCGCGATCCCGCCACCGTTGTCCTCCACGGCGATGCAGGCACCGTCGGCGTGCGCGGACACGCGCACGAGCACCGGGGCGGCGCCGTGTACGAGCGCGTTTTCGATCAGGTTGATGAGGGCTCGGCGCAGGGAGTTTGGGCGAATCGCCGCGCGCGTGCCCTTGAGTTCGCAGCGCAGCGCCACGCCCTGAGATTCATAGCCGGCTGTAACCTCCTCGACGAAGAGGTCCAAAGTGCGCTCCTCCGTCGGTTCGTCGCCTATCCCGCGCGCGTAGACGAGGAACTGCTCGGTGATGCGTTCGATGTCGCTCAGGTTCGCCGCGATCTGGGCGTTGCGGCTTCCTTCCTCCAGTTCCATCAGTAGGCGGAGCCGGGTGATGGGTGTGCGAAGATCGTGCGCCACGCCGGCCAACATCGTGACGCGGTCCTCCTCGTAGCGGCGCAGCCGTTCCACCGTTTCATTAAAGCGTCGACTGAGTTCGCGCGCCTCTCCCGCGCCGCTTACCGGGACGGGGGCCATGTACCAGTTCTCGCCCACGGCCGCCAGCGCCCGCCCCACGGCCTTGATGGGGCGCTGGACCTGCCACATGAGCACCATTCCGCCCGCCAGGAACACGGCGAATCCGGCGAGCAAGGCCTCCAGGATGAAGTCGTTACGCTGCAGGAAGGGCTTGCGGGTCGCCACGAACATCCACAGGGGGCCCTGTCCTGGCGTCCTCAAGTTGATCCACAGCCCGGGTTCGCCGCCGCCGCTGGAGAGGATGCTCACCTCACGGCCCAGTTCCTCGCTCAGGCGCTCGTGGAGGAGGCTGCCCGCGCGCGTGCTTTGGGCGACCGGCAGGGCATCGGCCGGCGGGGAGGATGCTAGGCGCATGCCCTTCAAGGAGGGCAGTTCGCTTGCCGTGAGGGTCTGCAGGTTCAGTTCCACCAAGCGAGTGGTGCGCGCCAAGTTGCTGGCTCGGGTTTCATCGATGTGCGCCAGGAACAGGAAGTACATGGTGGCGTAGCTCGCGCCCAGGGCGACCAGCAGCACGAGGACCAAACGTCCATAGAGGGAGTCGAGGAAGCGCCTCACCCGGCCGGCTCGGGCGTATCGGGCACGAAGACGTAGCCGAAGCCCCAGACCGTCTGGATGTGCCTGGGGCGGCTGGGGTCCGGCTCCACCAGCTTGCGCAGGCGCGAGATCTGCACATCGACGCTGCGCTCGAAGGCCTCGGCGCCTGGACCGCGCGCCAGTTCGATCAGGCGCTCCCGGGATAGCGGTTGGTGGGGATGCTTGACGAAGGCGGAGAGCATGGCGAACTCTCCCGTGGTCATCTCGACCTGCCGCTCTCCGTGCCAGAGGGCGCGCGTGGCCAAATCGAGACGACGGTCGCCGAAGCTCACGATATTGCCGTCCGGAACGGGCGTCCCCGGCGGCAGCGGTGCACGGCGCCGCAAAACGGCTTGGATGCGGGCAGTGAGTTCCCGAGGCAGGAAAGGTTTGCCGATGTAGTCGTCCGCCCCTTGCTCGATACCGATGACCCGGTCAATAGGTTCGCTGCGGGCGGTGAGCATGATGATGGGGATGTCGTCGTTGAGCGCGCGCAGGCGTCGGCAGATCGACAAGCCGTCCTCGCCCGGGAGCATGAGGTCGAGCACCAGCAGGTCAGGGCGCTCGCGGCCGAGACGGCGCTCCAGGTCGCGTGCATCGGGGAGGGTGCGTACCTCGAATTGCTGCTTGGTCAGATACTCCGCGAGCAGTTTTCGGAGCTCGGGATCATCGTCGATGACCCAAATACAAGGGGGGCGGCTCATGGACCGAAGTCTACACGCCCCCGAGCAAGCGAGACCAATGAACAGGTATTGCCAAGTGCTACGCCAGCGTGAAATGTTTTGTGACAATTGGCGGGCTTATGAGTCAAGGTGAATATATATTATGAGCAGGCCATCTCAACGTAATGGCGGTCGCTTGTCCGGCGCAGCGGCGACACGAGGCATTAGCCTAGCGCATCAAAAAATCAGGGCAATTCATGAAACTGCATTACTGCGCGGATCTGGCGAATTTCGGGGACCGGTTGAACCCTTATATCTGGAGCGCCCTACTGCCCGGCGTTCTCGACGAGGATGAGCGCTACCTTCTCGTTGGGATCGGTACGTTGCTCAATGGCAAGGTGCCGCGACGCCCGATGAAACTGGTGTTCGGCACGGGCGTGGGCTACGGCGAGCCCTCGCGTGTCGACGAGCGCTGGCGGGTGTACTGCCTGCGCGGACCTCTTTCGGCCCAGGCGCTGGGCGTGGATCCGGCGCTGGCGGTGACGGATCCCGCTATCCTCGTGCGCCATATGCCCAGGCCGTATGTCCCAACCCGCAACCGCCCGGCGTTCTTCCCTCACTATCTCAGTGCTCGTTACGCCGACTGGCGGGCCGTGGCCGAAATGGCAGGCTTCGACTATATCGACCCGGCAGCGCCGGTGGAGCAGGTGATCGATGCCCTGGGCAGTGCCCCGTTGGTTATCACCGAGGCCCTGCACGGCGCCGTGGTGGCTGACGCGCTGCGGGTGCCCTGGGTGCCGGTGATGGCGTACCGGCATATCTGCCGGTTCAAATGGGCCGATTGGTGCGCCTCACTGGGACTCGCCTACGAGCCGAGGGCCCTATCCCCCTTGTGGGACCTGGACCGCTACGCCCGCGGAACACTGCGCCTGAAAGTGCAGTGCAAGGCAGCGCTGGCCGAACGTGGCGTCCACCTTCCCTGGGGTTCGCCGGCACGGCCGCTGTACAGCGGTGCGGAGCAGATCGCGCGCGTGGTGGAGCAACTGGCCGCGTTGCCGCTGGCGGCCGAGCCGCGGCTCAGTACGCAAGCAGCTAGCACGGACGCCTCCGAGCGGCTGGAAGAACTTCTGGTGCGCCTGCGCGCTGACGCCGCCGCGGCGGCGTCACGGCCCGCAGCGGCGGACCGGCGGACAAGTTCGCCCTGGGCTTGGTCCGTGGGTTGAGTTCCCCGGGCCTAGAGGAATCCCTCAAGGACTTGCACTTCCACTTCGGAGTTGGCGGGCAGATCGCCTTGGGCGTCGGGTAAGACGATGAAGCAATTGGCGCCGGCCATGGAAGAGAGAATCCCCGAACCTTGGTCGCCCGTGCTGCGCACGCTCCAGCGCCCTGACGCGTCCTCGCTGAGCACGCCGCGTTGGAACTCGGTGCGGCCAAGGGCTTTTTTGATGGGGCTGGTGCAGAGCAAGCGTAGCCTGGGGATGGGCTGCGGTTCGGGCACCCCCATGAGCACCAAGAGCGCCTCGCGCACGAACTGGTAGAACGTGACCATCGCGGACACCGGGTTGCCCGGTAGGCCGAAGAAGTGGGCGTCGCCCAGCCGCCCGAAGGCCAGGGGCCGGCCCGGCTTCATGGCAATTTTCCAGAACAGCACCTCGCCCAGACGCTCGAGCATCGGTCGAACGAAGTCCGCTTCGCCGACCGATACCCCGCCGCTGGTGATGATCACGTCGCTATCCTCGGCCGCTTGACGGAAGGCGGCCTCGATGGCCTGCGGATCATCCGGGATGACCCCCAGGTCGCGCAAATCCGCTCCCAGGCGGGTGAGCAGCGCGTGCAATGTATAGCGGTTGCTATCAAACAACTGGCCCGGGCCCGGCACGCTACCCAAGGAGACGAGCTCATCGCCCGTCGAAAAAAATGCCACGCGCAGTCGCCGGTAGACCGTGAGTTCGCCGATGCCTAGCGAAGCGAGCATTCCCAGTTCCGCGGGCCGCAGCAGGCGTCCGCGCGCAAAAACCTGGGCCCCGGCGGCGATGTCATCGCCCCGGCGGCGCACGTTCTGGCCCAGGCGTTGTCCAGGAGGGACGCGCACTAGCGAGCCGGTGCGTTCGGTCCGTTCTTGCATCACCACGACGTCTGCCCCTGCTGGCAGCACGCCGCCGGTCATGATACGCACAGCCTCGCCCGGCGCGAGGGGGGGTAGATATGGATGTCCGGCGAAGGAACTCCCGACCACGGGCAATTGCGTCGGCTCGTCCGCGGCGAGATCCTGGTGGCGTAGCGCATAGCCGTCCATGGCCGAGTTGTCCGCCGCTGGGACGTCGAGGCCGGAGAGGATATCTTCGCCCAGGACTCGGCCCAGTGCGCTGCGTAGCGGCAGGCGCTCAGTCGCGCGCACGGGTGTCAGGAAGGCGCGGATGTGTTCACGGGCCCGGCCCACCGGCATGGAATGGGGGTCGTAATCCTCCGCGTCGGCGAGGGAACTCAGTGGTTTCGTCTGGGTCATGACAAGGGCATCCCGCGGAGTCAACCGCCGATGTAGGACATTTCGATCTTCGGGAGATTGACCGCCCCGCTGCTGCGCAATTCAGAGTAGCGGTCCTGGCGCTGGCCCCAGACCCCTCGGATTAGGGCGGACACCTCCTCATCGGGGGCCTCCGAGCGCAGAAGCGAGCGGAAGTCTGTGCCCTGGGTGGCGAACAGACAGGTGTAGAGTTTACCCTCGGCCGAGAGGCGCGCGCGCGTGCAGGTGCTACAGAACGCCTGAGTCACCGAGGAGATGAAACCCACTTCGCCGCTGCCGTCGAGATAGCGCCAGCGCTCGGCCACCTCGCCTAGGTAATTGGGGTCCGCGGGCTCGATGGGAAACTCCGCGTTTATCACCGCGGCAAGTTCGGCGGACGGGACCACGTGCTCCATGCGCCAGCCGTTGGTGAGGCCCACGTCCATGAACTCGATGAAGCGCAGGATGTGCCCGCTGCCCTTGAAGTAGCGCGCCATGGGCAGAACCTGGTGCTCGTTCACGCCGCGCTTGACCACCATGTTGACCTTCACCGGGGCCAGGCCCACGGCACTCGCCTCGTTGATACCCTCTAGCACCTTTTCCACCGGGAAGTCCACGTCGTTCATCGCCCGGAAAGTGGCGTCATCAAGCGCGTCGAGGCTCACCGTGACGCGCTTGAGCCCCGCGTCGCGAAGCTCGCGCGCCTTCTGCCGGAGCAAAGAGCCATTGGTGGTGAGCGTCAGGTCCAGGTCGTCCATGTAGGCGAGCATCTCGATGAGTCGCTCGAGCTTGCGCCGCACGAGCGGCTCGCCGCCCGTGATGCGCACCTTCTGCACGCCTTGGTCATGGAACAGCCGAACCAGTCGGTGGATCTCCCCGAAGCTGAGCAGCGCCTCACGTTCCAAGAACTGGAAATCCCGTCCGAAGACCTCCTTGGGCATGCAGTAGGTGCAGCGGAAGTTGCAGCGGTCGGTCACGGAAATGCGCAGATCGTGCAGCGGGCGGCCGCGCGGATCTTGCAGTACCGGGGTGGGCGGGAGGGAGTGAGCCAAGGTGTCGGGGTTCCGGGTGGGCGCCGCCCGCCAGGGAGCGGCGAGCCTGGGCGCAACCAAGAAGTATAGGCCACTCACCGCCGCCCCGCAGTCCGCAGGCCGCCTCAGGTGTAAGCCACCAAGCGCCCGCAGGTGGCCACCGCCGCCCACAGCAGTAGCGACGCGCCCGCGTGCAGTCGCGCCGCCAGCGGCGCGACTGCGTCGAGCCGCCACTGGGCCACGGTGGAGAAGGGGCCTAAATGGAACATTACCGCGTTGATCACCGCCGCTAAGATCAGGGAAAGCTTAAGCATAAAGACCCGATTGCCCAGATAGGCGAGAGCGTCGGAGGCGAACATCAACATCCCGCTCGGGGCCACCACGGCGCTGGCCAACAAGGCCCAGGGCAACGCGGCACGCGCCAAGTCGTCCACGGCGAGCCGGCGCCCGGCCCCCAGCACGCGGAGGTCCACCAAGACCACGCTACCCACCAGAACGATGATGCCGAGGGTGTGCACCACTTCCAGGGCAGGGAAGGCCCAGGCGTGATCCACCACCCATTGGCCCAGCGGGGTGGGTGCAAGGACGAGTGGGGTGGGGGTCATGTTGCAAGGGCCAGACCGCGCGGTGCCGCGGTCAAAAACGAGCGATAATGAAGCATTGCAAACGGACCTCAGGCCATGATCAGGATTGCGTATTTTGCGCGTTTGCGCGAGGCTTTTGGCACTGACGGGGAACAGTGTCCCCTGCCCGCGGGGGTGGCCGACGTGGCGGCGCTCACCCAGTGGCTGTGCGGGCGCGGTGGGGCCTTCGCGGCCGAGCTCGCTGCGGGCCGGGCGTTTCGGGTGGCAGTGAACTTGGATATGGCCGATGCGGCGACCCTGGTGCGCGATGGGGACGAGGTGGCGTTCTTTCCGCCGGTGACAGGGGGCTAGGCGCCGTGAGCGTTCAGGTGCAGGCAGAGGACTTCGATCTGGGTGCGGAGGTGCGCGCGGCGCACGCAGGCTGCCTCAGGGTCGGCGCCGTCGCGAGCTTCGTGGGTTACGTGCGCGACCTCAATGAGGGCGACGAGGTCCGTGACCTCGTGCTGGAGCACTACCCGGGGATGACCGAACGCGCGCTCGAGCGCATCGAGGCGCAAGCACGCGAGCGCTGGACACTCGATGCGGTGCGCGTGATCCACCGTGTCGGTCGCCTCGCACCGGGGCAGCAGATCGTTCTGGTGGTCGTGGCCAGCGCCCATCGCGGTGAGGCCTTCGCGGCTTGCGAATTCTTGATGGATTATCTGAAGACGCAAGCGCCCTTTTGGAAAAAAGAGCAGACCCCCGCCGGGGCGCGCTGGGTGGAGGCGCGCAGTTCGGACGACGCCGCCGCGCAGCGCTGGGGCGGAAATGGATGACAACGAGGACGCCGGCGCGTTGGCGCCGGACGCGCGAACCCTACAGCCGCAGCTGCGAATCAGTTTTAGGCGCTCCGTTGCCATGGGGCCTGGCAAGGCCGACCTGCTCGACGCCATCGCCCGCACGGGTTCGATTTCCGCGGCGGCGCGCGAGATGGAGATGTCCTATCGGCGCGCCTGGCTCCTCGTGGAAACCATGAACGAGAGTTTCTCCCGCCCGCTGGTGGAGACCATTACGGGTGGCGCCCGCGGTGGCGGTGCTCGGGTAACGGAACTGGGCCTGGACGTGGTACGCCGCTACCGGAACATGGAGCGTCGCGCGAGCGAGTCCGTGTCCGAGGATCTCAAGGCCTTCGCGGCCCTGATGAAGCGCTGAGCGTAGCGCCCGCGCGGCGCGGGTGGACTCCTGGCGTAAGTGATGGGCCAATCGTAAGCGTCCAGCCAAGGCACCTTGCGGCGACGATCGGGATCAGGTTGGCTCCGGCCGGCGCAGCGGCAGGAGTTCGTCGATGCGGCTGTTCGGCCACACCGGCAGCTTTTCGAGGGTGTCCTTCAGCCAAGCATGGGCTCGAGGCCGTTGAGTCTAGCCGTCTCCAGCAGGCTCTGGATGTTCGCTGCACGGC
>JANXRW010000078.1 GCA_025356655.1 Betaproteobacteria bacterium | reverse complement strand
GATGGTCAGGGACTTCTGCGCAGCGTCGAAGTCCACGCCCCGGACGTACCAGGGCTCCGAGATGCCGAGGGCGGCGGCGAACAGTTGGTTGCTCATGGCGGGGCTTCCCAATCGAGAATTGAAAGCCCGATTCTGCCCCAGCTGGACAACTGTGGCAGGCATGGAGGCGGCCGTAGCCGCAGGCATTCATGCCACCAGCACCCACTCGGAAATCAATAGAGCCTAAATAACCCACCAGCTTGTTGGTGCGCTCACCCACCAGCCCACAGGTGTCGAAGTCGGCGAGGATGCGATCGAGCAACTGCGGATCGCGCAGCAGGGCCAGCGCAGATTCACGCTCGGCCTCGGTCATCGTCGGCGCCGCCGGCTCGATCTTCAGCGCCGCCTCGATGCGCGCCTGTTGCAGCGCTTCGAGCTTCAGGAGCAGCCGGCCGAGATCGGCTTTCACCAGCTCCTCGCACACCGCGAGATCCTTGGCGGCATTGACGAGGTAGAGGTGCCGCGCCCGCGCACTGTACAGATCGAACGTGTCGACGTAGTACGCCTCACCGCAGCCGATGTGCAGGTTGATCTTCAAGGTCTCGGGGGAGAGGTTCTTCGCCAACCCCCGCACCCGGTAGCGCCGCTCGCCATAACTCACCACGACTTCATCGGCGAGCGGATTCGTGTCCGATGGGGCGGCCGGCGCTGCGGCAAGATTCGCGGCATCGGTGACGATCAACGTCGGCGCCGAAGCGGCTAAAAGGGGGATATCGATGGTGGTCGTCGCGTGCTCGACGTCCTGGCCGGGGGATTCGGCTGGGGCGGGACCTTTGCCGAGCCACACGGCCTTGCGGATCGCGACGCCCAGCGATTTCGTCGCCGGCTGTACTTTCAGCGCGTACTCGTTCGCATCCATGTCCTTGGGGAAGGGGATGCGGTAGCACTCCAGACCTTCGGCGATGAGCTTTTCGGCGAGCTTCTCCGCCGCGCGATCGCCGGCCTCGTCCCGATCGTAGGCGATCAGCACGCGCCTCGTGCCGTAACGCTGGAACGCGGCTAAATGATCGGCGGTGAACCCCTCGATGCCGTAGCTCGCCGTCACATTCCGATACCCGGCACGCCAGAACGTCAGCGCATCGATCAGCGCTTCGCAGAGGATGATCTCGGGGGAGGACTCAAGGGCGGATTCGTTCCACACGCCCCGATGCGGACCAGGAAGGTAGAGATGGTAGGGAGTGCCGGGGCGCAGCCCCTCGGTAATCTTGCGGCCGTAGACCTCGGTGATTTCACCTGATGGTGCGATCACCGGGATCACGATCGAGCCGTTAAAATGCTCGTGACCGGACTCGCGCAGGAGCCCCAGTTTTTGCAGCCGGCTGCGGATCTCGTGACCGGCCTTGCGCGTCTTCTCCGGCAGCCGCAGGCCGAGTGTGCGGTCGGCAAAGCCCAACCGGTGCCGCTCGATTAGCTCCGCATCATCGAGCCCCCGGCGCGCCAGGTAGGCGAGCGCCTCGGGTGTTTGCTTGAGGCGCTCCTGGTAGTAGCGGATCGACTGGTCCAGCAGCTGCGCATCGCCCGCATCCAGTTGCACCGGCGCCGGCAGCCGCCGATCGCGCGCCGTGGCGGTCAGCTCCCCCGTGCCCTGGCGCAGCCACTCCACCGCATGCCGGAACGACACCGAGCGCGTCTTCATCACCCAGTCGATGGGTCCCCCGCCGATCTGGCAGCTAAAGCAGTGCCACAGGTTCTTCGTGGGCGTGATGACCAGCGAGGCCTCGCGGTCCTCGTGGAACGGGCAGCGGCCCAGCAGATCCTTGCCGGCAGGCCTCAGGCTTACCCCGGAGGCCTCGACCAGGCGCTCGGCCGAGACCTCCGTCTTTAGCCGCTCCAGCTCCTCAGGTTCGATACGCGCCATGTCCGGTTCCTCGCCAAAAACCTGTCAAGGGGGTTTCACAAAAAATGTGGGTTGATTCTTGGTACGTCACGAGGTACATTCTTTGTACATGCACAGTCAAGCGATCCCCCAAACCAGCTTTACCATCTCAGGCGTCTCCACTGCCCCGGAACGCCCGATGCCCAAGCGCAAAGCCCCCGAAGCCGCGACCTTCGGCCAGCGCCTCGTGGCGCTGCGCAAAGCCGCCGCCATGACCCAGCAGGAACTGGCCGACGAAGTCGGCGTCTCGCGCCGTATGCTCGCCTATTACGAAGGCCAGAGTGAACATCCGCCCACGACGCTCCTGCCCGCACTCGCGCAAGCGCTGCACGTCAGCACCGATGAGTTGCTCGGATTGGCACCGCCGCCTAAGCCAAACGGGCGGGTCCGCGACAACCGCATGCAACGCCGGCTGCAGCAGATTGCAGGGCTGCCCATCGAGGAGCGGCGCCAGATCATGCAGCTCGTGGATGCCTTTATCGAACGCGGCCAGTTGAAGCGCCGCGCCGCCCAGGGCGAGAGCGCCTAAGGAGTTTCGACATCATGACCAACGTCACCGTCTCGCTGCCCGATGAGCTCGCTCAGCAGGCCCAGTCCGCAGGACTCTTGCGTCCCGATGCCATCGAGCGGCTGCTGCGCGAGGCCATGAAGAAGCGCCAGGTCGAGCAGCTGTTCACCACCATGGACAAGCTCGCCGCCTTGCAGCCCGCGCTCACCGAAGCGGAGATCGACGCCGAGATCGCGGCCGCCCGCGCCGATCGTGCGCGTCGTCGCTGACACCAACACCGTCGTCTCGGCATTCCTGTGGGGCGGCGTACCGGCTGAGGTGCTCGCCGCCGCCCGCGCGCAGCGCCTGACCCTCTTCACCAGCGCCGCGCTCATCGCCGAGCTGGAGGACGTCCTCTCCCGCGAGAAGTTCGCTGCGCGCATCCTCCAAGTCGGCAGCAACCCTGCGGACCTGATCGCCGGTTACCGCGTCCTCGCACAGCTTGTGCGCACCGCCGAGATCGCCCCCGTCAGTCGCGACCCCGACGATGACCAGGTGCTCGCCTGCGCGATTGCCGCCGACGCCGGCCTCATCGTCACCCGCGATCAAGACCTGCGCGCCCTCGATCCTTTTCGCACCATCCGCATCCTCCCGGCGCGCGCGGCGCTCGCGCTCATCGCCCAACCGCGCGGCTGATTGAAGTCGCATTTTGCGACATCAAAAAAAGCGTTGCCGCGGCCGTAAAAGCGAGGGTTTCCGAAGCTGCTACAGAAAATCCTGTGCGCATTCCATCGCTTGCACGCGAGTGTCTAGCAGGCCCCCGCAGGTGCTAGCAGCTTTCGGCCTGTGGGCTCAAAGACTTAGCTCCGTTCGCTAGCAACCCTTTTATCTTGCCCTCTGTGATCATCACGCCAAGCATTTCTCCGCCGGCCGCGCGCCCCGAGCGGCTCCCACTCCCAGCGCTATGTTGTAGGTTACCGCTAACCCTTACGCTCCGAACGACCGGCCTTGGTCTTCAAAAAGGGGTTCGTCAGCAGAAACTGTGGGCCATGGGTGGCTCGGGCAATTTCCCAAGTACATGATAAAGCGCCAATTCCGTGGCTTTGAAGGTGCGAAAGCCGTAGGATCTTCTCAGTGTGACTTTAACCTTCCCATTCAGGCCC
>JANXRW010000077.1 GCA_025356655.1 Betaproteobacteria bacterium | reverse complement strand
TGCGATGTTCGCCGCCGCCGAGAACCTGCGCCGTGCGCTGAGCCAAGTCGGGTTCAACCTCCGCTGACACCCCCATGGGCCGGCGGTGGAAAACCGCCAGCGACAGCCACAAACCCGCGCTTCTGCGCAGCCGCTAACACTTGTCACCTTCCATGCACCCAACCGTCGCAGGAGCGCTCCGCGCCGAGAACCGGTCCGGCACGCAGGCAGCACCAGTGCCGTCGGATGCAAAGAACAGCTGCCTGAACATACGGTTACTGCCCCCGATAGGCGGTGGCCGTCGGTGCCGCAAGGGCGTGGGGAGCCCATTCAAGTAGACAAAAACGTCCGAGTAGACGAGGAGGTTACCGCCCGTCGCCCCTCCCAGACCCGGGCGAGCGCAATTCGCGCACCCGGTTCTTCGCTGTACAGCGACTATTCATCAACTTGTTTACCGTCACGACACGGCTTTGAAGGCATCTGTTTTCCAAAAACTCCAAAAATGGCCGCCATCAAATGCCTTAAGTGCTGCCGCGCAGGAACTTTTCGATCAATTTTTTACCGTCAGGCCATCCCTGCAGCAGATACAACGGTGAAATTGAACCGGGATTACTGCCCGCGACGGAATTCATTGCGGCCCACGGCTGCGCCTCTACGCAGCCAGGAGCCCACAGAGCCATCGGCCCATGATCAATCTCTACTCGCACGTAGCGATGGCGACCGTCGATCGAAAACGTTCGAAGCTGGCAACCTCCCTGGCATCTTACGCAGCCAGTTCGCGAACTTCCTCGGAAAGCTGCGCGCCCTGCTCGCGCTGGATGACTTCGATGTCGTACTGCGCCTGCAAATTGAGCCAGAACTGTGGGTCGACACCAAATGCCAAGCCCAGGCGAACCGCGGTCTCAGCTGAGATTCCGCGTTTGCCGGCACAGATCTCATCAATGCGCCGCTGCTGGACGCTGATCGCTTTCGCCAGTCGATACCGCGTGATGCCAAGCGGTTCGATGAAGTCTTTGAGCAAGACAATGCCGGGATGTACCGGTGCAAGCTTGCGTCCGGTGAGAAGTCCCTTGAACTTCTCGCTCTTCAGTTCACTGCGTGCGATGCTCATTTGCCTACTCTCCACGATTCCCACGGCGCTTAGTGATAGTCAACGATCTCAACATCGAGCGCCACGCGGTCCTTACAGCGAAAGCAGATTCGCCACTGACTGTTGATCCGAATACTCCACTGCCCCTTCCTACCGCCCTTCAGGGCCTCAAGTCGATTCCCCGGCGGCACTCGGAGCACGCCGAGGTCCGGCGCAGCATCGATCACCTTGAGCTTGCGCCGTGCGGCGTCCTGGATTTCCCGTGGAAGACCACGAACCTCCAAGCCTTGGAAGATCGCAGCAGTCCGCTTGTCTGCGAAGCTTTCAATCACGGGTATAGTATTGCGCGTCGATAGTACTATCGTCAAGCAATAGTAGTGGTGTCGCCAGGTTTGTTATTCGCGGACGAGAAGCGCGCAGATTGCCGCCCTTAGCGGCACTGAACGTCCCGCGTGCGATGAGATGACACCGCCGACAAGCAGCCATCCCGGTCGACGAAGATTGATGGCGAAGGACGGTGAACGATCGCCCGGCGATAAATCGCGATAGTCCTCGATAGTTCTCGAAAGACCCCTACTCCCACTCTATGATCGATTAAGCTAAAAAATACTTAAATACAATCGATTACATAATATCGAATGGTTTGAGATCACGAAAAATGCCATACCCAGCCTGGAGAATATTTCTAGGCTAATTTACAACCCTTTACGGTACTACAGCAGTACAAAGTAAAACAGAAGTGTTGCCTTTCCTTCGACAAACACAACACATTTGTTATACTCCGCTCATGAACTCCAAGCAGATGAAGAAATGACTAGAACAACAAGGCGCGACTTTTCTGCCTGGTAAAGGGTCGCATCTGAAGGTATTTCTGAACGGCAAGCAGTCTGCACTACCCATGCATGGCACCACTGAGCTTGGAAAAGGGCTCGAAACCGCAATCAAACGACAGCTTGGTTTGAAGTAAAGGAGAGAATGATGTTTGATTACCCTGTGACCTTAACCCCCGATGACAGCACCGTGCTAGTCACGTTTATTGACGTGCCTGAAGCCATCACCTTCGGTGCCGATGAAGATGAGGCCCTACTAAACGCAATCGACGCGCTGGAAACCGGTTTGTCATTCTATATTGATGCCCGGAAGTCTCTACCCACCGCCAGTCAGCCAGCAATCGGACAAAAGACCGTGCGTCCATCGGCATTGGAATGTGCCAAGTTAGGCGTGTATCAAGCGATGACCGATCAGGGAATCAAGAAGGCCGAGCTCGCCCGCCGCTTGGGGTGGCACATGCCGCAAGTTGATCGTTTGTTTGACCTACGCCACGCCTCAAAGCTCGACCAAATTGAAGCCGCTGCCAACGTGCTCGGTAAGCACCTCTACGTGCAGATTTCCTGACAAAAAAGAAACACTTCGAGCTGTTCTGATGAAGACAGACCGCAATTCGCGGTGATCCTGTACTCGACATACCACAACTCTCGCACCACGCACGATGATACGCGCTCGACAAATAGAACAAATGGAATCTAAGAAATATATTCTTGCGGGATTTTTCTTCGGAGCAAGAGGAACATCGCGAGGCTTCACCCGATCCGGGCGGTTCAACGTGGCTTTGGGCAATGATGTGAAGTTCGAGGCTCTGAAAACCTTCGAGTTCAACCGCCGCCACGACGACCTTTCACCGGCAATCTTCCGCCAAGATATTCGCCTGCTCCATGTGAACACGATCCACGTCCAGATCCGCGCGCTGTAGCCCTTGATTGCTCTCGGCCTCCCCCCACAACAGCAGGACATTGACGCCGCGATAAGGCTGGCCATTGGCGCGCAGCGGGCGCGTGATGCTGCCGGCGGCAGGCTCAGCCTTCCAGGACTCCGTCCAGGGGCGGGTGCCCGGCTCCAGGCTTGCGATGATGGTGGCGGTGACGCGGGTGTAGATGTCGCTTCGGGGTTCGGTCTTCATGGCGTTGCTCCTAAATCGGCTGTTGAGGCTCAGCACTGCGCTGTGCTGGGCCTCTGGCCGTCGCCGAGAGCGGGCAGCGCCCTTAGCCAAGGACAATCAGCCGGTTGGCGGGACGCCGGCCGGATCACCCCGGCGCGACAGCGCCGCATAACCGGCTGTTGGGGTCAGGGGACGTCGCCGGAGGCCGAGACCGCAGGGCTCGGGGCGCATAGCGCGTGGCACTCGGCCACTATGCGGCGACGCCCTGAATGCGCTTGCATTTATGTACTTTTTATGGCACGTTCACCATGTGGTGAGGCATGGCCAAAGAAACAGCAAAGAAAGGCACAGCGGGTCTTCTATCGAGGCACCAGCTGCCAGGAACCCGTTCGCGAGTGGCTCAAGGGGCTCAACCCGGCCGACAGGCTGGCCGTCGGGCAGGACTTGATGCGCGCGCAGTGGCGCTGACCGGTCAGCATGCCGCTGTGCCGGCCAATGGGGCAGGGGCTCTGAGAAGTACGCACCGAGTCGCCCAGCAACCGGATTGCGCGGGTGTTCCTATGCCTTGATGGCGGTGTGCTCGTCGCCCTGTACGTCTTCATCAAAAAGACGCAGAAAACACCGGACGACGAACTGGCTTTGGCGCGCAAGCGCCAGAAGGAGTTGAAGTCATGAGCAAGAAGCATCACGGATCGAGCCTCGACGATTTTCTGAAGGACGAAGGCGTCGTTGAGGAAACCCAGGCGCTGGCGATCAAGGAAGTGGTGGCCTGGCAGCTGACCGAAGCCATGCAGCAGCGCTCGCTGACCAAGACGCAGTTGGCGGCCATGCTCAAGACCAGCCGGTCGCAGGTTGACCGGCTGCTCGATCCCACGCGCGATGTCACCCTCTCGACGCTGCAGCGCGCCGCGGCCCTGCTCGGCCGCAGGGTGCAGATCGAGCTGGTGTGACCATGCGCCGAAACCCATCCTTGATCCCCGCAGCGGTGCACGCCACTGCCAAAGGACTCCACCGCGCCGGCGGGATGAACCGGAGCGCGACACATAAACTGACCCGTCCCTTCGCGGGAACGGTGCGAACGCGCGTCCGGTCCGCCCCGAAATTCCGCAACGACTTTCTCACTGAGGGCGTCGAGGCCATGCGTGCCGGCGACGCGGGGTCCGGCAAGTCGATCTTGCGCGACTACATCGAAGCGATGGTCGGCTACCAGCAGCTCGGTGCCGAGACCGGCTCGCTGGACGGTTACATTGGGACCTCCAAAGGCAGAAAGGTCGGTCGCCTCGAAGCCTAGCCGAGGGAACGACGGGCGGCAGGTAGAGCGGGACGTGGAGTGCCGCCGGTTGGCCGGGCCGACAAGCCAGTCAAGGGGCGCTATGCGGGTCGAGAAAGCTTACGACAGCCCTTCAGCGCCGGAAATGTCCTGCCCCAGGACCTGTCATGGCCTGGAACTCGGGACGCCCGGGCGGGGGCCTCGAGGGCAGTCCCACTATGCGGTCGTGCAGGTCTTGGTCTTGGCCTTGTCCTATCGACGCTTTCCGCGCTGGTTTTTTGGCTGGGGCGCTGGGCTTTGGCGATCGCCGTGCCGCCTTTCCTGCGGCGCCCGCGCGCCATGAGCAACGAGATATCGTCCTTGGACCCGTAGTGGCCGATCCTGGGCGTCCCTCGCCGGCCGTCCTGCCAGGGTGACCGGGCCGGCTTTCGCGCGCCGCGGATCACATGCGATCCTAGGCAGCGTCCTTGTCGCCGTTCCAGACGGCGGCGCACCTGGCCTCAATGACCGCGGTGTCGGCTTGGGTGATGCGCCGTTCCTCCTCGCGCACGCGCGGCGCCAGACGCGGCCTAATCAGCGCCTACACCCCGATTGCACCTAATCACAACTGTTTAGCTTTCCGACGACCTGCGAGGGCGCCCATCAAGCCCAAGCCCATCAACAGCATTGCATCGGTCTCGGGTTCGGGCACCACTAGGGTGACACTGCCGCCTAAAGCTACAGTGGCTCCACTCAGGGGGGTTAACGGGCCCCTGTCAAATAAGCCGCCTCCGCCCGTGATCACAGGGCCGACTCCAAACAAGCCGCCACCGAGGCTTATTATTACGCCAGCAGCACTGCCAGCAGTTCCTGCGCCACCGCCCACGCCAGTGACGCCAGACGAGCCCTGGGATCCTGCGTACAGCGATATATCGCCCTTCAAAGCGATAAACGAGCCAGAAATGTTCAAAGTGCCAGGCGTTTCGAGCCACAGGGCGTTGGTGCCGGCATCGAGTTGGAGAGTGCCTTCGACGTCGATATTTCCTGTCGCCAGGAATTCAATCGGATGTGTGAGAGTGGGCCCGGCAAACGTGTAAGTAACGGTCACACCGGCGGGAATGAAGATGTCGAGGTAGTTGAAGATCGTTTGGCTTGAGGGGAGCACCGTGGAAACAACGGGATGAAATGCGCCATCGCTACCGTTCGATGTGTAGGCGTTCACAGCAGCGGGGCAGAAGGCGAGCACCACCGCCAAAATCGCCGCCCGATGGCGCAGAGAAGCCATGAAATAACGGTTCACGGGATGGCCTCAGGCTGGTCGCGACTCTTCTAGAATAACCGCTGATCGTGACACGAAGACGGGCATTGAACCTTTGGCAAGTAGTCCATCAGGACCATGGCCGAGCGGCGTACGAGGCGCGTAACCGGGTGACGCTACCCCGCGTTTCAAGTACGGTCGCTGGCCGGTCTGGGCAGAATCCCGAGACCGGAGCCATCGAGTTGACCTCGGCGAAGCAACCGTTCAAGTTCCCGGGCGGGGAGGTACCGCTGGCCGCCGAATGAACCCGGCCAGGACCCGCTGGCGCGCTTAGATTTCATCTTCCGCAAAAATTGCCAAGCAAGCCGAAGGATCAAGAGGGTCAACGAAAGCGCCCCGGCCGGTGACGAATCGTCATCCTCGACTAGGCGGCGTTATTCCCCACAGCCGGTGAGCCGGGGGAGGGCGTGATCCGCGCCCCCGACGTCCGGATGGAGGCATTCAGGGCGTTCCAGGCTCACCGGCCTCGATCTTAAAGCGGCGAGCGTACCTCCCACAGGCGCAGAGGGACAACGGACACCCGTTGCCCGGCGCTACTCCGGGTCCCCGCTCATATGTAGCTCGGTCCGTCGATGACCGGGTGGGCCCGCAGGAAGTCTTCGTTGACCTCTACGCCGATGCCTGGTGCCTCCAGCGGGGTCACGCAGCCCTGTGCGTCCACCACGTAGGGACACGTCACCAGTTCGTCGCGGAACAGGTTATTGCGCGAGACGTCCGCTTCGAAATAGCCAGGGTCGTCGATGGCCGCCAGAAAGTGCACCGTAGCCGCCATGTTGATTCCCGTCATGGAGGTGTGCGGATGAATGGGCAGACGCCAGGCCGAGGCGAGAGCGGCGATCCGCAGCGCCTCGGTGATGCCGCCCGTCTTGGACAGGTCGGGCTGCAGGATTCCGACCGCGCCCTCCTCGATCAATCGCCGGAACTCAAAACGCGTGTAGTGGTTCTCCCCGGCGGCCAGGGGCACGCCCCCCAGGGCCGCAGCACTGCGGTAGCTGGCGTCGTCCTGGCAGGCGAAGGGCTCTTCCAGCCAACCCACGCGGAGTTCTTCCAGGGCAGGCATTACTCGTCGCACGTCCGCCAGGGTATAGGCCGTGTTGGCGTCGGTCAGTATCACCAATTCGTCGCCGAAGGCCTTGCGCACCGCGCTGATGCGCGCCACGTCGCGCGCCGGCGTGTCGCCAATGCGCAGTTTGAGCGCCTTGTAACCCGCCTCCACCAAGGGCCGTGCCTCGTCGACCAGCGAGGCCGGTTCCTGGTAACCCAGGGAAACCCCACCGGCGTAGGCCGGCAGGGGACGCGAGGCCGCCCCCAGCAGCCGATAGAGCGGCAGACCCAGCGCCTTGCCGCGAATGTCCCAGAGCGCCTGGTCCAGTCCGCTCATGGCGAGCGCGCAGCCCGCCCCCATGCCGTGGCTCGCCAGTTGGAACTTAAAGATCCGCGCCCAGACACCTGTCACGTCCTCAGCGTCGGCACCCAGGACCAGTTGCCGCAACGTGGTGTTCACCAGGTGGGCTACCGTTCCCGGTGCACGTCCGTGGTGACTCTCGCCGTAGCCGACCAAACCAGCGGTGGTGGTGACCTTGACGATCACCGCATCGCGCTTGACCGTCCGGCCGACGCCCAGCGTCACGCCGTTGGTGACCGGGTAGGACGTGGGGAAGGCCTGGACGTCCAGGATGCGGGTGGGTGGACTCATGGGGCGCTCTCCTGCGCGGGGGCGTGGTCTGCGACGGCCTCGGGCAGACTCCGCTCGCCCGCATTCAAAGCACGAGCAGTGGCCACCTAGGCTGGTGGCGGTAGCATACCACCCCGCCGGATGGGGCAAGTAGCTAGCGAAACAGTTCGAGCGTCAACACGGCCGAGATCACCCCGAACAGGCTAATCCCCACCATGAAAACCGCGTCCGCCAAGCGCTCGGCGGGTTCGGCGAGCCGCCGCGAACGCAGCGAGACGTAGGAGGCCACCGTGCTCGCCAGGAACACCAAGCTGTCCATGCCGAGCAAGCGCTGCGAGAGCACGCCGGCGTGACCGGGCTCCACTAGGCGGATGATGCTGAACACGGTCATGCACACCCCCATCATGGTGGCCGACGTGGGGAGGATATGGTCCGACAGTTGGCTATCACGCAAAGCACACGCTCCGGTTGCAGACGGGAGAGGCAAGGCCCGGGACCCGGGCGCGTGGCGCACCGGCCGCTGGCTTTTACCGTGCCTCTTCGGGCACGATATCGAATCCGAGGATGAACTCGGGGGTGAGTTGGGCCGAAGGCTCCGCGTGGCTGTCGGCGCTCTGGGCACGGATGCCATGTGTGGCCACGTGCAGCGTGCCGTCCGCGTCGATGTCCAGGCGTACGAAGTTGAAGGTGTCCGGAGAATAGAAATCCGCCGGCTCACGGGCTTGGTCGGCCTCCGGATGGCCCGCTCGGCGCACACGGCGCAGCCCTGGAAAGGTGGGATCGAGCCCGAGCGGATCGACTCCAGCTTGGCGCTGCGCGTTGGCGATGCCGGCCGCTGCCGCCCGTACCGCGGGAAATCCCAGTCCCGGGAACCCGTCCGGCCCGCCCGCACCCAAGGGCCCCGCGACGATGGTAAAGGCGCCAGGTACCCGGGAGATTTCAGCGGGGCGAGCGGGGTCGGGGGCATAGGTGAGTTCGTTCACGCGGTTCAGGTGATCGTCCGTGGAGAGCACCAGTACGTGCTCGATGCGCTGCTCTACGATGAAGCGCAATAGGTCGCTGCGCTCGGCACGGTAGCCACCGGACCAGGACTTACCGCTATCGCGACCAGAACCTATCGCGCCGACCTGGTCCAGTGGCGAGGACAGGGCCAACACCTTCCAGCGCACCCCCTCGCGCTGTGCCTGAAGCAGTTGCGCTTTCAACCAAGCCAACTGCGTAGCCCCCAGCATGGTGCGCGCGCGGTTGTCGGCGCGCGCCCCCGTATCGTCACCGAGCCCCCGGCGCAGGCGGATGTCGCGGTAGGAGCGGTCATCGGCGTTGATGAAAACCATGTTGCAGCCCCAGCGCTGGGCAAGATACAAGCGGTCTGTACCCAGGCTGCGGGGGTCGGCTGCGAACAGCGCGTCCGCGCCCAGGCGCCGCTCGCGCACAGGCTGGTAGTCCTTGTAGGCCTGCATCAGGGCGCGGAAAGTGGGCGTCTGGTTGATGAAGCCAGGGCCCGGATTGATGTCATTGGCCGGATCGCCTGGGTCCACGCCGTGCCCGGGGGGATCCCCAGCGGGCGCCCCGCCGGACTGAAACTGCCGGTTGCCCAGCTCATGGTTGTCCAATAGGGTGTAGTTCGCCTGTGCCGCATAGAAGTCGCGTAGCCCGGGATGCCCTCCTGGGCGCAGGGGCTCCAGGTTCTCCCGGTACTTGCGGCGGTAGTCCGCGAGCGCGGCCTGTGGATCGGTGAAGGGGTCGGCAGCAGCGGGCGAACCCTGCGAGGCTGTCTCGTAGAGGGTATCGCCGAGGTAGACGAAGAAATCCAAGTCCCGACTCTCGGGGCGGGCACCAAATCCGGCCAGCAGCGGGTAGGGACGCCAGCGCCCGTCGGCGTCCCCGCTGAAGGCGAAACTCACCCGCACGCAGTCCTGCGGCGAGGGCGCTGTCCTAAAACTCCCGACCGGGCTCACCACGGCGTCGGGGGCGACGAACCGGTAGTAGAACCTTTGCCCGGCCGGCAATCCCGAGACCTCCATCTTCAACACACCGTCCCGCTCGGGCACCGTGCGGGCCATCACGCTGCGTAGAACGGTCCTGAACCCAGGCTCAGCGGCCAGTTGCAAGGTCAAGGCAAGGGCGTGCCCAGGCGCTCCCGCAGCCACCGCGCGTGTCCACAGGACCACGGCCTCTTCCGTAGGGTCCCCTGCCGCCACGCCGATGAAGGTGGTCGCCTGGGCCCCGACGTCTGCGCAGAGCACCGAAACCGCCAAGAACGAAGCCAGGACTGCCCGGTAACACGCCTGCCGCATGAACGTCCCCGCCGTGATGGGGCGCACGCGCGCCGCCTGTGGTGGATGGTAGCTTACTGCTGCTTGCGCGCGGCGGGCAGCGCCAAAACGAGGACACCGCGCACCGGGGAGGTGGGCGGCGTCCGCTGGAGCAGGCGGGAGGGCCGCACCTCTCAGCGCGGCCCCGGGACTGGATTGGAGCTTAGGCGGCTTGGCGCCGGCGGGTGGACAGCGCCACGACACCCAGGCCAGCGAGCAAGAGCGCGTAGGTCTCGGGTTCGGGGATGGCATCGACTTGCACGGCGAAGGCATTGGTCGCCCCTGCCATGGGCTTATAGCCGGAAGCCGACGGCGTGGCGCCACCGTCGTTGTAGGCATAGGCCGACAAGGGGTGGGGGGCGAGCACGGGTGCGGCGCCGTTGGCTACGGTCTGGGCACCGATTACTTCAAAGGCCACCCAGTACTTGCCCGGCCCCTCGGTCCAGTTCAGGTTGCTCGCGCCGTACCACCCGTAGACACCGGCGGCCGGTGCCATGGAGGCGTTAGCCTGGGCGAGAACATTGCCCGGCAGATCAGGACCATTGGAGGGGTCATTGTCGTAGAGCGAGACGGTGAAGCTGCCACCGCCGGTTTGGTCACCCAACCAGGCCTTGACCGAAGTCAGCGTCACGGTCTGCGTGAGGGTGATCTCGCCAGCGAGCCAATCGGTCCCGTCAAGCGACAGGGATCCGATCGGGGTGGACACGGCACCCGTGTCGACCAGCGAAAACGCGCTGGCGGATCCGGCACTGGCGGCCAACAGCAGGGCCGCGGCCAGGGATTGAAGTTTGGTCATGGTCAGATCCTTGATCGGTCAGCTGGTTACTGCAGGTTAATGGTCGCAAGCAGCTTGGTCGGACCGTAGGTCTCGTCGAAACCCCAGGCGTTGATGTCCACTCCGCCAGCTTGGTGCACGCTCACCGTGGCCCAGCTATAGAAACGGTCGTAGATGTGCACGGAGGTGGCGGGGTCGAAGGGCGAACCACCGCCGCCGACCAGAACCTGCCAGGCGGAACCGCTGCTGGAGAGCCGAGGCTGCTGCACGTTGAAGGTGTGCTCGTGACCACAGAAGTAGGTGGCGTGATAGGTCTCGATCGTGTCCCAGAAGGCGTCGCGCTTGGCGACCGTGGCGGCGGTGCCGGTGTATAGATCCAGGCCAGCGGCCGGGGTGGCACCGGTGCCGAGGTAATCGTAGGTGTAGGCGGGCTTGTGGCCGAAGACGAACATGCGGGTGATGCCACGACCGGCGGCAGCGGCCAGATCAGCCTTCAGCCAGTTGGTCGGTGCGGTGGAATCGCCGCCCACGGGATCCGTGTTGACGATGGCGAAGTGCGAGCCTTTGAAATCGAAGCTGAAGGACAGGCCGGTCTGGTCTGTGCTCTGGCCGTCGAGGTAGGTGGTCCCCACGCTGCTCAGGTTCAGGTTCGCGGCAACGGTCGCTCCGAACATGCTGGAGATGCGGGTGGTGTCCAGGATCAGGTCGGACATGTTTTCACGCCAGGTCTTCTCGTTCGAGGCCAGAGCAAACTTCGAAGTGGGCGCGTAGGACGGGCCCGTGCCGCAGGTGGAAGAGTAGGTGGCATTGCACTGCACTTCGTGGTTGCCAGCAACGGGAACCACATACATCCCCTGCTCCATGAACGGAGCAACCATGCCGCGCCAGAAGGCGTACTGAGCAGTGGCCTTGACATAATCGTTCGTCGCCTTGTACGCCGCGGTGGTCGCTGCCGTGGGCATGGCCACGGAGGCACTCACGGTGCTGTCGGCATTGCCGTAGGCCATGACCATGTCGCCGTTGAAGAGCATCAGTTGAGATTTCTTCGCGGCCGCCTCGCGCAGGATGCGCGACCAAGCCTTGCTGTTCTGCAGCCAGCGGGCATCCTGGGTGGTGGCACCGGCGGTGGCCGGTTGGGCGCGGGAATCCCCCACGGTGGAGAAGGTCAACACGATCGGCGTCGTGTCCACGGCCAGGGCGGCATTGGAGCAAAGCGCGGCGAGCACGGCAGCGGCAGCGGCGGCGAGGGCCGGCGCACGGAATTTGCGAAGCATGAGATCCCCTTGAATGGTGTGGACAGACTGGAACACGGCGTCGAGCCGAACCAAGGGATCCTAACAAGCACGCGTTACGGGACTTGTGACGCTACGGGGTCATGGAATGATCCATTGGGCTCATGCCGCAGCGGGGATTGTCACAGCGCCGTTTAGCCCATGAGCGGCTTGAAGCGCAACCGGTGAGGACTGTCCGCATCGCCACCCAGCCGCCGACGGCGATCCTCCAGGTACTGCGCGTAATTGCCTTCGAACCAGACTACCTGGCTATCGCCTTCAAAGGCCAGGATGTGGGTGGCGATCCGATCCAGGAACCAGCGATCGTGCGAGATCACCACAGCACAGCCGGGAAACTCCAGCAAGGCCTCCTCCAGCGCGCGCAGGGTTTCCACGTCCAGGTCGTTGGTCGGTTCGTCGAGCAGCAGCAGGTTCCCACCGCTCTTCAGCAGCTTGGCGAGGTGCAGGCGATTGCGCTCCCCGCCGGAGAGCTCGCCCACGATCTTTTGCTGATCGGAGCCACGGAAGTTGAAGCGCGCGCAATAGGCGCGGCTCGAGCACTGGTAGCTGCCGACTTGGATGTTGTCCAGGCCACCGCTAATTTCTTCCCACACGGTCTTGGACGCGTCCAGGCTGTCGCGCGACTGGTCCACGTAGGCGATCTGCACCGTCTCCCCCACGCGCAACTCGCCCGCGTCTAGTTGCTCCTGGCCCACCAGGATGCGAAACAGCGTGGACTTGCCCGCCCCGTTGGGACCGATGATGCCCACGATGCCGCCCGGGGGCAGGGTGAAACTGAGCCCGTCGTAGAGCAGCCGGTCGCCATAGGCCTTGCGCAGACCCGTGGCCTCGATGACCAGACCGCCCAGGCGAGGCCCCGGCGGAATATAGATCTCGTTGGTTTCACTGCGTGTTTGGTTCTCCTGGGAGGCCAATTCCTCGAAACGCGCCACGCGCGCCTTGCTCTTGGCCTGACGCCCCTTGGGGTTGGCACGCACCCACGCCAGTTCCGCCTGCATGGCCTTCATGCGGGCGACCTCCTGGCGCGCCTCGGTCTGCAGGCGCGCCTCCTTCTGCTCCAGCCAGGAGGAGTAGTTGCCCTGCCAGGGGATTCCGTGGCCGCGGTCCAACTCCAGGATCCAGCCCGCCACATTGTCGAGGAAGTAGCGATCGTGCGTCACGGCAATAACGGTGCCGGGGTAGCGCTCCAGGAACTGCTCGAGCCACTGCACCGAAAGTGCGTCCAGGTGGTTGGTCGGTTCGTCGATCAGGAGCATGTCGGGTTCGGAGAGCAGCAACCTGCACAGGGCCACCCGCCGGCGCTCCCCCCCGGAGAGGTGCGCAACGTCTGCGTCCCAGGGCGGCAGGCGCAGCGAATCGGCGGCAATCTCCAGGCGCCGCTCCAGCTCCCAGCCCTTGGCCGCGTCGATCTGGTTCTGCAACTCGCCCTGCTCTTCGAGCAGGCGGGTCATCTCGTCGTCCTCCATGGGCTCGGCGAAGCGGTCACTGATGGCGTTGAAACGGCCGATCAGGGCAAGCAGCGGGCCCACGCCCTCTTCCACGTTGCCGCGCACGTCCTTGGTAGGATCGAGGGCGGGCTCCTGAGGCAGGTAGCCCACCCGCAGACCCGGCTGGGGGACTGCCTCACCGACGTAGTCCTTATCCACGCCCGCCATGATGCGCAACAGGCTGGATTTGCCCGAGCCATTAAGGCCCAGAACACCGATCTTGGCCCCTGGAAAGAATGACAGCGAGATGTCCTTGAGGATGACGCGCTTGGGCGGGACGACCTTGCCCACGCGCTGCATGGTGTAGACGTACTGGGCCATTGGCTAGACACTCTGGAGTGGTAAGTCGAAGTTGGGATGGTAGCGCGCCAGAGTCCAAGGTTACGGGCTGGCGCCGCAAGACGTCAATGAAAGCCTCGCAGTCCGCGCCCGCCAGGGCTCTGAAGCTTAAGCGCAGCAGGACCTCGCGTGCGAGGCACCCCGCTGACCAGCCACTCTCGCTGTGACAACATGGCCCGGCAAACGGGCCAGCCTGGGGTCGTCGGGCCGATTGATTCCAGGGAGAGGGGATTAAGGGAAGCGTCAGAGCAAGCGCCACGCCATGCGCTCCCGGGTCAGCGTGGCTTCGTGGCGGTGTTCAGCGTCCCTGACCGCGATCGGCCGCTCGCGCGCCGTTTTGGGCATCGGCCAGCTAAGTTCGATCCAGTGCTCGGCCGAGCGTGGACGCGACTACTTCAACAACGCGACCACGCGCTATCCGGCGGTCTAAGATCAAATCAGTCTGAGACGGGTGATATTAAGCGCGTGGCAAGCATCCATAGCAGGCGGTTTGACTGCTTGTGCCGGCATGGGCGCCTAAATGGCCACAACGTGCTGGGCCGGATTCCCGTCGCGGCGATCAGCGAACGGAGTTTCATCATCCTGCGTCCATCCCGCCCACGCGAAGGGCGAGCTGTGCCGCCTGCGCTTCTACAACCTCGGCCCGGTGCAACTTCATGCGCGTCGAGGTGGAGGTCGGCCTGCCAAACGCCGGTTGAGCCGCTACTCAGCGCTTTCCTGACGACCTACTCCCGGGAAGCGTGGCCTATCCGCTCCCGCTTAGCGCGATCACCCTCGGCATGCCCGGGTCAATGCGGATGCGGCCATACGCCGCAAGCACTTGCCCGCCAGGACCAGCCAAACTCCGGTGGAAAACACCCCGCACGGTCTGGGCTGACCCTATTGGGCCGCACGGATCAGCACCTGGAGATTCTCTCGCAACCAGAATTGAGAATTTCTGCGCGCTCGCGCACATTGTTGACGGCCACCCCAGGAGGGGACTAGAGTGCCGAGTAGGTTGGAATACGGGGCGTCTTCTGCGTAAGACATTGTACGCGAGGCACGGAAAGCTCTAATGGCCTCCAAGCCCCCTCACTCCGCGCGACGAAGAACGTGCGCGGCAAATGCCGAAGTGCGTTACCACCGGGGGGGAAGTCCGTGTTTCGAAGCTTGGCCGCACCGGCGCTTCGCAGCCCCTTGGGGGGAACTCTCCCGGACGGGGCGCTAGCCGCCCATGCGCAGTTCCCCGCGAAGTCGCTAGCGATCAGGACGCCCAATGCCCGGTGCAGCAATACTGCCGCCCATCTCCTTGCCGCGCCGGACTTCTCCGGTGGCCGGTAGCGGCACCCGCATGAACGCTTGGAACCGCCTGGAGCCCACGCCCGAGCGCTGTCCACCGCTCGATCGCGGGAACCAATTCATCGACAAAGAGATTGCAACGGCAGGCGGTCGCCCCGCCTGCGGCAGCCGTCTACCGCCGCCCCCCCCGGGTCCGCGCGGCGCAGTGGAAGGTCGTGCATTTAAAAGAATCGAAAAAAACCCGTGAGGAGGAACGCAGCATGAGTGAGATGCAAAGACAGATTGGCGTACACATGAGCGAGGAAGAGTACGCCCGGTGCGACCCGGCAGAAATCTCCGCTTTCAAGTCCCCCATCCCCACCCAAGTGGTCTCCAACGGCGAGTACAACCCCTTGCCCCAGACCGAACAGCAGGCCCGGGTGGAAGGACTGATCAAGGAGATGGGCGAGCAGGCGGCCGGGCGTCACGGCATGGACCGCCGCCGCTTCCTGCAGACCTCGGCGGGCATGGCAACGGCCTTCCTGGCGATGAACAAGGTCTTCGGCCCCATCTGGGACGTGAGCGAGGCCGAAGCGGCCGACATGGAAATGTCGGAATACCGCCGCAAGCAACTTGCCGGCCAGTTCATCTTTGACGACCAGACCCACTTCATCCGCGACGACTTCAAGCAGGAAGGCCTGCTGGGCCTGCCAAAGTGGGCCGTTGGCGCCAAAGTGAACCCGAACATCAACGACGCGCCCATGACGCTCGCGCGCTTCAAGATGGACAACTACCTGAAGGAAGTCTTCCTCGACAGCGACACCAAGGTCTCGCTGCTCTCGGGCGCCCCCTTCGACGACCCCTCCTGGTGGCTGCTCTCCAACGATGCCATCCAGAACGCCTGCCGCGCCGTGAACAAGATGGCCGGTGGCACCCGTATGCTGGGCCACACGATCATTACGCCTAAATACCCGAATTGGATGGACGAGGTGGACCGCGGCATTGCCGAACTACACCCCTGCAGCTGGAAGTCCTACACCATCGGCGACCCCTTCGGACCCTCCAAATTCGCCTGGCGTCTGGACGACGAGAAGCTGATGTACCCCTTCTACGAGAAGGCCATCAAGTCGGGCATCAACACCATCTGCATCCACAAGGGCCTGATGCCCCGTGACTACGAAAAAGCCTTCGCCGGTACTTGGCTGCACGCGACGGTGGACGATGTGGGCAAAGCCGCGAAGGACTGGCCTGGCATGAACTTCGTCATCTACCATGCTGCCATGCGCCCCTGGCTAGCCGACACGCCGGAGCGCGAGATGGCCGAGTTCGACCGCACGGGCTACATCCAATGGGCCACGGACCTTGCGCGGATTCCGGAGAAATTCGGGGTGAGCAACGTGTATGCTGACATCGGCTCCACCTTCGCCAGCACCGCGGTCACCAACCCGCGCTTCTGCGCAGCCTTCTTGGGCCAACTGGTGAACGTGATGGGGCCGGAGCGCGTGGTCTGGGGCACGGACGCGGTTTGGTACGGCTCGCCGCAGTGGCAGATCGAAGCCCTGCGCCGGTTGGAGATCCCCGAGGACATCATGAAAAAGCAGGGCTGGAAGATCAAGCTGGGCGGTCCGAACAGCGAGGTCAAACAGAAGATCTTCGGTCTGAACTCCACGGCGCTCTATGGCTTGGACCTGAAACTGGCGCAAGGTCCGGCGTTCACCTCCGACAAGCTGGCGGCAATCCGTGAAGAGTACAACGCGCTCGGTGGCGATCGCAGCAACACGTACTACGGCTACGTGGCCAAGAAGAACACGGCGGCCTAAGCGTCCTCGGCAGCGGGCCCGCGAGGGCTGCGCTGCTGGCAACGCACCGTCCGGGCGCCTGCGCTGAGGCAGGCGCCCCGGTCAGTTCAGGCGGGCCTTCAAGGCATCCGCCGCCGGGTCTGCGAACGCCCGAAGAGCGAGTTACGCAGCTAGCCCCGCACCACCCGCTTGTCGGCTACCGTCGGCCAGATGCATGCGTGAGCGGTGGACCCATCCGTTATCCGGATCGAAGATCTCGCCCCCGGTGTACTCGTCACCCTGCCAGCGTCGCCCGCGCAGGCACGCCATGCGCTCCAGTCGCTCGTCCTTGTGCTCGCAGCGACACTTCACGCAGGGCGGCCGGGGACGCCTCCCCCAGGGCGCAGGCTGCGCAGGATCACCCGCCAATACTCGCCGTCCTTCTTGTGGATGCGGCCCACCCCGCGGGGCTTACCGTCCTTGCTCGCTGATGGTCTGCCGTTCGCTCACCGGGCCCGCGAGGTCCTGCGCCGCGGCCGGCAGCGTCAGCCCGAGCGGGAGCACCGCCTCGCGCACGCAGGCGCTCACAGGGACTCCACGAAGCGGCTGAGCGCTTCACGGTCCGCCTTGGGCAGCCGACGAAAGTACTCCCGGGACACCTCGGCCTCGCCGCCGTGCCAAAGGATGGCTTCGGTCACGTCGCGCGCACGTCCATCATGCAAGAGCACACTGCTCCCGGCAACGACGGCAGACAGGCCCAAGCCCCAGAGCGGCTGCGTTCGCCAGTCGCGCCCGCTAGCGAGGAAATCCGGGCGCCCATCCGCGAGGGCTTCGCCCATGTCGTGCAACAGCAGGTCCGTGTAGGCGTGGAAGGTCTGATCGGCCATTTGCGCAAACCGAGGCTGGCTCGGCCCCGTGCGCATCTCCGGTACGTGACATACGTCGCAACGGGCCTGCGCGAACAGCTCCCCACCGCGACGCACGACCGGATCCTTCCAGTTGCGCCGCGCGGGCACCGCCAGCGCCTGCGTCCAGAACTCCAATTCTTCCCAATTGAGGTCGATCAGCTCCGGGTCGTTGCCCGGCGGCTGAGCTCGGCAAGCCTCCTGAACGCCCGGACACTCCTGCACTCGGTAGAGCGAGGTCGTCACGCCCACATCTCCCAGGAACGCGGCGGCGATCTGCTGCTTGAGCGTGGGCTGGTTGGCTTTCCAGCCGAAACGGCCTAGGGCCCGGCGCTGCCCGATGTCATCCCATACATAGTTCGCACGCCCGTTGAATCCCAGGGCACGCTGCTGCTGCGCGATGGCAAGCAGCGTCGCCTCGGGGACCGCCTCCAGGAGCCCGGGCCCAACGAGTGGCTGGGTCAGCCGCAACGAAGTCAGAATCTCGGGGCCCAGCGGCCCAAAGTACAGCTTCGCAATGCGTAACCGGGGCCGGTGCAGGGGGACCAGGGTACCATCGGCGAGCGTGGCGCTGCTCTCCTCCCAGTCTAGGTAGAGCTCGGCCTCCGGGAACACGCGCTCCCCCAGAAAGGTCGCATCGCGCCCCTGGCCCATGAGGCCTTGGTTCTGCAACTGGTCGCCATAGTTCGGGTGCGGGCGCGGCCGGCCGTGCTCGTCCTCGCCAGGCAGACTCACGCGGACCAGAAGTGCGCTGATCTGTTCCTCGGCGGAAGCCGGCAGGTAGCCGCGCCCACCATTGACGTGGCACGCCGAGCAGCGGTCGGCGACGAACGTAGGCCCGAGGCCCCAGTCCCCGGCCAGCGAGGGGGCCTGTACCCACTTCTGATTGAAGTGCTGGCGCCCACGCAGAAAAACCTCCCGCTGCCGGTAGCTCAGCACTGGGGCGGGCTCGCGATAGGCGTCAGCGTCAGCACGGTCGATGGTGAACTCCCCCGCTGAAAGGGCCTCTGGTTCTAGGGTTGCAGGCGCCGCCAGCGCTGCCCCGCCAATACACACCGCCCCCAACAGGGCCCTCTGCAAGACCTTGGTCAGGCCCATTTTTACCCTCCAGGAATTATCTCCGCGCGCCTGCACCCGTTCGGGCGCGGCCATCAGCTGAGCGTAACTTAATGGAGACCAGGGGCGGGTGCAATGGGCAAGTCCCTTTTTACGCTGCGCAAACCGTCGGAATCCGTGTAGACTGTGTGGGTTGATCTTGCAGTGCACCATGCCCGTCCCTTCCTGGCGATAGCCGCCACGGATGTTCGTAGTTGTTGGACAGCTTGGCTTCATCGAACCTGACCACCTCCCGGGTCCCGCCAAGCGCGGCCACCGGCGGCACTGGGTTGGCGCCGATGATCGTTGCGATCAGTGCCAACTTACCGACGCCCCTGCCTCGTCACGCTCGGTTTTTGCCCTCTACATCTGCGGCTTCGCGGACGGGCTTCTATTATCCGGAAGGAACTCCATGGCTTTCGCCGAACTCGATCTGAATCCTTTGCTCGTCAAGGCAGCGACCGCTGCCGGCTACCTTCAGCCCACCGCCGTACAGCAGCAGGCGATCCCCGCCGCCCTGTCCGGCCGCGACCTGCTGGTATCCTCGCAAACCGGGAGCGGCAAGACCGCCGCCTTCCTCCTACCCTGCCTGCACCGCCTAGCCGAAAAACCCGGCATCGGCAAGCAGACCCGCGTGCTGGTCCTCACCCCCACCCGTGAACTGGCGCAGCAGATCCTTCGCAGCGCCGAGACCTACGGTCAGTTCCTGCCCGGACTGCGTAGCATCATCCTGGCGGGCGGTGCACCCTTCGGCCCGCAGTTGCGCCAACTCGAGCGCCGCGTAGACCTAATAGTGGCCACCCCCGGGCGGCTGCTCGACCACCTGCAACGCGGCCGTGTCGACCTGAGTGGCCTGCAAACCCTGGTGCTCGACGAAGCGGACCGTATGCTGGACATGGGCTTCACGGACGACCTGGACGCCATCCTGGCCAAGGCCCCGGACGCACGCCAGACCTTGCTCTTCTCCGCGACGCTCGAAGGCGTGGTGGGCCGACTGGCCATGCGCGTGACGCGTGACCCCCTGCGCATTGAAGTCGAGGCGGCGCCCGGCATGGAAGTCCGCATCGAGCAGAGCCTCCTCTTCGCTGATGACCGCTCGCACAAGGCCAAGCTGCTGGACTCGGTGCTGCGCGATGTTTCCCTCAGTCAGGCGGTCGTCTTTACGGCGACCAAGCGTAGCGCCGATGAGATCTCCGGTGAGTTGCGCCAGCAGGGCCATGCCGTGGAAGCACTGCACGGTGACATGAACCAGCGCGAGCGCAACTGGACGCTGCAGCAGTTGCGTACCGGCCGCGTGCGCGTGCTGGTGGCCACCGACGTTGCTGCCCGTGGACTCGACGTACCGGGCATCACCCACGTGATCAACTTCGACCTGCCGCGCAAGGCCGAGGACTATGTGCACCGTATCGGTCGTACCGGCCGTGCCGGACGCGAGGGCGTGGCCATCAGCTTCGCCGCCCACCAGGAAAAACGCTTGGTGCGCGACATCGAGCGCTATACCGCGCAGACGATCCGCGTGGGCACCATTGTCGGGCTTGAACCCAAGGCGCGCTCAAGCATGCCTTCGCGCCCCCGTAGCAGCGCGCCGGCCCCCCGACGCTCCAGCGGCAACGGCGGCACGCGTAGCGGCTGGCGCGCCTAAGTCCCGCCCTTCGCTCTCCCGGGGGGTATCCCCCCGCTTCAAGCGCCGGTTCCCTCTGGGGGTACCGGCGTTTTTCTTGAGAGCAGGCGGTCGAGTTCCCCCGCGAAGGCCTGTCGATCCGCCGCCCTAATGGGCGGCGGCCCACCGGTGGCGGTACCGGCCGAGCGCAGTTCCTCCAAAAAGTTGCGCCGTGCCAGGTGCTCGTCAACGTTAGCCGGAGTGTAGAGTTCCCCGCGGGGATTGAGCGCCAGCGCACCCTGGTCCACGACGAGCTTCGCCAGGGGGATATCCGCCGTTATTACCAGATCACCAGCTTCGGCCAGTTCGACGATGCGCCCGTCCGCCACATCGAATCCAGCGGGCACTATGAGCAGACGCACGAAAGCGCTCGCGGGAATTTTAAGGGGGCGGTTCGCCACCAGGACCGTCTCTACGCCGCTGCGCTTTGCCGCCCGGAAAAGGATGTCCTTGATGACGTTGGGACAGGCGTCCGCGTCCACTAGGATCCGCATCGGACCGTCCCCTAGGCTCAGCGCGAACTCAGGCCTGCACGCCCATGCTGGTCAGGTACTCGTCGTAACTGCCCGAGTAGTCCATCAGGGAAGCGGGCTCGCCGGGCCGCCCGGGCTTGAGCTCGATGATGCGGTTGGCCACGGAGGAGACGAACTCGCGGTCGTGCGACACAAAAATTAGCGTCCCGGTAAACTTTTCGAGCGCGATGTTCAGGGACTCGATGGACTCCATGTCCAAGTGGTTAGTCGGCTCATCGAGCAACAGAACGTTATATTTCTGCAGGATCAGCTTACCGAAGATCATACGCTGCTCCTCGCCGCCGGAGATGACCTTCACCGACTTCTTGGTCTCGTCGCCAGAGAACAGCAGGCGACCCAGGGTCGCCCGCATGATCTGCTCGTCGTCCTCCTCGCGCCGCCACTGACGCGTCCAGTCGGTGAGCGACTGATCCTCGGCGAAATCCGCCGCGTGGTCCTGGGCGCAGTAGCCCACACGGGCCTTTTCAGCCCATTTCACATGGCCGCGATCGGGCGCGAGTTCGGTGAGCAGGCAGCGCAGCAGTGTGGTCTTGCCGATGCCATTGGGACCGACAATGGCCACTTTCTCGCCCGCCTCGACCATGAGGTTCAGGTCCTTGAACAGGGGCTTGTCGTAGCCCTGGGTGAGGCTCACCGCCTCCACCGCGAAGCGGTGCAGGCGCTCGCGGTCCTCGACCTCGAAGCGGATATAGGGGTATTGCCGGCTGGAGGGCTTGACGTCTTCCACCTTGAGCTTCTCGATCTGTTTCATGCGCGAAGTAGCTTGGCGGGCCTTGGCCTTGTGGGCTCGAAAGCGCCGCACGAAGTCCTCGAGGTCGGAGATGCGATCCTTGGCGCGGGCATTTGCGGCCATCTGCCGCTCGCGCGCCATCGTGGCCGCCTCCATGTAATCGTCGTAGGTCCCTGGGTAGATGCGAATCGCGCCGTAGTCCAGATCCGCCATGTGCGTACATATGCTGTTGAGGAAGTGGCGGTCATGGGAGATGATCACCATGGTGCTCTGCCGCTCGTTCAACACATCCTCCAACCAGCGGATGGAATTGATGTCCAGGTTGTTGGTGGGCTCATCGAGCAGCAGGACGTCCGGGTTGGCGAAGAGCACCTGTACCAACAGAACGCGCAGCTTCCAACCAGGCGCAACGGCACTCATGGGTCCGTTGTGCTGGTCGGTGGGTATCCCTACCCCCATGAGCAGTGCCCCCGCCCGGGCCTCGGCCTCGTAGCCACCGAGTTCGGCGAACTGCGCCTCGAGTTCGGCCGCCTGCATGTAGTCGTCTTCGGTGGACTCGGGATTGGCGTAGATCTCGTCGCGCCGGCGCATCGCGCTCCACATCTCCGCGTGCCCCATGAGCACCACGTCGAGCACCCGCATTTCCTCGTAGGCGAACTGGTCCTGGCGCAGCCGGCCGAGGCGGATGTTGGGCTCCACCACCACGTTACCCGCGGAGGCCTCCAACTCGCCGCCAAGGATCTTCATGAAGGTGGACTTGCCGGAACCGTTGGCCCCGATCAGGCCGTAGCGATTGCCACCGCCGAACTTGACCGACACGTTCTCGAACAATGGCTTAGCGCCAAACTGAATGGTGATGCCGGAGGTGCTGATCATGGGGGTTCTGCCGGAGGACGCGGAGTACGCAGGGGCCCGCGGCGGGGTGGCCCGTCGGAGCAAAGGCGCATCCTAGCGGAAACAAGACACCTGCGCTGCACCAATTAAGAGGAGCTAGGCCTCGAGGAGCGTGCGGATCTGGGCGCTGATGAAACTCGCGTCTGCCGCGTTCAGCCCATTTCCCGCCTGATGGCCCCACACGGAGGGAATCACCTGGAAGCGCGCGCCAGGGATCAAGCGGGCGTCGCGCTCGCAATCCTCCGGCGTGAAATAAAGATCCGTCTGCCCGGGCATTACCAGGGTGCGTGCGCGGATGGATCCCAGCGCGCGCTCGAGGCTGCCGCCAAAGCCCGGCGTCGCCCCGACGTCGTTGCCCGCCCAGGTGTCGAGCATGGTGAGCAGATTATTGGCGTCACGGCGCAGGAAACGCCGCTCCCAGAATCCCACGAGGAAATCCTCTAGCGAAGAAAACCCGAGGCCGCGGAAGAGTTCCTGCCGGTAGAACGGTTGCGAGAAACCCCATCCCGCATAGACGCGCGCGAAGGCCCGCAAACCCCTGGCCGGGGCCCGCTCATACCAGCCCTCCTGCCAAGCGGCATCGGCGGTGAGCGCCGCGCGCAAGCCCTCGAGGAAGACCAAGTTGTGGGGCGTGGTACGCGCCGTCCCGCAGAAGGCCGCCACGCGCTCCACAAGGGACGGGTGACTCACTGCCCACTGGTAGGATTGCTGCGCCCCCATGGACCAGCCGACCACCAGCGCAAGACGCGCGACGCTCAGGCCTCGCGTCACCAGAGCGTGCTGCGCTGCGACGTTGTCCCGGATGGACACCGCCGGGAACCGCGCGCGGTCCTGGGGAGGTGCCGTGTTGCTAGGCGACGAGGACAGCCCGTTGCCGAGCATATCCGCCACGATGATGAAGTACCGGGCGGGATCGAGCGCTCGCCCCGGACCGATGAGCCACTCGATGTCACCGTGGTGTGCGCTGTAAGGGGTCGGGTAGAGGACAGCGTTGCTGCCGTCCGCGTTCAACACGCCGTGGGTCCGGTAGGCGATCTTCGCCTCGCGCAGGGTGCGGCCGCATTCGAGGACAAGGTCGCCCAGTTCGAAGATTCCGTCGACCGAACTCGACGTGGCTGCGCCAGCGGCACCCGCGCCAAGCCCCGTGCCCAGCCCCGCTAGGCCCGCGCCGGCCAAGCGCAGAAATTCCCTGCGCTGGACTTCCCGAAAATAGCGCCCTGCCCTACCTGGTTGCATGCCGCGGCTCCTGGCTGGGCACCGGACCGCCCGGTGCTCCGTGGATGAGGAAGTGTACAACAGGGTAGCTGCGTCGCTCGTTGCTCCGCCGTTGGCCCGGCGGACCTACCAGGGCGTTTCGCGTTCGGGACTCGAGCCGATGCGGTGGATAGCCAAGTCGGCGCCTTCGAACTCCTGCTCCGCAGTAAGGCGCAGCCCCACCAAGGCCTTGAGCGAGCCGTAGACCAGGAAGCTCCCGGCGAGCGCAATGGCCACGCCAAGGGCCGTGCCCGCGAGTTGGGCCGCCAGCGACACGCCCCCCAGACCGCCGAGCAGGGGCCGGCCGAAGATTCCGGCGGCGACTCCGCCCCAGGCCCCACACAGGCCGTGCAGAGGCCAGACCCCGAGCACGTCGTCGATCTTCCAGCGCGTCTGGGCGAGCGAAAAACTCACGACGAAGAGCGCGCCGGCAATACCGCCGGTGACCAAGGCGCCCACGGGCTGCATCACATCCGAGCCGGCGCAGACCGCCACCAACCCGGCGAGTGGCCCGTTGTAGGCGAAGCCGGGATCGTTGCGCCCCAACAACACCGCCACCAGGGTTCCCCCCACCATGGCCATGAGCGAGTTCACAGCGACCAAGCCGTTCATCTTGTCCAAGGTCTGCGCACTCATCACGTTGAAGCCGAACCAGCCCACGCAGAGGATCCAGGCCCCCAGGGCGAGGAAGGGAATGGATGAAGGCGGGTGCGAAGCCACCGCGCCGTCCCCGCGGTAGCGACCGCGGCGGGCGCCCAGCAGCAGCACCGCCGGCAGCGCGACCCAGCCGCCCATGGCGTGCACCACCACCGAACCCGCGAAGTCGTGGAACTCCTCACCAAAGGCGGACTTCAGCGCAGCCTGCACGCCAAAGAGGTGATTCCAGGCAATGCCCTCGAAGAGCGGGTAGAGCACCCCCACGAGGATCGCCGTGGCGACCAGTTGCGGCCCCAGGCGAGCACGCTCGGCGATGCCCCCGGAGACAATGGCCGGGATCGCCGCGGCGAAGGTGAGCAGAAAGAAGAACTTCACCAGTTCAAAGCCATGCTTCGCGCTCAGCGCCTCGGCGGTGCCGAAGAAAGAGATACCGTAGGCGACACTGTAGCCCACGAAGAAGTAAGCGATGGTGGACACGGCAAAGTCCACCAGGATCTTCACTAGGGCGTTGACTTGGTTCTTGTGACGTACCGTACCCAGTTCCAGGAACGCGAAGCCCGCGTGCATGGCCAGGATCATGATGGCGCCGAGTAAGATAAACAGCGCATCAGCGCCGGATTTCAGGTCGTCCATAGCCCCTTCTGCCCCCCGTTGAACAAGAGCGCGGCCGCGCCTTGTTTTTGTGACTCATTGATGGCCCGCGGATGTTGTATCCCACGTTGTATTCATTCTTGTATTCCTTTTTGTATTCTAACCGCTCGGCGCTGCCCCAGGGACGCCCCCTTACCGCGCATGGACGGGGTTGAACGACGAGGCTTGCCCTGGGCCGCCGCCCTGGGCTAACCTGAACCAGTGGCATCCCTTCCCGGGCGGCCCCCAAGGGAGGACGGCGGACCATGAACGCGGTGATTGCCCATTTGGCGATGTTCCTGGCCTCCCTGGGCGTCCACCTGCCCCAGACCCTGCCCGAAATCCACGTGCTCTCCAAAGAAGCCCTGGCGCAGGTGGCAGGCTTGGCCACGGGCGCCACGAACCTGAAAGGCCTGTGCCTCGATGGCGAGGTCTACTTGGAAGAGTCGGTGAACCTGGAGACCGTGGAGGGGCGAGCCATCCTCGCTCACGAACTCACCCACTACGCCCAGCAGCGCTGTCCCCGCGCCGTGGACAGCCGCACCTTCTACCGCAATGAGGCGCGCGCCTACCAGGTGCAGAACCTATACCTCCGGGCGAACAACTCGCTCACGCGCGTCTACAACCCCTACCCCAGGGTCTATTGACCGACCCGATCGCCCCCTGGCGACGGGTCGCGCACCGGTGCGTGCCGAGCGCGCGGGTTGACACCCGGCGCTCACCTTTTTATATTGTAAAAACAATGTTCTAACAGCAAGGTAGGAGGACACTTGGTCTGCTGCGAACGCACACCCGAATGCAGGCCCGGCCGGGGCCTGCCTGCTGCAGTGCAGCTTGCCGCCACAGAGGTACTCCCATGAACAACGCCCTGGCAATCCCCGTCGAACGCCCGCCGCTTTGCCTCACCCGGGCGCAGGTCGAGGCCTTTCATGACGAGGGCTATCACTTCCCGCTGCGCGCGCTGGAGACGTCCCAGGCAGCGGAATTGCGCACACGCCTGGAGGCGGTGGAGGCACGCAGGGGGCCGGTCATGCGCACCATGCTGCGGACGAAACCGCACTTGGTCCTTACCTGGGCGGATGCATTGATCCGCCACCCGCAGATCGTGAACGCCGCCGAGGACCTCCTGGGTCCCGACCTTCTGGTGTGGGGGACGAGCTTTTTTATCAAGGAGCCGGGGGAGCGGGCATACATTTCCTGGCACCAGGACTCCACCTACTGGGGTCTGTCCCACCCCGACGTCGTAACCGCCTGGGTGGCCTTGAGCGTGAGCAATCGGGCAAGCGGCGCCATGCGCGTGTTGCCCGGCACCCACCGTGTGGACCAGTTGCCCCATCGTGACACCTTCGCCCAGGACAACCTCCTGACCCGCGGGCAGGAGGTCCAGGTGGAAGTGGACGAGCGCCGGGCGGTGGACATCGAACTCGCCCCGGGCGAATTCTCCTTGCACCACGTACGCATCGTGCACGGCTCTGAACCCAACCGTGGACCGGACCGCCGCATCGGTCTGGCGATCCGCTATATACCCACCTACCTGCGCCAGACCGAAGGCGAGCGCGACTACGCCACGCTCGTGCGCGGCGTGGATCGCTATCACCACTTCCTGGAAGAGCCTCGCCCTCGCGTGGACCTTGGCGAGGCCGAGTTAGGGGCGCACCGCCACATCACCGAGGAAGCCAACCGTATCCTCTTCCGCGGCACGGGCAAGGCGCCATGACCCTGGCGCCGAAGATGCTCCCTTGATCCTGGAGGTGGCAGTGTTGGACGTCCGGCCCGGGCAGGAGGGGGCCTTCGAGGCAGCCTTTGCCCGGGCTGGCCCGCTGCTGGCTGCGTCGCCCGGTTACCTTGGACATGAGTTACGCCGCTGCCTGGAAAAGCATTCTCGCTACCTTCTGCTGGTGCACTGGGCTCGCCTGGCGGATCACACCGAGGGCTTCCGCGGCTCGCCCCGTTACCTGGAATGGAAGTCCCTGTTGCACCACTTCTACAACCCCTTTCCCACGGTGGAACACTACGGCCGCCTGGGGGCGCCCGCGATCTGAGCGCGCCACGCGCGGGCCTGGAGACCCATCCTTGGAACTGCTAACTGGCGTTGCCCTGCTCGTTGTCTTCCTGCTGGTGGTCGCAGCCATCGTCCGCGGCCAGAGCCCCATCATCATGCTGTTGCTTCTGGCGATCACCTGGGCGCTCATCGCCGGGGTCAGTGTGCAGGACATCCAGGCCAAGATCCTGCAGGGCGGCGGCGTCCAGTATGCATCAGCGGTGATCATCATCGTCTTCGGCGCCTGGTTTGCGCAGGTGCTGATCCAAACCGGGATCGCCGAGAGCGTGATCCGCTCGGCGGTGGAACTAACCGGTGACCGACCCATGATCACGGCGATGACCATCAACGCCGTGACGGCACTGCTCTTCACCTCCATGTACGGCGTGGGAGCGGCCATCGCCATCGGTGTCATCGCACTGCCCATCATGCTGAGCCAGGGCATTCCCGCGCGCGTTGCGGCTCCGGTGTTCACGATGGGCATCGGCGCCGGCACCTACGTTAACCTGCTGCAGTTCGGCACCTTCGAGAAGCTCTTCCCCGGCATCCGCTATGCATCGCCTTGGCTGGACTTCTGGTTCCTCGGGATGCTCGTCTACATCGGCTGCGCTTGGCTGATGATCGCTTGGAACCTGCGTCACCTGGGCGTGCGGAAGTTCGCCGCGGTGGACACCGCGGGCGTGGCCCCGCGACGCCGCACACCCTATTACACCTACCTTGTGCCGGTGTTCCCCGTGCTCATGACCATGATCTTCCACTGGCAGATCATTCCGACGCTCCTCCTGTCCATCGTCCTGGCGCTCGCACTCACCGGGCGCGGCCGCAGCCTGCAGGGTCAGTTGAACCTCTTCAACAAGACCTTCTACGACGCCTTCCCCGACATCGCCACCATCGCCGCCCTATGGACGATCTGCGGAATGATCATCGTCGCAGGCCAGATGCCCCAGGTCGCCGGAGCGCTGCGGCCGCTCTTCGCCCCGATCCTGCCACACACGCCAGGCCAGGCGGCTGTCTTCTTCGGCCTGCTGGGCGGACTGGGCAGCATCTATCGCGGCCCCCTGGTGGTGGTGGGCACGGGCGCGGCACTGCTGTCGATCATCCTCGCCGGCCACGAGATCCCGACGCCCTATCTCTACGCGCTGTGGCTGGGTCCGACGGTGTTCCAGGGCAGCTGCGATCCGACCAACTCCTGGACGCTGTGGACCATCGGCTACACCAAGGTGGCGCAGGGTGAGTTCCTGCGCACGGCCATGCCCTTTGGCTGCCTGATGGTAGCCGTGACCTCCGCGCTGTGCTATTTCCTGTTGGGACGGGTGTGAGTACCGGAGGCAGGACCGCCTTCCGCATCGGCATCGACGTCGGCGGTACCTTCACCAAGGCGGTACTGATCGACAACGCCACCTGCGCCGTTGCGGGCCGGTTCAGCGTGCTCACCACGCACGATGACGCGCGCGGCGTGGCCGCGGGCGTGGTGGCGGTGTTCCGTCAGGTGCTGGCGCAGTCCGGGGTTGCACCCACCCAGGTGGTGTTCATCGCCCACAGCACGACCCAGGCAACCAACGCGCTACTCGAGGGCGACGTTGCCCGGGTAGGCGTCCTGGGGATGGCCAGCCGGATGGAATCCCTGCTCGCCCGAGGGCAGAGCGCGGTGAAGGACATCGAACTCTCGCCCGGGCGCTGGCTGCGCCCGATCAACCGCTTCGTGACTACTGAGGCCTTGGACGAGGCGGCCTTGGGCGAAGCCCTGGCCGAGTTGCGCGCGGCGGGTGCCGAGGTCATCGTGGCGACCAGTGCCTTCGGCGTGGATGACCAGAGCCACGAGGAACAGGTGCTCGCGCTCGCTGGCAGCCTGGGCCTTCCCGTCACCGCCGGACACGAGATCACGCGGCTCTACGGACTCGCCACCCGCACCCGAACGGCGGTGATCAACGCGAGCATTCTGCCGCGCATGATCGCCACGGCGGACATGACCGAAGCGAGCGTGCGCGAGGCGGGTATCGAAGCCCCACTCATGATCATGCGCGGCGACGGCGGGGTTATGAATGTGGCCGAGATGCGCCGGCGCCCCGCGCTCACCCTGCTCTCGGGCCCTGCCGCGAGCGTGGCAGGCGCACTCATGCACCTGCGTATCTCCGACGGCATCTACTTCGAAGTCGGTGGGACAAGCACCAACATCGGGGTCATTCGCAACGGGCGCCCCAGCATCCGCCACGCCCGCGTGGGAGGGCACGAAACCTACGTTAACTCCCTCGATGTGCGCGTGCTCGGCATCGCCGGCGGCAGCATGCCACGGGTGAGCGCCAAGGCGCTGCTCGATGTGGGGCCACGCAGCGCGCACATCGCCGGGCTCGGCTACGCGAGCTTCACCGACCCGGCGCTGATCGAGGACCCGCACATGGAGACGATTTGCCCGCGCCCGGGCGACCCGGACGACTATGCGGCCGTGCGCGTGGCCAGTGGCGCACTACTGGCCATCACCAACACCTGTGCCGCCAACGTGTTAGGTCTGACCCAGCCGGGCTGGCACGCGCACGGCAATGCGACCAGTGCACGCCTGGCCTTCGAACCCCTGGCCCGGCACCTGGGGCTCAGCGTGGAGGAGGCCGCACGTGCGCTGCTGGAGAAGTCCGCCGCCAAGCTCATGCCCGTAATTGAGGGCTTGCTCGCCGAGTACGAACTCGACCGCGGCCAGGCCCTGCTCGTGGGTGAGGGCGGGGGCGCGGCCGCGCTCATCCCCTTCGTGGCCCAGCGCCTGAGCTTGCGCTATCAGATTTCGCCGGACGCGGAGGTCATCTCCTCCATCGGCGTCGCCCTCGCGCTGGTGCGCGAGACCGTGGAACGGGTGATCCCCGCGCCCACGCCCGAGGATCTTCAGCGGCTGCGCCGCGAGGCCGCCGACGCCGTCGTGCGCCTCGGTGCCGATCCCGCGGGTGTGGAAGTGACCATCGAGGTGGATCCACGGACCCAGCGGGTGCGCGCCACGGCCTTGGGCGCCTCCGAGATGCGGGCGCAGGACCCGCGCCTTCGCGTCGATGAAGCGCAGGCGCTGGAGATTGCCGCCGAGTCTTTAGGACTGCCACGGGCCGAGGTACGGCTGGCTGCGGCCACGAACGAGATGCGGGTGTTCCAGGCACAGGTGGACACGCGGCGCTGGCACTTCTTCCGCAGCCGGCGCACCCCGGTTCGCGCGGTGGACCAGGAAGGGGTCATACGCCTGCAGAGAAGCAACGCCATCGTCGCCCAGGCAAACGCAGGCGACGGGCTGGATCAATTGCGCCAGTTGTGGGAATCCGCCACGCTGTACAACGGCGACAGCGTCATCGTCCCCGATGTTTTTTTGGTGGCTGGGCGGCGCATCCTGGACCTCTCCGGTGTGCATGCGTTGGATCAGGCGCTGGCATTGAGCCGCGGCGAACTCGATGGCCTCTCGCCCGACGCTCCGGTGGTGCTGATCGGCGTCTCCGGGCGGGCCGGCCTGTGAGTAGCGAGCCCAGCCGCAGCGCAGCCGCGCTAGCCGCCTCGCTGCTGCGCGCGGACCCACACTACCCCCGCATCCCGGAAGCACGGCGCGTGCCGCTCGCCCAGGCGGCGCTGGACGACGGCCGGCTGCTTGCCCGCACCGCGCGCGCCTGTTGGGGAAACAACCCCTGGGACATCGCGCACGCCTGTCAGGTGCCCGTGCTGGAGAGTGGCCGCGACGCGAGCTTCGGTTCCACGACGCTGTTCGCCGAGTACGTCTCCCGGCCCGCCTCCATCACACTCTACGGGCCGCGCATCGACGCGCTTAACCGGTTGCTCGAGGCCAGCGGCTGGGCCGGCGAATTAGCGTTGGCAGACGCACGGCCGGTGTTCCTGGCCCACGAGCTCTACCACCACTTCGACTGCGAGCAGGGGGCGAGCCGCCTGAGCGGGCGTCACCGCCTCACCCGCCTTCGCGTGGGCCCGCTGGCCTGGACCTTCGGCCTGCCCAGCCTGGAGGAGATCGCCGCGGGCGCCTTCGCCCAGGAACTCCTGGGCCTGGACTACCACCCGCACCTGCTCGACTTGCTGCTGGTCGCCCAAGCCCGGGAACGCGTCAGTAGGCAAAAGAACGGAAAAGTGACGGGAACGCAAGCGTGAGGCTGCGCGCCGCGCTGCTCGGCCGGGCCGGGGCGCCGCTTAGCATCGCGGGGGGGAGGATGTGTCCTTCCGCTGGGGCTCGCCCGTAGCAAAATTTCCTCTGGCTTGCCCGCCTGTACCTGGAGGGCAGGCGTTGCAGGACGAATTGATCACCTCGCGCCGGGGACTCCCGGATCAACAGGGGCTTCGCCAGCCTCGGCCGTGGTGAGAGCATCAACGTGTCGTCCGGATGCCCTGAGGACCGCGGCGTCACCGCAAAACAGCGGCAGAAACCGGCGAGCCGGGCTTCGCGTCATAATGAGAGGCTGTTCGGGCGTGCAGTCCCTGAGCCTGAGCCTGACACCCTTCTCTGAATAAGGATCCTTCCGAATGAAATCAACTCGTCGCAGTTTCGTGATCCAGTCGGCCCTGTTCGGCGCGGCGCTGGTGGGCGCACGCACGGTCGTCGCCGCCGCCCCAACCGCCATGGTCGCAGAGACCGATGCGCAGGCGACGGCACTCGGCTACAAGGCCGATGCCAGCAAAGTCGACAAGGCTAAATTCCCCAAGTACACAGCCGAGCAGAAATGCGCGGGCTGTGCGTTATACCAGGGTAAAGCAGGTGAGAAGGCAGGCGGCTGCGCACTTTTCCCCGGCAAGCAGGTCTCGGCGGCTGGTTGGTGCAGCGCCTGGGCCAAGAAGGCCTAATGCCGCAACGGCCCTAGCGGGCCCGCATGACCTGGGCAGGTTGGGCCTCAGGCCCACCCTGCCCGGGGCCTCCTCAAGGGCCTCGGCGCGCCTTCCTTGGCGCCCGTTCCCCGGCCCTGGAGCGCCTTTCCTGGAGCCGCCCCCTGAACCCCGCCCGCCACCTGCTTCGTAGTGCCCGCCTGTTCCCCCGCGCACCTGCGCTGTTCCATGGGACGAAACGACTGCTCGATTACGCCGGCTTGGCCGAGCGAGCGGCCCGTATCGCCGGGTTCCTTCGCCGGGACCTAGGCTTGAGCGAAGGTGAGCGCGTCGCGATCTATATGAACAACACGCCGGAGTATCTGGAATTGCTCCAGGGCGTCTGGTGGGCAGGCATGGCGGTGGTGCCGGTCAATGCGCGGTTGCACCCCCGGGAACTGGCCTTCATCCTGGAGGACTCCGCCGCCGCGCTACTCCTCGTCTCGCAGGATTCCGACGCACAAAGCGCGGCTATCGCTACGCGCGCACGCGTGCTGCAGGTCCCTGGTCCGGATCATGCCCGCATGCTGCGGGCCAGCCCGCTGGAGCCGCCCGCCTATCGAGGACCAGATGATCTGGCCTGGCTCTTCTACACCTCCGGCACCACCGGGCGGCCCAAGGGGGTGATGCAGACCACGCGCAACCTGGCAGCCATGACCGCCTGCTACTTCTTGGACGTGGACGACATCTCGCGCGAGGATGCGACGATCTACGCAGCGCCCTTCTCCCACGGCGCAGGCATGTACAACCTGCCCTTTATCCTGCGCGCCGCCCGCCACGTGGTTCCGGAGTCAGGCGGGTTCGATCCGACCGAGTTGCACGGCCTTGCCCAATGGCACGGGCGCGCCTGTCTCTTCGCCGCACCCACCATGGTGCGCCGCCTGGTGGAGAGCATGGCCGCCTGCGGCGCCGACCCCGGCGGATTCAAGACGTTGGTCTACGGCGGCGGCCCCATGTACTTGGAGGACATCAAGCACGCCCGCTACATCCTCGGCAACCGGTTGGTGCAGATCTACGGTCAGGGGGAGTCGCCCATGACCATCACGTGCCTGTCGCGGGAACAAATTGCCAGTGATGATCACCCGAACTGGGAGGCGCGGCTCGCCTCCGTGGGCGTCGCGCAGTCCCTGGTGGAGGTCCGTGTCGCCAACGAGTCCGGTGCGGCGTTGCCGCCCGGTGAAACGGGCGAAGTGCTGGTGCGCGGCGACGCGGTGATGGCGGGCTACTGGCGTAACGAGGAAGCAACGCGCGCGGCACTGCGCGAAGGTTGGCTCTGGACGGGTGATCTCGGCACGCTGGATGCCGAGGGTTTTCTGACGCTCAAGGACCGCTCCAAGGACCTCATCATCTCGGGCGGCTCCAACGTCTACCCGCGCGAGATCGAGGAAGTACTGCTGCAGCACCCGCGGGTGCATGAGGTTTCCGTCGTCGGGCGGCGCGATGCGCAGTGGGGTGAGGCCGTGGTGGCCTTCGTGGTCGGTACCGGGGTGAGCCCGGAAGAACTCGACGCCCTATGCCTGGAGAACATCGCGCGCTTCAAGCGGCCAAAGCAATACCGCTTCGTGCAGAGCCTGCCCAAGAACAACTACGGCAAGGTGCTGAAAACCCAGTTGCGCGCGGAGCTCGAGGCAGAACTCACCGCGCGGGCGCCAAGCCACCGAGGGACCTGAGCGCCCGCGAGGACGCCCCGAGCTCACCGGATCAGGAGGTGCCGGCCCGGGAGATTCCGCGCAGGAATGCGCTCGTGGCCTCGATCACCGCCTGCGGCTGGTCGCGCTGGGGCGAGTGGCCGCAGTCCTCGAGCATAGCCAAGCGCACCTCGGGTGCGAGTTCTGCGATACGCTCGATCTGCGCCATGGTGCCGTATTCATCGCCGTGGCCCTGGATAGCGAGGACCGGAACGCTAATCTCCGCCAGCATCTCCTCGATGCTCCAGGCGGCGAACTGCGGATGCAGCCAGATGTCATTCCAGCCCCGGAACGTGGCCACCGCATCCTGATGGTAGCGGCCCAGGCGCTGCGGCAAGTCCGTGGTGGCAAAGGCCTCGCGCGCTTGGCGGATCGCGGCCAGCGTGAACTCCTCCACCATCACGTGCGGCGCGAGCACCACCAGGGCGGCGACAGCGCGCCGGGCGCGCGCGGCATGGATCAGCGCGATGGACCCCCCGTCGCTGTGCCCGAACAGTACGGGCCGCTCGATGCCCAGTTGATCCAAGAGCGCGGGCAGGGCCTCGAGTGCCTCCTCGTGCATGAAGTCCGTCTCCCGGGCGCGCTCAAGTACGGCCGAGCTGCCGTAACCGTAGCGCGAGTAGACCAAGGCACCGTGACCGGTGGCAACCACCAAGCGCTGGGGGAAATCCCGCCACAGCGCGAGGCAGCCCAAGCCCTCGTGCAGGAATACGAGCTCCGGCGCCGCCGGGTCGGTGCCCGGCAGGCGGACGTATTCGAGGCGCCTTCCGCCTACCTCCAGGTACTGCGGTACCGACCCGGCGGCGCCGTTCGTCACTTTGCTATTCACGGCTCGCGGCCGCACGCAGCCGAAACCGCTGGATCTTACCGGTGGCCGTCTTGGGCAGTTGCTCGAGGAACTCGACCCAGCGCGGATACTTGTAGGGAGCGAGCAAGGACTTCACGTGTTGCTTCAAGTCCAATTCCAGTGCGGAGGTGGCCTCCACGCCCGCGCGCAGCACCACGAAAGCGGCGGGTTTCACCAGTTGATCCTCATCCGCCCGCCCGACAACGGCCGCTTCCAGCACGCTAGGGTGCGTCACCAACGCTGCCTCGACCTCCGCTGGTGACACATAGACGCCGCCCACCTTGAGCATGTCGTCGGCGCGCCCGGCGTAGACGTAGTAACCCGCGTCGTCGATGCGGTACTTGTCGCCGGTGCGGGTCCAGGGCCCCAAGAACGTGGACCGGCTGCGGTCGCGGTTGTTCCAATAACACAGGGCGCTGGTGGGGCCGTTGACCTGCAGTTCACCAATTTGGCCCGCGGGCGTGGCCTGTCCATCGTCGTCGACCAAGCGTGCCGCGTAACCGGGCACGGGCTTGCCCGTGGTGCCGTAGCGCACATCACCGGCGCGGTTGGAGACGAAAATGTGCAGCATCTCCGTGGAGCCGATGCCATCGAGCACTTCCACCCCGAAGTGCTCCGTCCAGTTGCGGGCGATCGGTGCGGGCAGGGCCTCGCCGGCCGAGGTGCAAAGGCGCAGTGCCAGTTCGCCGCGCGCTGGCAGGTCCGGCGACGCCATCAGCGACGCATAGAGCGTGGGAACGCCATAGAAGACCGTCGGACGGTGGCGCCGCAGGCGGTCGAACACGACCTGCGCAGTGGGCCGTTCGGCGGTGAGCACGGCGCACGCACCCACGGACATCGGAAAGGTAAGGGCATTGCCAAGCCCATAGGCAAAGAAGAGCTTCGCCGCGGAGAACACCACATCCTGCTCGCCCAAGTCGAGTACCGGGCGGGCATAGAGCTCGGCCGTGAGCACGAGGCTCGAATGGGCGTGAACCGTGCCCTTGGGTGCCCCAGTGGAGCCGGAGGAATAGAGCCAGAAGCAAGGCTCATCGGAACAGGTAGCGGCCGGTTCGGCCGCTACCTCATGAGCCCCGAGCAGCGCCTCCAGGCTCAGATTCCCCTGCGCAGCGGTCCCGCTCACAATCACCTGCCGCAGGTGGCGGTGGCTGGGCAGGCCAGGGCTGAAATGCCCGAGGAGCGGTGCTGACACCACGAGCGCACTCGCCCGGCTGTCCTCGAGCATGTAGGCGTAATCCGCCGGGGTAAGCTGCGTGTTCACCGGAACCGGTACCAAGCCGGCGAAGATGCAGCCCAGGAACGCCACCGGAAAATCGATGCTGTCGTGCAGGCACAACATCACACGCTCCTCGGCACGCAGATCCAATGCGAGAAGCGCCCTGGCGCAGCGTTGCACGCGCGCGCCCAGTTCCCCATAGGTGTAACTCCCCGCGTCGTCGATGAAGGCGATGCGCTCGCCCCGGCCCGCGCCGATGTTGCGCTCGAGTAGGTCGTAGGCGGCGTTGTAGTCCCGCGAGATGGCCACCCGAGGGGGTACGCTCCGGTGATCCGCGGCGCTCAATCCTGGCATGGGTCGTTCCTTTGACTGTCCTTCGTCTCGCCCCAGCGCGGCTCGCCCACCGTCACCGACGGCGTCGGGGCAGCGCCAAGTTAAAGGGCGTGCGCGCGCCCTGTCAAGGTTGGGGCCACAGGCCTCTCGAGGAATAGTGCACTATTTTTCTTGACTGGGCACATTACACGCACAATAATACCGACTCCGAACGTCAAGAGCGCCGGCCTGTGCCCCCACCCAACCTACCCGCTGATCCGTCCGCTGACGGCCCTGCGGAGTCAGCCGAGGAGTCGCGCTTCCTTCTCGCGCTGGGACAACGGGTGCGCACGCTGCGCGACGCTCAACGCCTCGCGCGCCACGCGCTGGCGCACCGCTCCGGCGTCTCGGAACGCTATATCGCCCGGCTTGAGGGCGGCACCGGGAACATGTCGATCCTACTGCTGCGCCGCGTGGCCCAGGCGCTGGGAATGTCCGCGGGTGAACTCCTGGCCGATGGCAGGAGTGCGCCGGGCAGGCCCAGTGGCGGGCGCCCGCGCGGCCACCGCGTGGCCCTCTTGGGCCTGCGCGGGGCCGGCAAGTCCACCCTGGGCGCCCTGCTCGCGAAACACCGCGGCGTGGCGTTTGTTGAACTCGATGCGGCGGTGGAGGCGCAGGCGGGCATGAGCCTTCCGGAGGTTTTTGCGTGCCTCGGCCAGGCCGGCTACCGTCGCCTGGAGCGACAGTGCCTGGAGCACCTGCTGGGCCAAGACCAGGCCCTGGTCATCGCGGCCGGCGGGGGCATGGTCTCCGAACCCAGCACCTTCGCCCTGTTGCGCAGCCACTGCCTCACGGCGTGGCTGCGGGCGAGCCCCGAGGAACACATGGCGCGCGTGGTCGGCCAAGGAGACCTGCGCCCCATGGCAGGCAGGGCGGAGGCCATGGCGGACCTGCGCCGAATCTTAGAAGCCCGGGCTCCGCTCTACGCCCAGGCCGACTGGGTCGTGGACACCTCCGGCCAGGGCGTGGACCGGAGTCTTGAACAACTGGTGCAGATGCTGGGGCGCGAGCCCCATCCGCGAGGAGACGTAGTCAATGGATAGTACGACCCCGCAGGACCGGGACGGGGAGCCGGCCCCGGTGGACTTCCGCACCCACCCCGCTCGCTACCGCCACTGGAAACTAAGCTTTGACGCCCCCGTGGCCACACTCCGGCTGGATGTGAACGAGGACGCGGGGCTACGCCCGGGTTACAAGCTCAAGCTGAACTCCTACGACCTGGGAGTGGACATCGAACTGCACGATGCCCTGCAGCGGCTGCGCTTCGAGCACCCGGAGATCCGCACCGTTGTCCTCACCAGCGCGCGCGATCGGGTGTTTTGTTCCGGCGCGAACATCTTCATGCTGGGGCTGTCCTCCCACGCCTGGAAGGTGAATTTCTGCCGCTTCACCAACGAGACCCGAAACGGCATGGAGGACTCGAGCGCCAACGGCAGCTTGAAATTCCTGGCCGCCTGTAACGGCACAACGGCGGGTGGCGGCTACGAGCTTGCGCTCGCCTGTGACCGCCTCCTGCTGGTCGATGACCGTTCCTCGGCGGTGAGCCTGCCGGAGATCCCGCTACTCGGCGTGCTCCCGGGTACCGGCGGCCTCACGCGGTTAACCGACAAGCGCCGAGTGCGCCGCGACCTGGCAGACATTTTTTGCACCACGAGCGAGGGGATCCGCGGCGCGCGAGCCCAGCAGTGGCGACTGGTGGACGAGGTCGTGCGTCCCCAACAGTTCGCCCTGCGCGTGCGCGAGGAGGCGCTCGCCCTCGCGCAGCAATGCCCGCGACCCGCCCAGGCCAAGGGGATCGAACTGCCCGAACTCGCCCGCGAGGACAGCCCGTCCGGGTACCGATACCGGTACTTGGAGGTGAGCCTGGACCCGGGCGCCCGCCGCGCGAACCTCACGGTCCTCGCCCCACCCACGGGTGGGCCCAACAGCCTGGAGGCCATCCACGAAGCAGGCGCGGCCTGGTGGCCGCTGCAGTTCGCCCGAGAACTCGACGACGCCATCCTGCAGTTGCGCACCAACCACCTGGAACTGGGCACTTGGCTGCTGCGCACCCGCGGTGACGCGGCGGGCGTTCTCCTAGCCGACAGCATGCTCGCCACCCACGCAGCGGACTGGTTCGTGCGGGAGATCACGGGCATGCTTCGGCGCACCCTCGCACGCCTGGAGGTGTCCTCGCGCACCATCTTCGCCCTAATCGAACCGGGCTCCTGCTTCGCCGGTACGCTGCTGGAACTGGCGCTGGCCGCGGATCGCAGCTACATGCTGGCACCCGCCGACCCTTCACCCGAAGCACCCCAGGTCACGCTCTCGCCCATGAATTTTGGCCCCTTCCCCACGGTCGCCGGAAGCCATCGACTCGCGGCACGCTTCTATGGCGACTCGCCCCTGCTCGAAGCGCTAGGCGCGCTTCAGGGCCTGCCGCTCGCGGCGGCCGAGGCGCTGGAATGGGGCCTCATCACCGCGGCCCCGGACGACCTGGACTGGGACGAGGAACTGCGCATCACGCTAGAAGAGCGCGCCAGCCTTTCGCCCGACGCGCTCACGGGCATGGAGGCCAACCTGCGCTTTGGTCAGCGGGAGAACCAGAACACGCGAATCTTTGGCCGCTTGTCGGCCTGGCAGAACTGGATTTTTAGCCGCCCCAATGCGGTGGGGGAGGCGGGGGCACTCAAGGTGTACGGCACCGGCAAGCGCGCCGGCTTGAATTGGGAACGCGTCTAGGCGTCGGCAACGCCCCCGCCTGAGGAGACCGCAATGAGCATCGACTACACGAGCAGCATCCCCAACAACGTGGACCTGGCGGGCGACCGTACGCTGCAGCGCGCCTTGGAGCACTGGCAACCGCGCTTCCTCAACTGGTGGGATGACATGGGACCGGATGGCTCCAGCACGCGGGACGTCTACCTGCGCACGGCAGTGAGCGTCGAGCCCTCGGGCTGGGCCCATTTCGATCACGTGCGTATGCGCGACTACCGCTGGGGGATCTTCCTTGCCCCCCAGGAGGCCGAACGCCAGGTGAACTTCGGCGACCACTTGGGGGAGCCCGCCTGGCAGGAGGTCCCCGGTGAGTACCGCTCCACGCTCAGGCGCATCATCGTCACCCAGGGAGACACCGAACCCGCCTCGGTGGAACAACAGCGTCACCTGGGCGCCACCGCCCCTTCGCTCTACGATCTGCGCAACCTCTACCAGGTGAACGTGGAGGAAGGCCGGCACCTCTGGGCCATGGTCTATTTGCTGCATCGACACTTTGGTCGCGACGGACGCGAGGAGGCCGAAGCCCTCCTCGAGCGGCGCTCCGGCGATGCCGACAACCCCCGCATCCTGGGCGCTTTCAACGAGCCAACCCCAGATTGGCTCTCTTTCTTTATGTTCACCTTCTGCACCGACCGCGACGGCAAGTTCCAGCTCTGCGCACTGGCGGAATCGGGCTTCGATCCACTGGCGCGCACGGCGCGCTTCATGTTGACGGAGGAAGCGCACCACATGTTCATCGGCGAGTCGGGCATCGGGCGCATCCTACTGCGCACCGCCGAGGTGATGCGCACCCACGCCACGGACGACCCGGCCACCCTGCGGCGCCTCGGCGTGATCGACCTCCCCACCGTCCAGCGGTACCTGAACTTCCACATGAGCGTGACACTGGACCTGTTCGGGTCGGACCTGTCCTCCAACGCAGCCACGTTCTATAGCTGCGGGATCAAGGGACGTTTTGCCGAGACTCGTATCGAAGATGACCACCGGCTGCGCGATGCGACCTACCCGGTGTTGCAGATCGTTGACGGAGCGCTCGTGCCGACCCAAGCGCCTTGTCTCAATGCCCTCAACGAGCAACTGCGCGACGACTACTTGAAGGACACCCACGGCGGGGTCGGGCGTTGGAACAAGCTTCTGGAGCGAGCGGGTGTGGATTTCCGGCTGAGCCTCCCGCACAAGGCTTTCAACCGCAAGATCGGGCCCCTGGCGGGCGTGCGCGTGAGTCCCTCGGGACAGGTTCTCTCGGAGGCCCAGTGGCAGGTGGGCGTGGCCGATTGGCTGCCGCGCGAAGAGGACCGCAGCTTTGTTCGCACGCTCATGGGGGCGGTGACGGAACCGGGCCACTATGCCAATTGGATCGCCTCACCCAAGGCGGGCATCAACCAAATGCCGGCGGACTTCGCTTACGTTCGTCTAGACTAGGTCCGGCCGCGCCCCCGCGCGGCAGCACGCCGGCAAACGAAGTCCAAGGTACGCTCACCCAGGCTGTTGGGCTCCACGGCCGCGAGAGTGATTTCCTCTTCCCGCCGTTCGACGGCGGCCACCACTTCGCCGCGCCCCATTGCCCCGGCGAAGTGAGTCCAGCGCGACACACCCGCGCCCCGGCCCGCGCAATCGAAGTGCGCGAGCAGGCGGCTCGAGCGGTGCGCCGTGGGCGCGACATCACCCGCTACGGGGTCGCGGCTCGAAGGCTGGGCTAAGTCGTGCAGCAGCCAAGCCTGCACCAGATGCTGCCCTCGCCGGATGGTTCCGGTGTCGATGTAGGCCACGACCGGAGGCACGCTGCCGAGATCCAGACTGAGGAAGGTCCAGTCCGCTGCCTCGGCACCGCAGGCTTGGCCGAGCAGTCCCAACAGCAGATCGGCCGCTGCCAGCCCCAGACAAAGTCCCGCTCGCGCGACCAACAGAGCCGAAGGCGGGGGCCAAACCGGAGGGCAAACAGGCAGGAAGCGCGGCGGCACGTAGCCGATCTCCTGGATGCTGCCCGGCTCAGGACAATTGGTAGCCATACCGTTGGGTCCTGATGCGGTAGCGGTAGCGGCCGGAGTTCAGGTAACGTAGGTCTGCATCGGCCCCGCGACCAACGGCTGCATGGGTAGGCAATTCGATCCACTGGTGATGCCCCTGCAGGGATGTCTCGCCGGGCGTGAGGTTCGGGAACTCGAGCCAGCCGTTGTCGTTACCGATGATGTACAAGGTCTTCCGGTCCGGCATCATCAGCACGCCGTTGCATCGACCATAATCCGTGGCGACGCGGTACACGCCGCCGTCCGGGTCGCGTCGATAAACCGCGTAAGCGTCCTGAGCGATGGACTCGTGGTCAAGATAGCGCGGATCGTAGATGTCGATGCGGCCCCCGCAATCGGCCCCCAGGACGGCGATCATATTGCTGTCGTGGTTGAATTTTATGCCGTTGGACATGCCTGAAGAAGGGCCGCGAAAGATCGTGCTCTGGCCCAGGCGTGGGTTATATTTCGCGAGCTTGCCCGCCTGTGCGTCCTTGCGGCTGGGGTCCTCGCGGTATCGGGTGAGGGTGATGTCCCTGAAAGAAATCATGCAGTCCGGCCCGGCGGTGACTCCTTCGGTCAGCACATAGCCCCCGTCAAATCCCCGCTCCAAGCGAGCCCCAGGGAACAACCCCCCCAGCTCACCCAGCGGGTCAGGGAAACCCGCTTGTGTCGCCTGCAAGGGCAATGCGAGGGCGAACAGGCTGCAAAGTAAGGACCGACACCACGGCAATCCGATGCGCAAACTCCTACCCCGTGGCTCCCGCATCAAGCACACGCAGGTGCGCCCTTACACCGCCCGAGCGGCCGTGCGTCCCTCAAGATGAAGGGGCCCGCGACGCAACCCGCCGCGGGCCAGGAGGCCTGTCCGACCTGGCGACGCCTAATTAACCCAGGGCGTGGCCGACAGCGTTCACGTAGACGGCATAGATCGACGTGCTGCCGCAAATGAACAAGCGGTTACGCTTGGTACCACCGAACACCAAGTTGGCGCACACTTCCGGCGTGTGCAGGAAGGCAAGAGCGGTGCCGTCCGGATGATGCACCCGCACGCCGTTGGTGTCCGGACCGCCCCAGCCCCAGCCGCACCACACATTCCCTTCGGTGTCACAGCGGATACCGTCGGTGAAACCTGGGCGGAAGTCGGCGAACTCCTTCCCACCGGAGAGCGCGGTGCCATTCTTCACTACGTCGAAGAGTATGATGTTGGCCGGGTATTGCGGACCATCGGTCGCGCCCGTGTCCACCACATAGAGCTTCTTAAAGTCGGGCGAGAAACAGATCCCGTTGGGGCGCTTCATGGACTCGACCTGCACCGTGGCCTTGCCGCTAGGATCCAGGCGGTAGACGCGGGTGGGCAGTTCAAATTCCGCTTTGTGCCCCTCGTAGGGTCCGAGGATGCCGTAGCCGGGATCGGTGAACCAGATGGAACCGTCGGGGTGTACCGCAGCATCGTTGGGGGCGTTGAGTTTCTTACCCTGAAAACTGTCGATCAACACCGTCCAGGTGCCGTCGTACTCGCGCCGACGCAGGCGCCGCGTGTCATGCTCCATGGCAATCAGGCGTCCCTGGTTGTCGCGGGTGTGGCCGTTGGAGTAACCCGACTCGGTCTGGAACACACTCACGTGTCCGTCGTCCTCGGACCAGCGCAGCGTCCGATGGTTCGGGATATCACTCCAGATCAGGCAACCCCAGTCGCCCATCCAGGCCGGGCCCTCGCACCACAGCGCGCGGTCATTGCCGGCGCCGTGCCAGATGCGCTGCAACGTGGAGTTGCCCTGCGCGCCGGAGAAGCGCTTGTCATAAACTTCCCAAGCCACTTCGGGGTAGGTCACCGGGGCCTCTCCGGTCCAGTCGCGGTCGCGCCCGAACTTGTCACCGGCCAATGCACTGGTAGCCACGGCGGCGGTACCCGCTGCGGTGGCTGCCAGGAAACTGCGTCTGCTGAATTCCATTTTTACTCCTCCATCCCTTGGCTTCTAAATCGATAGGCGCGAGCCTTGTCGCGGCTCGACGCATTCCTGTCCCGACTCTGGCGGGGCAGAGGCCTGATTAAAGCACCAGCGCCGGAAGGGCGCAAGGCGGGGCTCGCGTACGCGGACACAAAAAAGACGTCGGAGGACGAAAAAAACTCGAGTTGTGTCATGCGACCGCGGGATTCCAGGGCGCAAGAGAGAACGGGGGGGCAGAACGCCCCCCGGCACACCTGGGGTCGGGGGCTATGGCGCGCGCGGGAGATCAGCCGCGGGGACGGCGGCGTCCGAGGGCGGAGGACACGAGGCTCTGCAGAACTTCACCCTGGTTGGCCAAATCCATGACGTCCTTCAGCTGCGCGATCCCGTCGCGCGTTGCACGCGGCAGGATGACGTTGAGAGTGACCTCGTCAGTCGGGGACCCTTTGCGCACAGATTTCGCAGCCGTCTTGCCCTTTGCTTCGCTTACCTTTGCCTTTACATCGGCTTTGCGCGCTTTGGCAGGAGCGGCCTTTGCGGGGGTTGCTTTGGCGGAGGCTGCTTTGGCGGCGCCGGCCTTGCCGGGCGCAGCCTTAGCCGCAGCCGACTTGGCTGCTCCGCGAGCGGATGTAGCGGGCTTCTTGGCGGCGGATGCTTTGGGAGACGGTGATCTGGCCATAGATAAGTGTCCAATCATTGGGTTAATAGAATGCCCGATTATGCCATAAGACCTTGGCAACAATCTACGGCCAAGTCAACATTAATCAAACTTATTTCAAGTTATTTGGCTTTGCGTCAAGTGCGCGGCACCCTCGGCCACAGCGCATCCGCCGTGGCTTTGGTGGTGCGGGGCGGCGCGGGACCGGCAATACCAGAGGACTAGGACTTAGGATTTCTTCATTGGCCTGTCCAGTTCTTGTCCAAGGCAGACCTCGGCACGTGTGGTCGATGCAGTCCGAATCGACCGACCAAACGGCTAGCGCCGCTTACCCCGCTCACGATTGGGCGTGGGAAATCTAACCACTTCCCGGGTAGGGACACTTCGGCCTTGCGCCGCTGAAGGCCCTTGCCAGCAGGGGCGTCGAGGCACCCGCCGGGTTTAGCGCCCGGGAGAAAATCTCTTCCTGGAACGTGCGATTTAACAGTCTCCTTCGTCAAATCTCGTTATCATTGAGTCTCAAATGCGCAGGGTCGCTACCAGTCAATGCTTCCGGTAGCACACCCCCGAGGGCCCGGCTTGGGCGCTTGCGGGTCGCTGCGCCGGCCAACTTGGAGCAGTCACTGGAGACCAAGATTCACGCGACGCGCAACTCGCGCCCCACAGTCGGCCCACAGGGCGCCGAGCACCACGAGGGGGGGCAGGCAGGACAGGATACGTATCGGCGCGGCAGCCCCGCGTGGGTTCTGTGACGCCCCAGCGGCCGGTTTCGGTCGAGGGCGAAGGACTGCGCGAGGTGGCGGGTGCGAGCCCAGTGGAGGCGCCAGGGGTCACGCAGGCGCAACCCACTGAGCGCCTGGGTGCGCAGGTGCGTCGCCTGGCGCAAGCGCTCATCGGCGGGGAAGGCGCGCCTGCCGACCGCCCAGGTTTCGCCATCACGGCCCGCCGCGGCCTGGTCTTCAGCGGCTCGCGCCAGTTCGTTTTCGTCGGCGTGCAGAGCCGACTGGCCATTTCGGATCACCGCAGTTTCACCCTCGAGGCGTGGTTCGTCGCCAGCGGCGGCGGCACCGTCGCGGCCCGCTTCGACAGCGGGGAGAAGGGCCAGGGGGAATTCGCCCTGGGGGTGGACGAGGCGGGGCGCCCCTACTTCCATTACTTCACGCCGGGCGAGGCCGAGGGCAAAGCGGAACCCGTGGCAGCCCAAATCACGAGTCCGCAGGCCATCGCCTTTGGACGGCTCACCCACCTTTCGGTGACCGGGGATGCGCGAACGCTCACGCTCTATCTGGACGGCGAGGCCGTTGCGCACCGCCCTGCCACCGTGCGCTCGCTGCGCGCTGAGCGGGTACCGCTGCTGCTGGGCGCTTGCCTGGAGAACCGCCAGCCCGCTCGATTCTTCCGCGGAACCCTGCTGGCGGTAACGCTTCACCGCAGTTGTTTGGACGCCACCGCGATTCTCGGGGCCGCCCACGGCCGTCGCGCACCGCAACGCCAGCTCATCGTGGCGACTTGGAATTTCCACGAGGGCGAAGGGCTGATGACCATGGATGAGAGCGGCGGTGGGCACCACGCCGCCCTGGGCAAAGGGCTTTCGCAGTTCGCACCGGCCTGGGCCACGCCCAAGCTTTGGATCGGCCCAGGCAGCTACTTCGTGGACGGAATGCTCTGCGAGAACGCCCAGCCCATGACCTTCGACGCGCAGCCGCAGGCCCCCGGGACGAGCCTCCCCGAACCGCGCGAGGGCGAGCAGCTGGCCGTCTATCTGCATGTCTGGGAGCGCTCCTTCGCGCGCCCGGACGCCGCGCCCGTGGTCCAGGTAAAGGTCTGCCGAAGTGAGCGCTGGTCCCGGCTGCAGCGTCACGCGGGCGAGTTGCCCGAGGTGGCCGTTCGGCTCCGCCCAGGCACCGGGATCGCGACCGACACCGGCTACCGCCTGGAGATCCACACGCCTGGGGCAGTGCTGGGTTCGGATCTGCCTGTCGGCGATTGTGCGGCGGTGGCATCGGTGGACTTCCTGGCCCAACGCATTGTGCTGGCCCGCCCCTCGGGCGCCGCCGAGGACTGGTTCGAAGCCTACGCCCAGGCCGGCGCCATCGAGCTGGCCGCCCGTTCGCGCAGCCGCGGCGACACAGCCGACCGCGCGCTCGTGCTCTCCACCGACGCTGCTGCGCACGCGCTCGTGGTGGACTTCTTGCCGCCGGTGCTGGCCGAGCCGCAGGCGCTTTTCGTACGCCCGCTCGCCACCTTCAAATGGTCTCGGGACGGGGCGGTGATCGCCTTCGCCGTGAGCGCCGCCGGCCGTGACACCCTCGACGTACTGCCCCGGGCGCGCGCGCCCGAACTGCCGGAGGTGGGCAGTTGGATCGAACTGGTGGACGAGCGAACGGAACTGGGCCGTCGGCCGGGGACTCTGCGCCAGATCCGCGCGATCGTGCACGGGAGTCGCGCAGGCTCGCGCCTCACGCTCGACGGACCGCTTCCACCGGCCTCGTCCGGACACCCGGGCTGGCGGGGCCTGGCGCGACTTTGGAGCGTCAACCCGCAGGCGCGCGGGCCCGCGCTGCAAGTGGCTCGCGCGGGATGGTTCGAACTCGAAGGTGGCATCGAGGTCAGCTTCTCTTGCCGGGGGCTTGCTCAGGCCGGCGACCACTGGACCTTCCAGGCGCGCCCCGGGGCACCTGGCAGGGTGGACTGGCCGACGCAGGCAGGCGTTCCCTCCCCCGTGAAGCCCCAGGGGGCTGCCCGCCACGTGGCCCGACTGGCGACCCTGTGGTACGAAGGGACGCGCCCCAGGGTGCGCGACGAGCGCAACATCTTCGATGTGCTGGGACACCAAGTCGACCGAACGGGCGACACCATGACGGGTCGGTTGCGCATCCGGGCCGACCTGGAAGTCAGTGGCGAGACCCACCTGACCCGCGTGCGTGTGGGAGAACTCCACGGGCGACTCGCCCCCGGCATCGTCGGCACCGAGCAGTTGGTCGATGGCGCCGTGTCGCTCGCCAAGCTGGCCGAAGACATCGGCACTGTTCCGCCGGGCTTCAACATCCTGGGCCCGCGGCCGCAGGCTCCCGCGGGTTACCGGGCGACTGGCTCGAGCGTGGACGCGGTGCATAACCAGCCCCGCTGGATCCCGCTACCGCGCGGGCTGCCGGAGAGCGGACGCGCACACGCGGTGGTGCTCGGTCGCAGCCTCTTTCTTCTCTACGAAGGGTCGGGCAGCCTCTGGGAATGGAATCTCGCGCAGCCGTCAGCCAACGGCTGGCGGTCGCGTCGGGCGCTCCCCGAGGCTCGGGCAGGACTGGCCGTGGCGACCCTTGGTGCAGCGCTGCATGTGGTGGGCGGGAGCTTGGGCAGGGGCGCGAAGAGTACGCAGCACCACACGTTCCGGCCGGAAACCGACGAGTGGCAAGTGGCCGCGGCGCTCCCCCTGGGGCGCTCCGAACTCGCCCTGTGCGGAAGCGGTGGCCGACTCTACGCCCTGGGAGGGCACCGTCCGGGGCGAGGCGCGCGCTGCTGCGCGCGGGTCGACCGTTTTGATCCTGCCACGGGCCGGTGGACCACGATGCGTTCGCTGCCACTACCCCTGGCCCAGGCAGCGTGTGCGGCAGTGGGCAACCGGATCTTCGTCATCGGCGGCGAGAGTAGAGGACGCCTGGGGAAGCCCCACGCGAGCGCGCGCGCGCTCGTTTACTCACCTCCGTCTGATCAGTGGCGGGAACTCTCCCCGCCTCCCCAGGTCCTGCCCGGCGCTGCGGTCACGGCGCTGGCCGGCCGACTCTACGTGGCTGGCGGCGAGGGCGCGGGCGGCGCCGTGCGCTCCGTGTTTGCCTATCAAGAAGCGCTCGACGATTGGGAGTTGCTGCAGCCCATGGGAGCGGCCCGCGCCAGCCTCTGCCTGGCGGGGGACGTGCAGACGCTTACCCTTTATGCGCTCGGCGGCAATGCGCGCAACAGCGGCGAGTCCTGCCAGTTGGTCACGCGGCTATTTGTGCACTCGCGCGAACACGACCCGCGCATGACCACACAGAGTACCGCGCTCATGGAGCGCGTGGTCGAGTGCACCCGCGCGGGCCAGATCCGCGACGCCGCTGATCTGCTGCGTCAGGCCGTGAGCCTTTCGCCGACGAACTTTGCCCTGCGCGCGAGCCTGTGCGAACTGCTCATCCAAGTTTTGGTGCAGGACGGACACGACGATGCGCTGCTGCTGGAAATCGAAGCGCAGATGGAGGCGATGGCGACCCTGCAGCCGCGCTCAGCCCAGTTACAGCGCCTCTGCGCGGTGCTTGAACGGGCAACCGGACAGGCCGCCGGGCACTAGGGCGCCACCCAGAGCTCACCAGGGTTCGTTGAAGACCACCACGGCGCGGGCCTCAATGCTCTCCCGTGGCGTGAACTGCGCGGGGCAGGTCGGGTCGGAGAACCCGGTGTGGGGCATAAAGCGCGCGCGGCCATCGCGACGTGAATCGTAGCCCTTGAGTAGCAGAACCTCCCAGGGCTGCATCTGCGGGGCGTAGTACCACTCGTGCTGTGGATTGGGCAGCACCGAATAGATCTGGCCGCGATGACGCGGTGCCTCTAGGTCACTATCCCCGAAATGCAGGATCTGTGTGGCCACGAGATCCTCTGGCGCCACGCTGCGCGCGCTACACACGCCCAACGGTTTGTCCTGCACCGGCCCGATGATGGGCCGCCACAGATTGATGAGGGCGACGCGCCGGCCGAGCAGGTCCTCGCGGCCGGCCTCGCGCAGCACCTCCTCGCGTCGGCGCGGGCCGGACTCCTCCGTGTAGTCGTTGTGCGCTTGGCTGACGGGAACCCGCACGCCCGCCTGTCCGCGCTGGGCACGCACGTCGCTACGCACATTGTGGTCGAAGACCAGCACCTCAAGCGCCCCGGTGAGGCCCCGCAAGGTGTGCGCCACCTCTGGGTAGTAATGCTCACGCACGGCCGCCTCATCGTAGAACGCCTGGAAGGCGGTGGGGCAGGTGTGCAGCTCAAACCCCTGTCGGTCGAGGCTCAACAGCCCCGCCAATGGACGCATGTCCTGCACGGTCACGGGGTAGAAGGCGGCTTGGGGGCGAAGCGTTGGGCGCCCGCTCGCCAGCGCGTAGACCATCACCTTCGGGTTCTCCTGCCCGGGCACCAGATACTCGACTTCCGCCGCGACGGCGGGGCCGATTTGCGGGGGGGTTAGCGCGGACGGGGATTCGGACATGGCGGCTCGCTCAGACGATGGTGGACAGTAGTTGCGCAACCTACCTTCGCACTCGGGACCTGTCAAATCGACCGACCCACATTCCCCGTCGCAATTCTCAATGTGGTTGCCAGAAAAGCTCCCAGTGCTGCCCCGTCCGGTCCAGCAGGGTCAAGCTAAGCAGCGCAAGGCTTTTCCACTGCGCGCGCCCGCGGTTTGGCAGGTCCTGGGAGGCCGTGCACTGGTGCTTGAACGCGCGATCCGGTCCGCGACGCCAGGTGCGGACGAGCCTGTGCCCGGGGCACAGAGCGGCATCCCAACCGACCCAGGCATACCCAGGAAGTCCCCCAAAGTTCACGGATACCGGCGAGCTTGGCATCGACGATTGCCGGCCCGGCTCCCCCCTGCCTTTGGGCGGTTGAAGTCTCGCGTATCACTTTTGCGCACGCGTTCGGGCCTCAGCTTTCTTCCGGCTCGTCGCCTTGCGCTTCGCTTTTGGGCGCGATGGCACTGCCAGTTGGTACGACATCGGCTGGGTTAATCCTCAGCGGGCCAGCTTTGCGTCGCCGGGAGCGAGATTGCTGCCAGAAATACCAAACGCGGCCCCGGGGATTGTCTTGGCCGGCGCCGAACCGAGTCGCGCAGCGGGCGGTTGGCAGGGTGAACGACGGGGCGTACCGTCCGATTGCATGGCCGTAATGCCGGACGAGCAGTTCCGCCAATTCGCGCAGGTTCAGGAAAACCTCAGACAGGGCGGAGCCGCCGGGAGCAGGACCGACGTCCATGCGCCACATAGACCTGCTCCTCCCAAACCGCCGGCCGGTTGCTCGCGAACATCGCCACACACGGGCATCCAACTGACTGGGCTAGGACCGTCACGGGGGGGGTGTGGACATTCCGAACCGGGTGCACCGTTGCCTAAACGGCCTTCCCGAGGGCCACCTTGCGGTGAAGCTCGGCGCCAATCCGCAGGTTGAAAGTGCCTTTGGACGGCACGTCGGGTTTCTCGCCGAGACCCGCATAGGTGTTCCGGCAGTCATCGACCGCCTCGCGGCGGGCGATCTCCAACTCGGCTGCCCGCCCAAGATATCCCTGTAGGCGCGGCAGGCAGCGATGGAGTCTCGCCTGCCGCGCAGGCCCTCCAGTACTCGCTGACCCGGCACGGCAGCAGCGTGTTCTGCGGATACGGCTCGCAATAGCCGAATCTTGGTCCGCCCTTTAGCGCGAACGAAAATTTTCCTCGATTCCCCAGCCGGTGCTGCGCGCAGATCGACCCCGTGCGCCTTCGTCTGCCTCACGGCGTTGCCCTAAGTGAAGTCGTTAGGCGCGGGCACGCGCCTCGCCTTCTCTAGGAGCTTGTCTTTCCAGGACATGGGTTGCCTGCAGGCCGCCCGGGCCGACGGGCTGACGCTTCTTGGAGAACCAGCCACACTGCGAAGTGCCCGGATCAACGGCTTGCGCGTACTGCTGGCCTTCTGGCTGGGCAACGACGGACCATGTGCCGGGGGTCATTTCGGCGAAATCTTCGACCCTCGCGGGCCAATCGAATACGAGAATTCGATCCTAGCGTCGTAGGTTACACATGAGGGCCTCGTTGCGGGGGGGCTCGGGGAGGGGTCGCGGAGCCCTCTCAGCCGGCGCTTGGCTGGTCCGACCGTGAGCTTGCCCGACTGTGCCTCCGTCGACCCGGGCTTGCTCGCCGGGGAAGGGAGCGAAGCCGCAGGTACGCCTCTGCCATCCGCAGCGTATGCAGCAGCATCGCCCGGTGACGGAGGCGATCCGCTGAGCCGCGATGGCCTTGCTCGCTCACCATCTCCAGCAACTAGCCTGATCCGAGTGGACCACAGGGATCAGCACCGGGAGCTTCTCTGGCAGCCACGACGAGAATTACAGGGGGATCTGGCGCTCGCTTGTGGCCGCCGCCGGAACGGCCCAAACTACGGCTCCAGATGAGCAAGGGGCACAGGACGATGGAGCAAGCACTCAAGGGTAAAACGGCGCTAGTGACGGGGGGCAGTCGCGGTATCGGCAAGGCGGTGGCACTTCTGCTGGCCCGGCACGGCGCGGCCGTTGTCCTTACTTACGCGCGCGAGCGCAGCCAGGCCCTCGAGGTCGTGGCTGCCATCGAGGCCGCCGGGGGGCGCGCACTGGCACTGGAGGCCGACCTCACGCGAACACCGGCCGCCGCGGCCATCGTGAACGCAGCGGTTACGACATTCGGCCGACTGGACGTCCTCGTCAACAATGCGGGGGTGGCGCAGTTCGTAGCGCTCGATGCCATCGACGAGGCACACTATGCGCGGCTCTTCGATACCAACGTGCGTGGACTGCTGTTCACCACCCAAGCCGCCGCACGGGTGATGACGGAAGGATCCGCGATCGTCAACGTTTCCTCGCTCGCCGGCCAGAACAATCACCCGGGCAACTGTGTCTACAGCGCCTCCAAGGCGGCCGTGGACGCCCTGACTCGTACACTGGGCATGGAACTAGGCCCGCGCGGCATCCGCGTGAACGCCGTGGCACCGGGGATGACGCGCAGCGAAATGATGCAGTCGGTGGTCCCGCCCTCGCGCCAGGAGCAGGTGGCGCGCACGAGCGCACTGGGTCGGCTGGGCGAAGTCGAGGACATCGCGGAGGTGGTCTTGTTCCTGGCCTCGGACGCCTCACGCTTCATGACCGGCCAGGTATTGCTCGCCGACGGTGGACGCCCCCGCTAGGCGGTTGGCACCCCCACCCAATTTCGACGCCGCCTCCCTACCCGGACTCTCACTAAAGCCCATGGCCCTTACCAATCCCAGCAAGCAACTCCTCACTGCCGGCGCCGTCAGCGTCGGCATTGGCGTGCGCATAGTGCGCAGCGGCGAGATCGCCCCCATCATGAAAACAGCAGGCTTCGACTATCTGTTCATCGATCTGGAGCACGGCCCCTGTTCCGTGGAGAGCGCCTACACGATCTCCGTGGGCGCGCTCAGTGCCGGCATAACGCCCATCGTGCGTGTACCCGCCGGTGAGCTGGCGCTGGCAGCGCGCTGCCTCGACGGCGGCGCGCTGGGCATCGTCATGCCCCACGTGGACACGCCTGAGCAGGCCGAGGAAGTGGTGCGCGCGCTGCGCTTTGCGCCGCGCGGGCAACGTTCCATCGCCGGGGGTTACCCGCATTTCGGCTTCGCCAACCGGCCCGCCACCGACGTGGTGCGGGAACTCGACGAGGCGACACTGATCGTGGTCATGTTGGAGACCCCGCTGGCCATCGAGAACGCCCTGCGTATCGCGCAGGTGCCGGGCGTCGACATCCTGCTGGTGGGAACCAACGATCTTTGCTTGGAAATGGGCATCCCGGGGCAACTCACCGACCCGCGCGTGGGCGCGGCCTTGCAAAAGGTCGTGGCTGCCTGCCGCCGCCACGGCAAATGGCCGGGCATGGGCGGGGTGTACAGCAGGGAACTGCTGCAGCAGTACCTGCCGCTAGGCATGCGCTTCATACTCGCGGGGACGGACTTGGGGCTACTCCTTGGGGCGGCACAGGACCAAGCGGGCTTCATCCGCAATACTGCTCCGGCGGCTTGAGGCCATGGCTACCACCGCTCCCACTGCCGCCACGCTCGCGACGCTCGCGCGCGTGGCCACCGCCACAATCACCACGCAGCTCTTCAAACTGGGGCTTCGCAACACTTACCTCGCTGGGTTGCGGCCAATGTCGGCCGCTTCGCGCGTGGTCGGCGAGGCCGTGACGCTTCGCTGCGTCCCCTCGCGCGAGGACCTAGCCACCTTCGAGCGCATAACGGCACCAGGCTACCCCCAGCGCAGCGCCATCGAAAGCCTGGGCCCAGGCCAAGTCCTGGTGGTGGAAGGCCGCGGCATCACCGAAGCAGCGATCGGTGGGGATATCTACCTCACGCGGATGCAGGTGCGCGGCGCGGCAGGCTGCGTGGTGGACGGGTGCGTGCGCGACACCGGATCACTCGCCGCCATGGACTTCCCGGTCTATGCCCGGTCGAGCGCCTCCCCGCCGCACCTGGCCCGACACCTGGCCGTGGACTGGAATGTCCCCGTGGGTTGTTGCGAGGTGCTGGTCATGCCCGGTGACATTCTCGTGGGCGACGCCGACGGCGTTGTCTGCATCCCACGGCACCTGGCCGACGAAGTCGCCGCCTGGGCCGCCGAGCTTGACCACCTGGAAGCCTTCGTCCTCGAGCGCATCCGTGCTGGTGCCGCCCTGTCCGGAACCTATCCACCCGATGCGGCCACCCGTGCCCTCTACGACGCCTGGCGCGTCGGCCGGGGCTAGGACAGCCAGCCCTTCCCCGCCTGAGGCCACAACACCGCCGCGCGCGCACCGCCGACCGAGGAGACTTCCCCTATGCACAGCCCCGCCCCCTACAAGATCTACGCCATCCGCTACGGGCACCACGACCGTCGCGCGAGCGAGAACTTCATCGGCGGCGATTCGCACGACGGACCCATGCCCCTGGACTACTTCGTCTGGGCCATCGTGGGGAGCGACCGCGTGTTCGTGCTCGACACCGGTTTTGACGCAGACATGGGTAAAAAGCGCGGCCGCAAATTGCTGCGTAGCCCCGACGAGGGGCTCCAGGCCGTGGGCGTCGATCCCCTGGCGGTGGAGGATGTGATCATCAGCCACATGCACTATGACCACGCTGGCAACCACGACCTGTTCCCGCGCGCACGCTACCACCTGCAGGATACGGAGATGGCTTACTGCACCGGGCGCGACATGTGCCACAGCGCCATCGCCCACCCCTACGACGCCCTGGATGTGAGCGCCATGGTGCAGCGCCTGTTTGCCGGACGCGTGCGCTTCCACGACGGCACGGATGAACTCGCGCCGGGCCTGAGCGTGCACTGGGTGGGAGGTCACACCAAGGGGCTGCAGGTGGTGCGCGTGCTGACCGAACGCGGCCCAGTGGTGCTGGCGTCGGACGCGACCCACTTCTACGCCAACATGGATGAGGCACGCCCCTTCCCCGTGGTATACAACGTCGCCCACATGCTCGAGGGGCACCAGACCCTGATCCGTCTGGCGGGTTCGCGCGACCGGGTGGTGCCGGGGCACGATCCCAAGGTACTGGAGATCTACCCGCCCGCGAACGCGCAGAGCGTCGGCGAGATCGTGCGCTTGGACCTGCCCCCGGTCGCCTGAGCCGTGCGCGGCCGCCGCTGGGCCTAATCCTCAGCGGCGATCATATCCGCGGCCTTCTCCGCGATCATGATGACCGCTGCGTTGGAGTTTCCCGAAACCACCGCCGGCATCACCGAAGCATCCACCACACGAAGCCCCTCGACCCCGTGCACCCGCAGGCGCGCGTCCACCACGGCCCGGTCGTCGCTGCCCATGCGGGCGCTGCAGGACGGGTGGTAGATGGACGCGCCCACCTTCCGGCAAAAGGCGAGCAGGTCGTCACCGGTTTGTACCGGCGCCCCGGGTTCAACTTCCGATTCGACATAGGGCGCCAGGGCTGCGGAACCGATGATGCGACGCAGGATGCGAAGCCCTGCCACGTTGGTGGTTCGGTCGAGTTCATCGGCAAGATAATTTGGATCAATGGCGGGTGCCTGCGAGGGGTCGGGGCTACGCAGGTGCACGGTCCCGCGACTGCGGGGCTGCAGGTGGCAAACCGAGGCGCTGAACCCGGACCAGGGATCCAGGCGCTCACCCATGCGCGACGTGCTAAATAGCACGAAGTGGACCTGCACATCGGGGCGGGAGAGTTCCGGGCGCGTACGGTAGAACGCCCCCGCGTAGCCCGCACTCACCGCCAGCGGCCCCTTGCGCGCCAGCACGTAGCGCAACCCTGCGCGCAGTTTCCCCAAGGAGGTGCGCAACTCGTCATTGATGGTCCGGGTGCCGCGCGCGCGCCATACGGTGCGCACCTGCAAGTGATCCTGGAAGTCCTCGCCCACCCCCGGCAGATGCTGCACCACGGGGATGCCCAGGGCCTGCAGCCGCTCCCCCTGCCCCACGCCCGACAACTCCAGTAGCTGCGGAGACTGTAGCGCGCCGGCACACAGGATGACCTCGCTACGGGCCCGCGCCTGCTCGATGCCGCCTTCACCGCTCCATTCCACGCCACGGGCACGGCGACCTTCGAAGAGCACGCGCCGGACCAGCGCTGTGGTGCGCACGCGGAGGTTCGGCCGACGGGCAGCGGGGTGCAGGTAAGCCACGGCACTGCTGCAGCGCAAGCCGTGCCGGGACGTGGTTTGGAAATACCCGGCGCCTTCTTGATGCTCGCCATTGAAATCGTCGTTGCGGACTATGCCCTGCTGTGCCGCTGCGGCAATGAAGGCATCGCACAGGGGATGTTCTTCCTGCTGGTCCGACACCGCCAGGGGCCCTCCCTGCCCGTGCAGCACGTCAGCACCCCGACTCTGGTCCTCGCTGCGGCGGAAGTAGGGCAGCACGTCGTCCCAGCCCCAGCCGGGGTTCCCGGCATGGCGCCAGGCGTCGAAATCCTCGCGCTGGCCGCGGATGTAGACAAGACCGTTGATGGAACTGGAACCGCCCAGGACCTTGCCTCGCGGCTGCGCGATCACGCGCCCGTCAAGCCCGGCCTGAGGTTCGCTCCTGAATAGCCAGTTGTAGCGCGGATCCTTGAACAACTTGCCGTAGCCCAGCGGGATCCGGATCCACGGGCTCCGGTCGACCGGCCCCGCCTCCAGTAACAGTACCGAGTGCTTGCCTGAAGCCGATAAGCGGTTGGCGAGCACGCAACCCGCGGAGCCCGCGCCTACGATGATGTAGTCATATTCCAGGATCGTCATTGTTGCACCATGGTCCGCGAAAGGTGATCCGGTGGCTGTAGGAGCTACACCCCGGCGACAAAGCCGGATTATCCCACTGCGCGGGCAGGGGCGAAGGCCCCCGCCACCCAGCGCGCGCGCCGCTACAATGCAGGCTCGCGTGATCGTGCGGCCCGCGGGCTGCCGATCGCCCCCCCGACCCGAACAAGGAATGGAGCCCATGGGCACGCACAGGATCGCAGTCATCGCCGGCGACGGTATCGGCAAGGAAGTCATGCCCTGGGGGGTGGAGGCGCTGGATGCCGCCGCCCGCCGTTTCGGGATTGGCCTGCATTTCGACAATTTCGACTGGAACTGCGACAACTACGACCGGCACGGTTACTGGATGCCCCCGGACTGGCGCGATCGCATCGGCGGCCACGACTGCCTATTCTTTGGCGCCACCGGCTGGCCCGCGCGGGTTCCCGACCATGTCTCGCTGTGGGATTCCCTCATCTTGTTCCGCCGCGGCTTCGACCAGTACGTGAACCTGCGCCCCGTGCGGCTGATGCCGGGCGTGCCCTGCCCCTTGGCCGGCCGCAAGGTTGGCGACATCGATTACTTCGTGGTCCGGGAGAACACCGAGGGTGAGTACTCCTCCGTGGGCGGGCGCCTGTTCGAGGGAACGGACCGCGAGATGGCGATGCAGCAGTCCATCTTTACCCGCAAGGGGGTGGACCGCATCATGAAGTACGCCTTCGAGCTCGCGATGAAGCGCCCGCGCAAGCTGGTAACCTCGGCGACCAAGTCCAACGGTATCGCCATCACCATGCCCTACTGGGACGAGCGCTTCGCGCTTGCCGCCAAAGCCTATCCGGAGGTGAGCACGAACCAGTACCACATCGACGGCCTCACCATCCAGATGGTACTCAACCCACAGCGCTTCGACGTGATCGTCGGGTCGAACCTCTTTGGTGACATCCTCTCGGACCTGGGACCAGCCACCGCCGGCACCATTGGGGTCGCCCCCTCGGCCAACATCAACCCGGAGCGACTCTTCCCGTCACTGTTCGAACCCGTGCACGGCTCAGCACCGGACATCTACGGCCGCAACATTGCTAACCCGGTGGCGCAGATTTGGTCTGGCGCAATGCTGCTCGAGCACCTGGGATATCCCGAGGCTGCGGCCCGCATCGTCGAGACCATCGAGGCTTGCCTGAGCGATGGGCCGCGCACGCCCGACTTGGGAGGGACGGCGAGCACCAGTGACCTGGGCCGCGCAATCGCCGCCGCCATCTAAGTCCGTAGGCCGTCCTCGGGCGCGGGCGGGAAGGACCCGAGGGATGATTCCACGCGCCCGTCGATCACCGCCTCGCCGAAATCGAGGCCGGCCCTGATCGCTTCGCCCACCCCTGCGAACCGAGGGGTGTCCGCGGGCAGTTCAAAGCTACGCTCGACGCGCGCTGAGGACGCGGTCCAGGCCGACTGGATGGTCACTGTCGGTACGGCCGCGTCCTGCGCCATGCGCGAAGTAATGATGAATCCCTTGTATTCGGTACTGAGTGCTACAGGCATGGCACCTCCCGGAGGGGACTACTTCGCAGGTGACGCGGCCGTGCCTGCCATTTCAGCATGGTAGCCGGACGGTGCAACCCGGTCTGGCCTCACGCTCGCAGCCGTGCTGCACGGCGCCGTCGCTTGACACGGTACATGGCCTCGTCCGCTGAGGCCAGGAGTTCATCCGGATCGGCTTCTGCGGCGCTGCGGTAAGCCATGCCCACACTCGCGCTGAGCGGTACCTCGTGGCCATGGATGCAAGCCGGCGACTCCAGTACAGCGAGCAGTTTCTCGACCACCGATTCCGCCTCCTCAGGCCCATGCAGATCCTCGAGGAGCACCGTGAACTCGTCACCGGCCAATCGCGCCACGCTGTCGGTAGCCCGCACCGCCGCGCGCAGGGCATGGCCGAACGCCCGTAACAACTCGTCACCGGCGGCGTGCCCCAGACGGTCATTGACGCCCTTGAGATCATCCAGATCGACGAACAGCAGCGCGACGCCGCCGCCGCGGCGGCGCATGCGTTGGCAGGACTTCTCCAGGAGGTCCAGAAACATACGCCGATTGGGCAAGCCGGTAAGGGTGTCTACGTGCACGAGTTTGCGCAGCGCATCCTCGTAGCGTTTACGGTCGGTCATGTCCCTGGAAGTCACTAGCACGCCATCGTCGACCCGAGAGATGGCCCGACTCATCCAGCGCTTGGCTGTCCCCGGACTCATGCCACTCGACTCCATGACCTGTGGTACGCCGGTCTCCACCACCTCCCGGCAAATGTCGAAGATCTGCGCCATGGATGGACTTTGCTCCGCATAGCGGCGCATCGACGCGCCCGCCAGCGCATCGGGCGGGGTGCCCAGCCGGTCCGCGGCATTGCGGTTGATGAACACCGGCCGGAAGTCCACCAGCACCCCTGCGCCGTCGCGGATGCTCCCCAAGATGTAGACGGAGTCGAGGGAGGCATTCGCGGCCGCTGCAAACCAGTCACCCCGCTTGCGCAAGACCGCCTCGCACGCGAGGCGGGCACTCACGTCCACCAGGACGGTGATGACCGCCTCCGGCCCGACGCCATCGCCATCCCACAGCGGCGCCGAACTCACCTGCAGCCACCGAACCAAGCGCTCGCCCTGACGCACGCCCAGGGTCACGCCGCGCACGGGAATACCGGTACGCAAGACGAGTAGCGGTGGCCATTCGTCCTGGGGCATGGCGCTGCCGTCTTCGCGCAGCATGCAGTCGCTCGCCCATGGCGTCGGGCTGCGGGGGCTAATGCCCAGGAATTCCTGCGCTCGATCGTTACAAGCACGCACCCCGCCGCGAGCATCCTGCAGTAGGATGCCTTCGGGAACCATGGCAAGCAGATGGGCGTATCTCGACTCGGCCGCACGCAGTCTCGCCTGGATCTCGTCGAGCGCGCTGAGCTCGCGCAGACCCACAGTGAAGCCCCGCGCCTGCGCCCCGGCGCTCCAAGCGGCCACGCGCAGGGAGGCTGGAAATGAGGACCCATCCGAGCGACGCAGCAAGGCCGGGACCTCCAGCGCATGGGCGAGTACAAGGTTCAGTCCGAGCACCTCGCCCAGGGGGCGGCCGCAAGGTCCCTTGGCGGGCCAACCCAGCAGCGCACGTGCGGCCGCATTGGCCAGCAGTAGCACCCCGTCGACACAGGTGACCAGCATGGGCTCGACGGCCTGCTCGATGATGCAGGCGAAAGCGTCGCTAAGAGCGTCCGGATGCATGGGTCTCGGGGAAACCGCTGAGGAATCGTCGGTAAAAATGGCAGCACCGCATGGGGTGGGCCCGCGTGAGCTTCAGGCCGAGTAAGCTATTGCCGCATCCGCAGCGACCGACAAAACACCCTTGCCCGGCGGCAAGACCGAGGAGCCAAGCGTAGGCGTGATCCGCCACGCGTAGGGAAGATAGATGTGAACAATCGCGCCAAGCCGCCTGTTTACTCTGGAGCCTTCACCGTTCTGACCCGACCAAGTCGGGCCGCTTCAACCGCTGTACCCTAGCGAGCGATGAGTGTAACAAGCCTTCGCTGGTCACGTGAACAGGAAAATTGTGGCTCTATTGATTTCCGAGTGGGTGCTGGTGGCATGAATGCCTGAGGCTACGGCCGCCTTCTTGCCTGCCACAGTTGCCCGACTGGGGCAGAATCGGGCTTTCAATTCTCGATTGGGAAGCCCCGCCATGAGCAACCAACTGTTCGCCGCCGCCCTCGGCATCTCGGAGCCCTGGTACGTCCGGGGCGTGGACTTCGACGCTGCGCAGAAGTCCCTGACCATC